>NZ_CP108143.1:4601053-4902829 GCF_036206005.1 Streptomyces sp. NBC_00178
ATCCCCTCGGCGACGAACAGGGGCGTGCGTTCGATGTCGAGCGTCTCCCGGCCGACCCGCGAACTCGTGGCGATGTCGTACAGCGGCACGTCCGTGCGCCCCGTCCGGCACAGCTCGGCGACGGCCGCGACCGCCGCGTCCGCGTCCCAGGACAGCGCCGAGTCCCAGTCGATGTCGGTGCTGCCGGTGACCCGGGGCAGTGTCGGGTCGTTTCCCTCCTTGTAGAAGTCGTCCAGGCGCAGCACGGGCAGACCGCTGCGGGCGGCCAGGGACGACTTGCCGGAGCCGGAAGGACCGGCGAGCAGCACGACGCGAGTGGGGATCGGTTGGGAACTCACAGAACAGAAGTGTGAGGCATTGACCCGCGTAGGGGATCCCCCGGAGGTCCTGTTGGTATCGAGCATCACACCTCAACTACTCTGCGCGCACGGATGATTACTCAACACGTCCCGATCAGGTGGGAAAACATGGCACGTCACGCACTGTCCAAGCCCCGGCACCGCGCTCTGCTGCGGGCCGGTCTGACCCTCACCGCACTGGGTGCGGCGCTCGGCGCGGGAGGCACGGCGGCCCAGGCCGCCGTGCTGCCCGCCGCGCCCGCCACCGGCGCGGACTCCGCGGACAGCACCCTGGGGGCGATCGGTGAGGCGGCGTCGCCCGCGGTGACCAGCGCTCTCGGCTACGGGCTCGCGGGGGCCGTCAAGCCCATCACCGACCTGCAGCTGGATCCGCTCGCCGGGACGGGGGTGGATCCGCTGGACAACGCGGTGGGTACCCAGATCGCCGACTTCAAGCCGGTGACCACGGCCCTCGTCACCGACCCGCTGACCAGCGGGGCGGCGCTGGGCGACCTGCCCGTGATCGGCCAGGTGACCGGTCTGATCACCGGCTGACACGGCCGTGGACGCGTGTGCGGGACCGCTCGGGGGCGGCCCCGCACACGCGTCCGGACGGGTCAGTACGAGGAGCCGGAGGTCCCCAGGGCGCCCGTCGGGTGCCAGACCGTCTTGGTCTCCAGGAACGCCGTGAGGCGGTGGGTGCCGGGATCGGCCGACCAGTCCGCCCCGTCCACAGCCTGTGGACGCACGACGCGCTTCAGGTTGTCCGCCGCGGCGATCTCCAGCTCCGTCGCCAGCTCGGCGCCGGCGCCGGTGAGGTCGATGGCGTTGACGTCCTGGTGGGACGCCAGCGGAGCCGCGAGCTCGGCCGTCCGCCCGGACAGGATGTTCACCACGCCGCCCGGCACGTCGGAGGTGGCCAGCACCTCGCCGAGGGAGAGCGCGGGCAGGGGGGCGTCCGCCGAGGCGACGACGACCGCGGTGTTCCCGGTGGCGATCACCGGGGCGATCACCGACACCAGGCCGAGGAAGGACGACTCCTGCGGTGCCAGGACGGCGACCACGCCCGTCGGCTCCGGGGTGGAGAGGTTGAAGAACGGGCCCGCCACCGGGTTCGCCCCGCCCACGATCTGGCCGATCTTGTCGGTCCAGCCCGCGTACCAGACCCAGCGGTCGACCGCAGCGTCGACGACGGCAGCGGCCTTGGACTTCGACAGCCCCTCCGCGTCGGCGACCTCGCGCACGAACTGGTCCCGGCGCCCCTCCAGCATCTCCGCGACGCGGTAGAGGACCTGGCCGCGGTTGTACGCCGTCGCGCCCGACCAGCCGCCGAACGCCTTGCGCGCGGCGACGACCGCGTCACGGGCGTCCTTGCGGGAGGACAGCGGCGCGTTCGCGAGCCACTTGCCCCGGTCCGCCGCGGCACTGGCTGATTTCTTCGCCGTCACCTCGTACACCCGGCCGCTCTCGGAGCGGGGGAACTTGCCCCCGACGTACAGCTTGTAGGTCTTGAAGACGCTCAGTCGCCCGTCAGACATCGAGGTAGGCCTCCAGACCGTGACGGCCGCCCTCGCGGCCGAAGCCCGACTCCTTGTATCCGCCGAACGGCGAGGTCGGGTCGAACTTGTTGAACGTGTTGGCCCAGACGACGCCCGCGCGGAGCTTGTTCGCCACCGCGAGGATGCGGGAGCCCTTCTCCGTCCAGAGGCCGGCCGACAGGCCGTACTGGCTGTTGTTCGCCTTGGCGACCGCCTCGTCCGGGGTGCGGAACGACAGGACGGACAGCACCGGGCCGAAGATCTCGTCACGGGCCACGGTGTGCGCCTGGGTGACGTTGGTGAAGAGCGTCGGGGCGAACCAGTAGCCCGACGACGGGAGCTCACAGGGAGCCGACCAGCGCTCCGCGCCCTCCGCCTCGCCGGTCTCCACCAGGGCGGTGATCCGCGCGAGCTGCTCGGCGGAGTTGATCGCGCCGATGTCGGTGTTCTTGTCCAGCGGGTCGCCGAGCCGCAGCGTGGACAGCCTGCGCTTCAGGGCGTCCAGCACCTCGTCCTGGACCGACTCCTGGACCAGCAGCCGCGAGCCCGCGCAGCAGACCTGGCCCTGGTTGAAGAAGATCCCGGTGACGATGCCCTCGACGGCCTGGTCGACCGGAGCGTCGTCGAAGACGATGTTCGCGCCCTTGCCGCCCAGTTCGAGCGTGGCCTTCTTGCCGGTTCCGGCGATCTGCCGGGCGATGGCCTTGCCGACCGCGGTGGAGCCGGTGAAGGCGATCTTGTTCACGTCGGGGTGCGAGACGAGTGCCTCGCCCGCGTCGCCGTAACCCGTCAGGATGTTGACGACGCCCTTGGGCAGGCCCGCCTGGCGGCAGATGTCCGCGAAGAACAGGGCGGACAGCGGGGTCGTCTCGGCGGGCTTGAGCACCACGGTGTTGCCGGTGGCGAGCGCCGGGGCGATCTTCCAGGCCAGCATCAGCAGCGGGAAGTTCCACGGGATGATCTGGCCGGCCACCCCGAGCGGCCGGGGGTTCGCCCCGTAGCCCGCGTGGTCCAGCTTGTCGGCCCAGCCCGCGTAGTAGAAGAAGTGCGCGGCGACGAGCGGGAGGTCCGCGTCGCGGGTCTCCTTGATCGGCTTGCCGTTGTCCAGGGTCTCCAGGACGGCGAGCTCCCGGGAGCGCTCCTGGATGATCCTGGCGATCCGGAACAGGTACTTGGCGCGCTCGGAGCCGGGCAGCGCCGACCACTTCTCGAACGCCTTGCGGGCGGCCTTCACGGCCCGGTCGACGTCCTCGGAGCCGGCCCGCGCGACCTCGGACAGCACCTCCTCGGACGACGGGCTGACCGTCTTGAAGACCTTGCCGTCGGCGGCCTCGGTGAACTCACCGTCGATGAACAGGCCGTACGAGGGGGCAATGTCGACGACGGAGCGGGACTCCGGAGCCGGGGCGTACTCGAATGCAGATGCCATGGGGATCAGTCCACCGTCACGTAATCGGGGCCGGAGTAACGGCCGGTGCTGAGCTTCTGGCGCTGCATCAGCAGGTCGTTCAGCAGGCTGGAGGCGCCGAAGCGGAACCAGTGGTTGTCCAGCCAGTCCTCGCCCACGGTCTCGTTGACCAGGACCAGGAACTTGACGGCGTCCTTCGTGGTGCGGATGCCGCCCGCGGGCTTCACGCCGATCTGCACGCCCGTCTGCTGCCGGAAGTCGCGCACGGCCTCCAGCATCAGCAGGGTGTTCGCCGGCGTCGCGTTCGTGCCGACCTTGCCCGTCGACGTCTTGATGAAGTCCGCACCCGCCAGCATCCCGAGCCAGGAGGCCCGCCGGATGTTGTCGTACGTCGACAGCTCGCCGGTCTCGAAGATCACCTTGAGCCGCGCCTGGCCGCACTCGGCCTTCACGGCGACGATCTCCTCGTACACCTTGAGGTACCGGCCGGAGAGGAACGCGCCCCGGTCGATCACCATGTCGATCTCGTCGGCCCCCGCCGCCACGGCGTCGCGGACGTCCGCGAGCTTGACGTCGAGCGCGGCGCGGCCGGCGGGGAAGGCGGTCGCCACGGACGCCACCTTCACCCCGGAACCCGCCAGCGCGGCGACGGCGGTCGCCGCCATGTCGGGGTAGACGCAGACCGCCGCGGTGCGCGGGGTCGTGCGGTCGGTCGGGTCGGGGTTGACGGCCTTGGCGGCGAGCGCCCGGACCTTGCCCGGGGTGTCCGCGCCTTCCAGCGTCGTCAGGTCGATCATCGAGATGGCGAGATCGATCGCGTACGCCTTGGCGGTCGTCTTGATCGATCGGGTGCCGAGGGACGCGGCGCGCGCTTCGAGGCCGACGGTGTCGACGCCGGGCAGCCCGTGCAGGAAGCGGCGCAGCGCACTGTCGGACGCCGTCGCGTCGGCGAATGCTGGAGCAGTGGTGGGCATGGTCACCACACCAGCATATCTACGCGCGTAGCGACATGTACAGGGCCGTCCCCGTTCCGCTCCTCACGCGACCCCTCCCGCGAACCCCGCGAGGCCGGGCCGCACCTGCCCCGCCGCTTCAGGCAGAATCGGAAGCATGACGAGCCCCACACCCTCCACCGAGCCCGCCCACGCCGACCGGACCTACCGGTCGGGCGCCGGCATCGTCGGCGGCGTGCTGCTGATCCTGCTGGCCGGCTGGATCGGCGGGGACGCGGTGGCCCAGGGCAAGGGGTGGGTGCCCTGGCTGGCACTGGCCGCCCTGCTGACCGTGGTCCCGCTGATCATCGCGTTCACCCTGAGGCCCGCGGTGTTCGCCGACGTCGAGCGGATCCACATCCGCAACCCGTTCCGCACGATCGTGGTGCCGTGGACCGACGTCTCCACGCTACGCGCCACCTACTCCAGCGAGATCTTCACCCACGACGGGGCGAAGTATCAGCTGTGGGCCGTGCCGGTCTCGCTGCGCGAGCGCAAGCGGGCCGCCAGGAAGGCCTCCCAGCGGGCGCACGACGACCCCTACGGCCGCACGTCCGTGCACGCCGACGTCCGCGACTCCCAGGCGCGCACCGCCGCGGCGGACCAGACGGTGGGCGACCTGCGGGAGCTCGCCGAGCGTGCCGCCGCCCGCCCGGAGAAGCCCACGACGACCGCGTCGGTGCGCTGGGCGTACGAGGTGATCGCCCCGGCCGCGGTCGGCCTGGTGCTGCTCGTGGTCCTGTTCGCGGTCGGCTGACGGGGAGCGGGCGTCGCGCCCGCCGGCCGTCGTCCACGCGAGGCGGCCCCTGTGCCGGGGCCGCCTCCCGCACACGTCCGCTCAGATGCCGGCCGCGGCCGCCAGGTCGCGCTTGACGGCGGCCAGGAGTCCCGCGGCCTTCGCACCGGCCGAGGGGAGTTCACCGGCGGAGCCGACCGGGACGACGACCTCCAGGTAGCACTTGAGCTTGGGCTCGGTGCCGCTCGGGCGGACGATGACCCGGGCGCCCGTCAGGCGGTAGCGCAGGCCGTCGGTGGGCGGCAGAGCCTCGGTGCCGAGAGACAGGTCCTCGGCCGAGACGACGGGCAGGCCCGCCAGTTCGGCCGGGGGGTTCTCCCGCAGCCGCCGCATGGCGTCCGCGATGACCGACAGGTCCTCGACCCGGACCGACAGCTGGTCCGTGGCGTGCAGCCCGTGCTCCAGGGCCAGGTCGTCCAGCAGGTCGAGGAGGGTGCGGCCCTTCTCCTTGAGCGCGGAGGCCAGTTCGGTGATCAGCAGGGCGGCCGTGATGCCGTCCTTGTCGCGCACCCCGTCAGGGTCCACGCAGTAACCGAGCGCCTCCTCGTAGCCGTACCGCAGGCCGTCGACCCGGGCGATCCACTTGAAGCCCGTCAGGGTCTCCTCGTAGCCGAGCCCGGCCTTCTCGGCGATGCGGCCCAGCAGCGACGAGGACACGATCGACTCGGCGAACACACCCGTGACGCCCCGGTCCACCAGGTGTGCGGCGAGCAGCGCTCCCACCTCGTCGCCCCGCAGCATCCGCCAGCCGCCCCCGACGGAGGCGTCCGGCACGGCGACGGCGCAGCGGTCGGCGTCCGGGTCGTTGGCGATGACGATGTCCGGCCCGGCCGTGCGGGCGGTGGCGAAGGCCAGGTCCATCGCGCCGGGCTCTTCCGGGTTGGGGAAGGCGACGGTGGGGAACGCCGGATCGGGCTCGGCCTGCTCGGCGACCAGCACCGGCTCGGGGAACCCGGCCCGTGCGAAGGCCGCGGTCAGGACGGACGCGCCGACGCCGTGCATCGCGGTGTAGACGGTCCGGGCGGTCCGCGGTGATCCCGGGCTGAGGACCGCGTCCGTGCGGGCGAGGTAGGCCGCGAGGACCTCGTCGCCGAGGATCTCCCAGCCGGACTCCGGGCGCGGCACGCCGTCGAGCGGGCCGACCGCCTCGATCGCGGCGGCGATCTCCACGTCGGCCGGGGGCACGATCTGCGAGCCGTCGCCCAGGTAGACCTTGTAGCCGTTGTCGCGGGGCGGGTTGTGGCTGGCCGTGACCTCCACACCCGCGACGGCCCCCAGGTGCCGTATGGCGTACGCGAGGACCGGGGTGGGCAGCGGGCGGGGGAGCACCGCCGCGCGCAGGCCCGCTCCGGTCATCACGGCGGCGGTGTCCCGCGCGAAGTCGGCGGACTTGTAGCGGGCGTCGTACCCGATGACCACGAGTCCGCCGGACTGCCCCTGCGCCTTCAGATAGGCGGCGAGGCCCGCGGCGGCGCGGATGACGACGGAGCGGTTCATGCGCATCGGGCCCGCGCCGATCTCGCCCCGCAGGCCCGCCGTGCCGAACTGGAGCGTGCCCGCGAAGCGGTCGGCGAGCGCGGGGAGGTCACCGGCCTCGATCAGCCCGGCGAGCTCCGCGCGGGTCTCGGGGTCCGGGTCCTCGGCGAGCCAGGTCCTGGCCCGCGCGATGAGGTCCTGCTGCACGGTGTCCGCCTTTCTGCGGTGCGGTGGTGTGGGGGCGGGACCGGGGCCGGGCTCCGGCCCGGCCCGTGCCCCGGTCGCCGGAGGGCTGATTCTGCCGGGCCGCGGGGCGGTCAGATGCGGTCGAGCACCCGCGCCAGCAGGGCGCCCATCCGGGTGGCGGAGTCGCGGCCGGCCTGGAGGACCTCCTCGTGGTTGAGGGGTTCGCCGCTCAGGCCCGCCGCCAGGTTGGTGACCAGGGAGATGCCCAGCACCTCGGCACCGGCCTCACGTGCGGCGATGGCCTCCAGGACCGTGGACATGCCGACGAGGTCGCCGCCCATGACCCGGACCATGCCGATCTCGGCCGGGGTCTCGTAGTGCGGGCCGGGGAACTGCACGTACACGCCCTCCTCGAGCGTGTCGTCGATCTCCTTGCACAGGGCGCGCAGCCGCGGCGAGTACAGGTCGGTCAGGTCGACGAAGTTCGCGCCCACGATCGGCGAGGCCGCCGTGAGGTTGATGTGGTCGCTGATGAGGACCGGCTGGCCGGGGCGCATGCCCTCGCGGAGCCCTCCGCAGCCGTTGGTCAGGACGACGGTCCCGCAGCCCGCCGCGACGGCCGTGCGCACGCCGTGCGCGACGGCCGCGACGCCGCGGCCCTCGTAGTAGTGCGTGCGGCCGAGGAAGACCAGGACGCGCTTCTCGCCGATCCGGTACGAGCGGATCGTGCCGCCGTGCCCCTCCACGGCCGGGGCCGGGAAGCCCGGCAGCGCGGTGACGGGGAACTCGGCCTCCGGGGCGCCGAGCGCCTCGCCGGCGGGGGCCCACCCGGAGCCCATCACGAGGGCGACGTCGTGGGTCTCGACGCCGGTCAGCTCGCGCAGGCGGGCGGCGGCGTCGGCGGCGGCGGCGAGTGGGTCGCCCTGGATGTGGTCCGGAATAACAGATGCGTTCACGCGGATGAGGGTAACCGCTCATTCCCTACGCGCGTAGATGCGCCCGTGGAGAGTCTGGCCGGACCTCTTCGTATCTTCGTACAGAAGCCGTGCGGGGCCTGGGTTCAGCAGGGGTGCTTGCGCAGGTTCATCACGTAGTCGTGGGGTGCGCCGGCGGATTCTGCGGCGTCCGCCACCTCGCCCAGGTACCGGGCGGAGGGCAACCCGCCCTCGTAGCCGTTGAGCACGTACATCCAGGCGGGCTCGTCGCCGTCCAGCGTGTGGACGCGCACCCGCATGCGCCGGTAGACGTCGAGGCCGACGCCCTCCCAGCGGTCCATGGAGTCCTCGTCCATGGGCGCCAGGTCGTACAGCGCGACGAAGACCTGCGACCGGGGCGCCTCCACCACCGTGGCCAGCGCGCCCTCCCAGCCCATCTGCTCGCCACCGAACGTCAGCCGCCAGCCGTTGAGCCAGCCCGTGCCGCGCAGCGGGGAGTGCGGTGCGCGGCGCGTCATCAGCCGCGCGTCGAGGTTGCCGGCGTACGCGGCGTAGAGCGACATGGGGTCGAGGGTACGGGAGGCGACGCGCGTTGCGCCGGTCCCGGGGCGCGGGACCGTCCGTGGTGGGCGTCCCGCGACGACCGGCGAACCGTGCCCCGACCGGGCGCGCGCCCGTATGGAGGGCCCCGGGGCGAAGCAGCTTGGCGCGTGCGGGACAATGAATTACGTACTGCAGACGCCGGGGCGGCCCCCCGGACCCCCGGCCGGGGCGGCAGACGGCCGTGGGATGACACCACGCGAGGCGGACTTTTCGTGACCCGGATCGTGATCATCGGCGGCGGCCCCGGCGGCTACGAGGCTGCACTGGTGGGCGCCCAGCTCGGCGCGGAGGTGACCGTCGTCGACTGCGACGGCCTCGGCGGCGCTTCGGTTCTCACCGACTGCGTGCCCTCGAAGACCCTGATCGCGACGGCCGAGGTGATGACCACCTTCGACTCCTCCTACGAGGAACTCGGCATCATCGTCGCGGACGACACCCCGCACATCGAGCAGGCGGCCCGGGTGGTCGGTGTCGACCTCGGGAAGGTCAACCGGCGGGTGAAGCGCCTCGCGCTCGCACAGTCCCACGACATCACCGCCTCCGTCACCCGTGCCGGTGCCAGGGTCATGCGCGGCCGCGGCAGGCTCGAAGGGCTCCAGGCGTCCGACGGCTCCCGGCAGGTCGTGGTGACCGCGGCCGACGGGACCGAGGAGCGGCTCACCGCCGACGCCGTCCTGATCGCCACGGGCGGCCACCCCCGGGAGATCCCGGACGCCCAGCCCGACGGCGAGCGCATCCTGAACTGGACCCAGGTCTACGACCTCGACGAGCTCCCCGAGGAGCTCATCGTGGTCGGATCCGGTGTCACCGGCGCCGAGTTCGCCGGCGCCTACCAGGCGCTCGGCTCGCGCGTGACCCTGGTCTCCTCCCGCGACCGGGTGCTCCCGGGCGAGGATCCCGACGCCGCGGCCGTCCTGGAGGACGTCTTCCGGCGCCGCGGCATGAACGTCATGGCCCGCTCGCGCGCCCAGTCCGCCAAGCGCGTCGGCGACCGGGTCGAGGTCACGCTCGCCGACGGCCGCGTCATCTCCGGCACCCACTGCCTCATGGCCGTCGGCGCGATCCCGAACACCGCGGGCATGGGCCTGGAGGAGTCCGGGGTGCAGCTGAAGGACTCCGGGCACATCCGCACCGACCGGGTCTCCCGCACCAGCGCCCCGGGCGTCTACGCGGCCGGTGACGTCACCGGGATCTTCGCGCTCGCCTCGGTGGCCGCCATGCAGGGCCGGATCGCGATGTACCACTTCCTCGGCGACGCCGTGGCGCCGCTGAACCTCAAGACGGTGTCCGCGAACGTCTTCACCGACCCCGAGATCGCCACGGTCGGTTACAGCCAGGCGGACGTCGACGCGGGCAGGATCGACGCCCGTGTCGTGAAGCTGCCGCTGCTGCGCAACCCGCGCGCCAAGATGCAGGGGATCAGGGACGGCTTCGTCAAGATCTTCTGCCGCCCGGGCACCGGCATCGTCGTCGGCGGCTGCGTGGTCGCGCCGAGGGCCAGCGAGCTGATCCACCCGATCTCGCTCGCGGTCGACAACAACCTGACGGTGGAGCAGATCGCGAACGCCTTCACCGTCTACCCGTCCCTGTCGGGCTCGATCGCCGAGGTCGCGCGCCAGTTGCACACCCGCAAGGCCGCCGGCGAGGCGTAGTACGGACCGTTCCGCGCGAGACGAGGCCCCCTATATCACCAGGGGGCCTCGTCCATGCACAACTTCTCTTATTCGGCGCAAACTGCTGAAAAGCAACGTACGGCCAGGTTACTGTCAGTTTCGTGTTCGCTGCAGAACGTCGTCAATTGATCCTCGAAATGGTGCGTGCCAACGGGGCGGTATCGCTCCGTGAGCTCGCCCGCGTCGTCCAGACCTCCGAAGTGACCGTACGGCGGGACGTGCGGGCACTGGAGGCAGAAGGACTCCTCGACCGCCGGCACGGCGGTGCGGTCTTGCCGGGCGGTTTTACGCGGGAGTCCGGCTTTCCGCAGAAATCCCATCTCTCCACCGCGGAGAAGACGGCCATCGCCGATCTGGCGGCCGGCCTGGTCGGTGAGGGCGAGGCCATCGTGGTCGGCGCCGGAACGACCACCCAGGAGCTGGCCCGCCGGCTCGCACGCGTGCCCGGCCTGACCGTGGTCACCAACTCGCTGCTCGTCGCCCAGGCGCTGGCCCATGCCAACCGGGTGGAGGTGGTGATGACCGGCGGCACGCTGCGGGGGAGCAACTACGCCCTCGTCGGCAGCGGGGCCGAACAGTCCCTGCAGGGACTGCGGGTCTCGCGGGCCTTCCTGTCCGGGAGCGGGCTGACCGCGGAGCGCGGACTGTCCACGTCCAACATGCTCTCGGCCAGCGTGGACCGGGCGCTGGTGCAGGCCGCCGCCGAAGTGGTGGTCCTCGCGGACCACACGAAGCTCGGCTCCGACACCATGTTCCAGACGGTGCCCACGGAGCTGATCACCCGTCTGGTGACGGACGAGCCACCGGTGCACGACGAGCGTGCGGCCACCGAACTCCAGGCCCTGGCCGATCAGGGCGTGGAGATCACGGTGGCGGGACCCGACGCGGAATCCGCGGCCGGTGACGCCCTGCCGCCGGGCCGGCAGCCCCGGCAGGAGATGCCGCTGCCCGGCCAGCGGCGTACCCAGGGCGGGCACGGAGGCCCGGGAGGCCTCGGGCCGCAGCTGCGGAGCGCGGCGTCGCTGGGGGACGGGCCGGTGGGCCGGGTCGCGGACATGCGGCGCCGGTAGCGACCGGGCGCGGGGCGCCGGAAGGCGCCCTCAGCCGCCCGAAGGGGGCGACGGCCGCGGATCGGCCGGGTCCGCCTTCAGGCCGTGCAGCGTCAGCCGGAGCAGGCGGCAGGCCAGGTCCGGATCGGCCGGGGTCTGCTCCGTGGCCAGCGCGATCGCGTTGGTGAGCCGCAGCAGGTCGTCGATCGACACGTCCGCCCGCACCGAGCCGTCCGCCCGGGCGCGCGCGAGCAGCCTCTCGCCCGCCTGGCGCAACGGCACATGACACGACGTCAGGGCGGAGGTCTCGTCACCGGACGCGGACATGAGGGCCCGCGCCAGGCCCCTGTATTCACCCGCATGGGTGACGATCGCACCCAGCCACTCGACGAGCGCGCTGCACGGCTGTTCCGCGTGTGCCAGTTCGCCGGAGCGGTCGAGCAGGTCGGCCAGCGCCTCCTGGAAGACCGCGTTCATCAGGGCGTGGCGGTTCGGGAAGTGCCGGTAGAGCGTGCCGATGCCGACGCCCGCGTTCCGGGCGATGTCCTCCAGGGAGGCGTCCGTGCCGTGGGCGGCGAAGGACGCCCGCGCCTCGCTCACCAGCCGGTCGCGGTTGCGGCGCGCGTCGGCGCGCAGCGGCCGGGCCGGTGTGGGTACCGCGCTCATCGCCATGGCCTGTCCTCCTGGTGTCCGCTCCCGCGTCCCAGGATGCCACCGGGGCCCGGCGGATGCCGGGCCCCGGTGTGCGAGGACGAGCGTCAGTCCTTGATCTCGCAGATCGCCGCGCCGGAGGAGATCGACGTGCCGACCTCGGCCGCCAGGCCCTTGACGGTGCCGGAGCGGTGCGCGTTGAGGGGCTGCTCCATCTTCATCGCCTCGAGCACGACGATGAGGTCGCCCTCCTTGACCTCCTGGCCCTCCTCGACGGCGATCTTCACGATCGTCCCCTGCATCGGGGAGGCGAGGGTGTCACCGGAGGCCGCCGAGCCGGACTTCTTCGCCGCGCGGCGCTTGGGCTTGGCACCCGCCGCGAGGCCCGTGCGGGCCAGGCTCATGCCCAGCGAGGACGGCAGGGAGACCTCGAGGCGCTTGCCGCCGACCTCGACGACCACGGTCTCGCGGCCCGACTCCTCGTCGGCGTCCTGGTCCGCGGGCACCGAGAACGGCTTGATGTCGTTGACGAACTCCGTCTCGATCCACCGGGTGTGGACCCGGAACGGGTCCGAGGTGAACGCCGGGTCGGTGACGACCGCGCGGTGGAAGGGGATGGCGGTGGCCATGCCCTCGACGGTGAACTCGCCCAGCGCACGCGCGGCCCGCTGCAGGGCCTGCTCACGGGTCGCGCCCGTCACGACCAGCTTCGCCAGGAGGGAGTCCCAGGCGGGGCCGATGACGCTGCCGCTCTCGACGCCCGCGTCCAGGCGGACACCCGGACCGGTGGGCGGGGAGAACAGGGTGACGGTGCCCGGGGCGGGCAGGAAGCCGCGGCCCGGGTCCTCGCCGTTGATCCGGAACTCGAAGGAGTGGCCGCGCACGGCCGGGTCGCCGTAGCCGAGCTCCTCGCCGTCGGCGATGCGGAACATCTCGCGGACGAGGTCGAGGCCGGTGACCTCCTCGGTGACGGGGTGCTCCACCTGCAGGCGGGTGTTGACCTCGAGGAAGGAGATCGTGCCGTCCACGCCGACGAGGAACTCGACGGTGCCGGCGCCGACGTAACCGGCCTCCTTCAGGATGGCCTTCGAGGCCGCGTACAGCTCGGCGTTCTGGGCCTCCGACAGGAACGGTGCCGGGGCCTCCTCGACGAGCTTCTGGTGGCGGCGCTGCAGCGAGCAGTCACGCGTCGAGACGACGACGACGTTGCCGTGCTGGTCGGCCAGGCACTGGGTCTCCACGTGGCGCGGCTTGTCGAGGTAGCGCTCGACGAAGCACTCGCCCCGCCCGAACGCCGCGACGGCCTCGCGGACCGCGGAGTCGTACAGCTCGGGGATCTCCTCCAGCGTGCGGGCGACCTTGAGGCCGCGTCCGCCACCGCCGAAGGCCGCCTTGATCGCGACCGGCAGGCCGTTCTTCTCGGCGAACTCCACGACCTCGGCGGAACCCGACACCGGGTCCGGCGTGCCGGCCACCAGCGGAGCGCCCGCGCGCTGCGCGATGTGGCGGGCGGCGACCTTGTCACCCAGGTCGCGGATCGCCTGCGGCGGCGGGCCGATCCACGTCAGGCCCGCGTCGAGCACGGCCTGGGCGAACTCCGCGTTCTCCGAGAGGAAGCCGTAACCCGGGTGGATCGCGTCCGCCCCCGAGTCCTTGGCAGCCTGGAGCACCTTGGCCATGTCCAGATAACTGGCGGCCGGGGTGTCACCGCCCAGAGCGAACGCTTCGTCGGCCGCGCGCACATGCAGAGCGTCCCGGTCCGGATCGGCGTAGACGGCTACGCTCGCGATTCCGGCATCCCGGCAAGCCCGAGCAACACGGACAGCGATTTCGCCACGGTTGGCGATGAGCACCTTGCGCACGATGACTCCCTCCTTGAGAACAAGCTGAGTTTAGGGACTACCGACACGGCCGTACGACCCGTCCCCAATAGTGAACTTGCCCACACGGAGTGTGATTCGAGGCTTGCTCGAGTCGCGAAATCCCTTGTCGCACCACGGTACGCCGCCATCCTCAACGGCACAGTAGCCACGAAGTGTGGCCCAAGTCTCTGTCCGGACGGTCAACGGCGCGCGGCGTTTCTTTGTGGACTCCCTACGAACGGCCGAGGGAATCTTTGCGTCGGCGCGACCGAGGGCACGGCGCGTCCCCGCCGAGGGGGCGCGCGGGCGGTGCGGGCGGACGGCCGGCGGCGTCCTACCCCTTGTCCGGTGCGTTACCCGTTAGTAGGGTCCGCGCTATCGCACGTACTACAGGTAACAGGGGGTGGCGCCGTGGTGCGCAGACCAGTGGCCTTCGTGACCGCGGTCGTTCTGTTCGCGGAGGCCGTCGGCATCGTGCTCGTCAACGCCGTCCTGGCGACGGTCGCGGACAACCAGAGCATGTCCCTCGCGGGGATGGATCCCGACGCCATGGTCACCGGCACCTGGGTGATGGGCGGTGTGTCGGGCGTCCTGCTCGTGCTGTGCGGGCTGATACCTCTGCTGGCCGGCATACGCGACCGGGCGCCGGGCCGCTTCGGCAGGATCGCCCTCATCGCCTGCGCGGTCGTCCACGGGGTGCTGGGCGCCCTGGCGGTGGGTCTGATCGGCTGGGCGGCCTTCGCGTTCATGATGGCCGTCCTCGCGCTGATCGTGCTCACGCTGGTGGCGTTCGACCGGCGGGCGCCGCAGGACACGGCGGCCGGTCCCGGAGGGGCCCCCGCCGCCGTGTGAGGTGTCCGCGGCCGCTCAGACCCAGAAGTCGGTCACGGAGAAGCCGAGTTCGCCCAGCAGTCGGCGCAGCAGGGGCAGCGAGAGGCCGATGACGTTGCCGTGGCTGCCCTCGATCGCCTCGACGAACGGCGCCGAGCGCCCGTCCAGCGTGAACGCTCCCGCCACGTGCAGCGGTTCGCCGGTCGCGACGTACGCCGCCACCTCGGCGTCGGTCGGCTCGCCGAACCGGACCACGGTGGAGGCGGTCGCCGACGCCGTGCGGCCGGTCGCCGTGTCGATGACGCTGTGACCCGTCTGCAGGATGCCCGGCCGGCCGCGCATCGACTTCCAGCGGGCCGTGGCCTCCTCGGCGTCCGCGGGCTTGCCGAATGCCTCGCCGTCCAGCTCCAGCACCGAGTCGCAGCCGATCACCAGTGCCCCGGACACCTCCGGGCGGGCCGCGACGGCGGCGGCCTTCGCCTCGGCCAGGACGAGGGCCAGCTCCCCCGGGGTGGGGGCGCTGATCGCGTCCTCGTCCACGCCGCTGACGATCACCTCGGGGGCGAAGCCCGCCTGGCGGAGGAGGCCGAGACGGGCGGGGGACGCGGAGGCGAGCACGAGGCGGCGCTGATCAGTCATGCCCGCCATCGTAGGCGGGGCCGGAGACCTCAGCGGGTGCCCAGGACGAACATCGCCACGACCATGGCCAGGGCCAGCAGCAGTCCCGCGCGGCGCATCATGTCCTGCGCGTCGCGGAGTTCCTTCGGGGGCTTGTTCTCGGGGTCGGACCACAGCATGGGTCCGATGGTGCTCCGGGCACGGCTGCGGCGCCTGAGTACGGGTACTCAAGCGCCGCTCGCGGGCCCGCCGGGCCGCAGTGCCTCAGGAGGGCCAGTACGTCCGCGCCCACGACCGGGGTCCCGGCCGCGGCGAGGCGCCGCGGGCGATGCGTCCCGGGTCCGACCACTGCTCGGGGGGCAGCGGGGCGCCGGACGGCACGGCGACGGCCGCCGCCGCGCGCGCCCGGACCACGGCGAGGGCCGCGGCGAGCTCCTCCGGGGTCGGATTGCCCCGTACGACCTTGATCATGGTGGCTCCCGTGGCTAGAGGGGGATGTTGCCGTGCTTCTTCGGCGGCAGGGACTCGCGCTTCGTGCGGAGCTGGCGCAGGCCCTTCACCAGGTGCGCCCGGGTCTCCGACGGCATGATCACCGCGTCGACGTAGCCGCGCTCGGCCGCGACGTACGGGTTGAGGAGCGCGTCCTCGTAGTCGGTCATCAGCTCGGCGCGGGTGGCCTCGGGGTCGTCGGCGGCCGCGATCGTGCGGCGGTGCAGGATGTTCACCGCGCCCTGGGCCCCCATCACCGCGATCTGGGCGGTGGGCCACGCCAGGTTGAGGTCGGCGCCCAGGTGCTTGGAGCCCATGACGTCGTACGCGCCGCCGAACGCCTTGCGGGTGATCACCGTGATCAGCGGGACGGTGGCCTCGGCGTAGGCGTAGATGAGCTTGGCACCCCGGCGGATGATGCCGCCGTACTCCTGGTCGACGCCCGGGAGGAAGCCCGGCACGTCGACGAAGGTGACGACCGGCACGTTGAAGGCGTCGCAGGTGCGGACGAAGCGCGCCGCCTTCTCGCTCGCGTTGATGTCCAGACAGCCGGCGAACTGCATCGGCTGGTTGGCGACGATGCCGACCGGATAGCCCTCGACGCGCCCGAAGCCGGTGATGATGTTCGGCGCGAACAGGGCCTGGGTCTCCAGGAACTCGCCGTCGTCGAGCACGTGCTCGATCGCGGTGTGCATGTCGTACGGCTGGTTCGCCGAGTCCGGGATGAGGGTGTCCAGCTCGCGGTCCTCGTCCGTGGTCGCCAGGTCCGCCTCCTCCGGGAAGGCCGGCGCCTCGGAGAGGTTGTTGGACGGGAGGTAGGACAGCAGGGACTTGACGTACTCGATGGCGTCCTTCTCGTCACCCGCCATGTGGTGCGCCACGCCTGACGTGGTGTTGTGCGTACGGGCGCCGCCCAGCTCCTCGAAGCCGACGTCCTCGCCGGTGACCGTCTTGATGACGTCGGGGCCCGTGATGAACATGTGCGAGGTCTGGTCGACCATCACCGTGAAGTCCGTGATCGCCGGCGAGTAGACCGCACCGCCCGCGCAGGGGCCGACGATCAGCGAGATCTGGGGGACCACGCCGGACGCGTGCACGTTGCGGCGGAAGATCTCGGCGAACAGGCCGAGGGCGACGACGCCCTCCTGGATGCGGGCCCCGCCGCCGTCGTTGATGCCGATGACCGGGCAGCCGGTCTTCAGCGCGAAGTCCATGACCTTGACGATCTTCTCGCCGTAGACCTCGCCGAGCGAGCCGCCGAAGATGGTGAAGTCCTGCGAGTACACGCAGACGGGCCGGCCGTCCACCGTGCCGTATCCGGTGACGACACCGTCCCCGTACGGGCGGTTCTTCTCGATGCCGAAGTTGGTGGAGCGGTGCCGCGCGAACTCGTCGAGCTCCACGAAAGAACCTTCGTCGAGCAGGAGCTCGACGCGCTCCCGGGCGGTCAACTTGCCCTTGGCGTGCTGCTTTTCGACGGCACGGGCGGAACCTGCGTGTGTGGCCTCTTCAATACGGCGCTGCAGGTCCGCGATCTTTCCCGCGGTCGTGTGGATGTCGCTCTGCGGCTCGGACATCGGGTGGCGGCTCCCTGCCTGGTCACGGGGACGGCTGGTACATCCAGCAGCGTGCTCGACGGCACGCCGCTCGTCGGCTGTGTGGCTACTGACCCGTAGCGTATCGGCGCGGATACGGTTCGGCAGTGCGTCGTTGGCCACACCTAATGTGGGTTGCATGACACCTTCCGATGCGCCGCACAACCGCTGGTCGGACCTCGACAGGCCGCCCCTCAACGTCACGGCGCTGCGCCGCGGGCTGCTGAGGCCCGGTGGGCTGTGGAGCTCCCTCGACGTGGTCGACTCGACCGGCTCCACCAACTCCGACCTCGCGGCACGGGCCGCCGGTGAGGGGCTGGCCGAGGGGGCGGTGCTCGTCGCGGAGGAGCAGACCGCGGGCCGCGGCCGGCTGGACCGGAGCTGGACCGCGCCGCCGCGCTCGGGCCTCTTCCTCTCGGTCCACCTGACCCCCGGCGACATCCCCGCCGAGCGCTGGGGCTGGCTGCCGCTGCTGACCGGCGTCGCCGCCGCGACGGGCCTCGCGCAGGCCGCGGGCATCGACATGGCACTGAAATGGCCCAACGACCTCCTGGTGACCGTCGGGGGCACGGAGCGCAAGACCGGAGGCATCCTCGCCGAGCGCGCCGGGGACGGCGTCGTCATCGGCATCGGCCTCAACGTGTCGCTGCGCGCGGCCGAGCTCCCCGCCCCCCACGCGGGGTCCCTCGCGCTCGCCGGAGCGGTGTCCACCGACCGCGAGACCCTCCTGCGGGCCGTCCTGCGGTCGCTCGAACAGTGGTACACGACGTGGCGTGACGCCGACGGCGACGCCGCGGCCTCCGGCCTCCAGGCGGCCTACGCCGCCGGCTGCGCCACCCTCGACCGCACGGTGCGGGCCGAGCTGCCGGGCGACCGGTCGGTCGTGGGCGAGGCCGTCGCCATCGACGGAGACGGCCGGCTCGTCCTGGCCACGGGCGAGGGCGTGCAGGAACCCGTGTCGGCGGGCGACATCGTGCACCTGCGCGGCGAGGAGGGAGGACTGACCTGATCCGGGGCCCGGGCACATACGGGTGACGTCCCGCGGAACGCACCGCGCAACCGTGTGACCGGGACGTGAGCCAGGGCACACCTGCCGTATCGTTGAGGCGATCCAGCGACAGATCGGCAGGGCAGTGCGCACGGAACGGGCAGGAGGCGGCCGGTGACCGTCGACGACGCTATTCCCGGCGACGGCGCGGACGGCGCGGAGCCCTCGTCGGCGCGGCCGGTCCACTCGACACCGCATCACGAGGTCGACCACACGGCCGAACCCACCGACGACCCGCTCGCCATCCGGCTGGAATCCCTGATCCTCGGGGCCGACCGCCGCTACACGCCCTTCCAGGCAGCCCGGACCGCCGGGGTCTCCATGGACCTGGCGTCCCGCTTCTGGCGGGCCATGGGCTTCGCCGACATCGGGCAGGCCAAGGCGCTCACCGAGGCCGACGTGCTGGCCCTGCGCCGGCTCGCCGGCCTCGTGGAGGCCGGGCTGCTCAGCGAGCCGATGGCGATCCAGGTGGCCCGGTCGACCGGGCAGACCACCGCCCGGCTGGCCGAGTGGCAGATCGACTCCTTCCTGGAAGGGCTGACCGAGCCGCCCGAGCCCGGCATGACCCGCACCGAGGTCACGTATCCCCTGGTGGAGCTGCTGCTGCCCGAGCTGCAGGAGTTCCTGGTCTACGTGTGGCGGCGCCAGCTCGCCGCCGCCACCGGACGGGTCGTGCAGGCGGCGGACGACGAGGAGATGGTCGACCGCCGGCTCGCGGTGGGCTTCGCCGACCTCGTGGGCTTCACCCGGCTGACCCGCAGGCTGGAGGAGGAGGAGCTCGGCGAACTGGTCGAGGCCTTCGAGACGACCTCGGCCGACCTGGTGGCCGCGCACGGGGGACGGCTCATCAAGACGCTGGGCGACGAGGTCCTCTTCGCCGCGGACGACGCGGGGACGGCCGCCGAGATCGCGCTCCGGCTGGTCGAGGCGATGGCCCAGGACACCACGATGCCCGCGCTCCGGGTCGGCATGGCGTTCGGGACGGTCACGACCCGCATGGGCGACGTGTTCGGCACGACGGTGAACCTGGCCAGCCGGCTCACGTCGATAGCGCCGAAGGACGCCGTGCTGGTCGACGGCGCGTTCGCCCAGGAGGTCGTCCGGACCGGTGACGCCCCCGCCTCGGAGGCCCAGGCGGCCGAGGAGATCAGCGCCGCCGCGGAGCGGGCCCGGATGGCGGAGAAGGAAGGGCGGAGTCCCGGCGAGGAGCCGCCGCTGCCGACGTACCGCTTCGGGATGCAGCCGATGTGGCAGCGGCCTGTGCGCGGACTCGGTGTGGTCGAGCCCTGGCTGCTGGCGCGGCGGGGCAAGCCGGCGTCCTGACGCCCGGCCGCGCCCACCCCCTGTCACGGCCGCCCCGGCCGCCCCTAGGATCCCCGGTAACGCTCGTTAACCGTCAGGGGTGCAGTCATGGGTGTCGCGTCGGAGCAGAGGTTCGGGGAGTTCGTCGTCGTACGGCGGCACGAGGGCCGGGAGCACGTGGCCGAGCTGGTGCTCGACCGTCCCAAGGCCATGAACGCCGTGAGCACCGCCATGGCGGTCGCCATCGGTGAGGCCTGTGCCGCGCTCGCCGCCGATCCGGGGGTACGGGCGACCGTGCTCACGTCCAGCCACGAGCGGGCCTTCTGCGTGGGCGCGGACCTCAAGGAGCGCAACTCCTTCAGCGACGCCGAGCTGGTGCGACAGCGGCCGACCGCCCGCGCCGCCTACACCGGCGTGCTCGAACTCCCCATGCCGGTGGTCGCCGCCGTGCACGGCTTCGCCCTCGGCGGCGGCTTCGAGCTGGCCCTGGCCTGCGACGTCATCGTGGCCGACCGTACGGCCGTGGTGGGTCTGCCCGAGGTGTCCGTCGGCGTGATCCCGGGCGGCGGGGGTACGCAGCTGCTGCCCCGCCGGGTCGGCGCCGCACGCGCGGCCGAGCTGGTCTTCACCGCGCGGCGGGTGGACGCCGCCGAGGCGCGCGAGCTCGGCCTGGTCGACGAGCTGGTCGACGCGGGCCGGGACCGCGAGGAGGCGCTGGCCCTCGGCGGCCGGATCGCGGCCAACTCCCCGGTGGGTCTGCGGGCGGCCAAGCGCGCCATGCGGCTGGGGCACGGCCTGGACCTGCGGGCGGGGCTGGAGGTCGAGGACGCGGCCTGGCGGTCCGTGGCCTTCTCCGGCGACCGCGCCGAGGGCGTCGCCGCGTTCAACGAGAAGCGGAAGCCCAGCTGGCCGGGGGAGTGACCCCCGGGAGCGGATCGGGCGATTCGAAGATCATCAGCGCCGTCAACTGATCAATTCGCTGCAAACCTACATAAGCTGTGGCGATGGGCGGTGATGATGCGCGGCTGCGTGCCGTGGTTGCGCTGGCGCAGACGATGGCGGCGGCCTACACGCCGCGCGAGTCGTGGCATGCGGCGGCCGTGGGCGCGTGCGAGGCGCTGGGAGGCAGCTTCGCGGCCCTGTCCGTGTGGGAGCGCGAGCAGGGCAGGCTGCGGGTCCTGGTGAACGCGGGGGAGCGGGCCGAGGGGGAGGAGGAGTTCCCCGAGCAGGAGTCCTATCCCGTCCACCAGTTCCCCGAGATCACCGAGTTCCTGCACGAACGCTGGGCGGGCGGCGGTGAGCCGGACGCCTGGGTGGAGACCGCCGCCGGTGCCCCGGCGGCCGGTGCCCCGGCCCGCGGCGCCCGCCCGTACTGCCACCAGCGGGTCGCGGCGCTGCGCCGGCGTGGGCGGGGCTGCTGCGTCGTGGCGCCGATCGTGCTGCACGGCCGGGCCTGGGGCGAGCTCTACGTGGCGCGCCAGGCGGGTGTGCCGGTGTTCGACCGGGACGACGCGGACTTCGCGACCGTGCTGGCCGCCGTGGTCGCGGCGGGCATCGCGCAGACCGAGCGCCTGGAGGAGGTGCGCAAGCTCGCCTTCACCGATCCGCTGACCGGGCTCGCCAACCGCCGCGCGGTCGACATCCGGCTCGACGAGGCGCTGGAGCTGCACCGCGCCGAGGGCGCCGTGGTCAGCCTCGTGGTCTGCGACCTGAACGGCCTCAAGGCGGTCAACGACACGCACGGGCACGCGGTCGGCGACCGTCTGCTGGAACGTTTCGGCTCCGTCCTCTCGCTCTGCGGGGCAATGCTCCCCGGCGCGCTCGCCGCCCGCCTGGGCGGCGACGAGTTCTGCCTGCTGACCGTGGGACCCCCGGCCGACGACGTGGTGCGGGTGTCCGAGGAGCTGTGCGCGCGGGCCGTCGCCATGGAGATCGGCGACGGCGTGGCCTGCGGGATCGCGTCCACGGGTGACGAGATCGGCCCGGTCCTGTCCGCGCGCCGGCTCTTCCGCCTGGCGGACGCCGCGCAGTACCGGGCGAAGGCGGCGCACAGCGCGAGGCCCGTGGTGGCGGGACGCGACGGCGACGTCATCCGGCTCGCCGACTCGCCGCCCAGGTCGCCCCACGACCGCCGCCGGCTGCGCGGCAGCCCACCCGCGGACGAGGGGTAAGGGGTCTCCGCCGCAACCACTGGTGACATGGACGGTTTCAGTCCGTACGCTTCTGAATATGGATATGCACACAGTCGTGGTGGGGACGTCCGGTACCACCGCCGAGGACGTCGTCGCCGTGGCCCGCGAGGGCGCACGGGTCGAACTCTCCCCGGCGGCCGTCGAAGCCCTCGCCGCCGCCCGCGCCGTCGTCGACGCCCTCGCGGCCAAGCCCGAACCGGTCTACGGCGTCTCCACCGGCTTCGGCGCCCTCGCCAGCCGGCACATCAGCACCGGCCTGCGGGCGGAGCTGCAGCGCAACATCGTGCGCTCCCACGCGGCGGGCATGGGGCCCCGGGTCGAGCGCGAGGTCGTGCGCGCCCTGATGTTCCTCCGCCTGAAGACCCTGGCCTCCGGCCACACCGGCGTACGCCCCGAGGTCGCGCAGACCATCGCCGACGTGCTGAACGCGGGCATCACCCCCGTCGTCCACGAATACGGCTCGCTGGGCTGCTCCGGCGACCTCGCGCCGCTCTCGCACTGCGCGCTGACCCTGATGGGCGAGGGCGACGCGGAGGGCCCCGACGGGACGGTCCGTCCGGCCGGTGAACTCCTCGCCGCGCACGGCATCACCCCGGTCGAACTCCGCGAGAAGGAGGGCCTAGCCCTCCTCAACGGCACCGACGGCATGCTCGGCATGCTCGTGATGGCCCTCGCGGACCTGAAGAACCTCTACACCAGCGCCGACATCACCGCCGCGCTCTCCCTGGAGGCCCTCCTCGGCACGGACAAGGTCCTCGCCCCGGAGCTGCACGCCATCCGCCCCCACCCCGGCCAGGGGACCTCGGCCGGCAACATGCTGCGGGTGCTCGCCGGGTCCGGCCTCACGGGGCACCACCAGGAGGACGCCCCCCGGGTCCAGGACGCCTACTCCGTGCGCTGCGCGCCCCAGGTCAACGGCGCCGGCCGCGACACCCTCGCGTACGGGCGGCTCGTGGCCGACCGCGAGCTCGCCGCGGCCGTCGACAACCCGGTGGTCCTGCCGGACGGACGTGTGGAGTCCAACGGCAACTTCCACGGCGCGCCCGTCGCCTACGTCCTCGACTTCCTGGCGATCGCCGCCGCCGACCTCGGCTCGATCACCGAGCGGCGCACGGACCGGCTGCTGGACAAGAACCGCTCGCACGGTCTGCCGCCGTTCCTGGCGGGCGACGCGGGGGTCGACTCGGGACTGATGATCGCCCAGTACACGCAGGCCGCCATGGTCAGCGAGATGAAGCGGCTCGCGGTCCCGGCCTCCGTCGACTCGATCCCGTCCTCCGCCATGCAGGAGGACCACGTCTCCATGGGCTGGTCGGCCGCGCGGAAGCTGCGTACGGCCGTGGACGCCCTCGCGCGGATCGTCGCCGTCGAGCTCTACGCGGCCACCCGTGCCGTCGAACTGCGCGCCGCCGAGGGACTGACCCCCGCTCCGGCCTCGGTGGCCGCCATCGCCGCGCTCCGCGCCGCCGGTGTCCAGGGCCCGGGCCCCGACCGGTTCCTCGCCCCCGACCTCGCCGGCGCCGACGCGTTCGTGCGGGAGGGCCGGCTGGTCGCCGCGGTGGAGCCCGTGACCGGGCCGCTGGACTGACGCCGGGAGGGCTGCCGCGTCCCGCGGGACGCGGCAGCCCTCGGGCGGTTCAGAAGCCGGCGCCCCGCGTGCCGCCCCGGCGTACCGAATGGGCGACGAAACCCGCACCGACGCCCAGGAGCGCGGTGCCGCCGACGAGATACGGCGTGGTGTCGATGCCCGTACCGGTCTCGGCGAGGGTGCTTCCGGAGGCGGAGGCCCCCGTGGCGGACGCCTGGCGGACCTCGGTGGAGGAACCGGCGGACGTGCCGGTGGAAGCGCTCCGCGGCCCTGTTCCGTCCGTCGCGTTGGCGGACGGGACGAACCAGAGAGCGCAGAGCAGGGTGCCTGCCGCTGTGGTGGTCAGCAGCGTGCGACGAGCGATGGACACAGAATCGATCCCCTTGCGACAGCCGTCAGTTAGCCCCGTGCGCCGATGCTAAGCAAAGCAGCGGGTCGGAGGAAAGCCGCGGTCCCGGGGAGGCTTACGCTCCGGCATATGACTGCATCGGTGACACCCTCATTTGTTCGGCTTCGCGTGGAGATGGTGCTGGAGATCAGCGACGCGGACGCCCTGACCGGCACGGCGCTGGAGAGCATCGCCGCCGACTACACGGCCGCCGGCGCGTCCGCCGGGGACTCGGCCGAGGAACGTACGCATGCCGAGGAGACGGTCAGGGAAGACGCAGCTGAGGCCCTCGCCTCGCTGATCGATCCGTTCGACCTGGTCAGCCAGGTGCCCGGGGTCGAGCTCGCCCAGGCTTCCTGGAGCAGCGAGACGATCGACCACGACCCCGACGCCGAGGACTGGGCTGCCGGAGAGGACGGGGACGAGGTGCACTACGGGATCGAGGACAATGAGACGGACGACGAAGAAGGCGGCGGCATCACGGAACGCTGACGCCCGCGGGGCACTCCTCACGGGTGACGGGAACCACCGCGGTCGCGACCGCGTCGATGAGTGGTGTTCCCCACATCCGCGACGGATGTGGAACGGAAGACCCGGTCGCGGTGTTCTTGGAACATTGACGGGTGTTCGCCGTCAGGCGGCCCCGTCCGGGGATCTTGGGGAATCGGCAACGATGGAGAAGCGTGTGATGACGGACAGCAAGCGGCGCCGGGGCCTCGTGGCCGCCTCCGCACTGCTCGGCGGCGTGCTGGTGCTTTCTGCCTGCAGCGACGACGGCGGTAACTCGAGCGCAAGCGCGGACAGCTCGAAGACGTCACAGGCGCAGGTCGACGAGGCGGCGGCCAAGGACACCTCCGAGGCGCAGATAACGATCGCGCCGAAGAACGGCGCCACCAACGCGAGCATCAACAACGCCGCACTGGTCACCGTCGCCAAGGGCAAGCTGACCGAGGTCACCATGACCACGGCCGACGGCCAGGCCGTCGAGGGCACCCTCGCCGCCGACGGCTCCAGCTGGAAGCCCAGCGGGCAGCTCGAGCGCTCGACGACGTACAAGATCAGCGCCACCGCCTCGGACTCGAAGGACCGCCAGGCGCACGCCAACAGCTCCTTCACCACCGTCTCGCCCGAGAACAGCTTCATCGGGAACTTCACCCCCGAGGACGGTTCCACCGTCGGCGTCGGCATGCCGGTCTCGATCAACTTCAACAAGGCGATCACCAACAAGAAGGCCGTCCAGGACGGCATCAAGGTGACGTCGAGCAGCGGCCAGGAGGTCGTGGGTCACTGGTTCAACAACCAGCGCCTCGACCTGCGCCCGGAGAACTACTGGCAGGGCGGCTCCACCGTCACCCTGAAGCTGGCCCTGGACGGCGTCGAGGGTGCCGACGGCGTCATAGGCGTCCAGCAGAAGACGGTCACCTTCAAGGTCGGCCGCAACCAGGTGTCGACCGTGGACGCCAAGTCGCACACGCTGACCGTCACCCGTGACGGCAAGACGGTGAAGACGATCCCGATCTCCGCCGGATCCCCGGACAACCCGACGTACAACGGCCAGATGGTCATCTCCGAGAAGTTCAAGGAGACCCGGATGGACGGTGCGACCGTCGGCTTCACGGACGACGACGGCAAGGGCGAGTACGACATCAAGGACGTCCCGCACGCCATGCGGCTGTCGACGTCGGGCACCTTCATCCACGGCAACTACTGGGGCGCGAAGTCGATCTTCGGCAGCGTGAACACCAGCCACGGCTGTGTCGGCCTGTCCGACACGAAGGGCGCGGGCGACCCCAACACGTCGGCCGCCTGGCTGTACAACAACTCCATCGTCGGTGACGTGGTCGTGGTCAAGAACTCCCCCGACAAGACCATCGCCCCGGACAACGGCCTCAACGGCTGGAACATGGACTGGGCCCAGTGGACGGCGGGCTCCGCCGCCTGATCCTGAGCGCGCCCCCTCCCCGTACGAAGGCGGCGGTACCCGGACGACCCGGGTGCCGCCGCCTTCGGCGTAGGCGCGTGCGGCCCTGTTCTCATCCCGCTCTCATCGCAGACTTAACTCCCCATCACACCCGGTCCATAGCTTCACGCCATGTTCTTCACCTACCTCCGGCGCGAGCTGCGCCGCCGCAGAAAGGCGGCGCTCGTCGTCGCCTCGGGGCTCGCCCTCGGCATCGCGCTGGTCATCATCGTGAGCTCGGTCTCCTCGGGCATGAGCAAGGCCCAGGACAAGGTCCTCCAGTCGCTGTACGGCCTGGGCACGGACATGACGGTGACCAAGGCCGCCGCCGCACCGGGTTCCGGCGGCACCGAGCGGCCCCGCTTCGAGTTCGACGCCAAGGACGACGAGGACGCCACCCAGAGCACGGACCGGGTCATGGTCCAGGGCTTCCAGACCCTCGACGCCGCAACCGTCGACGAGGTGGGCGGCCAGGCGGGCGTCGCGGACGCCGTCGGCGGGCTGAGCCTGACCGTCCTGAAGGTCGACGGCCAGTTCAAGCGGGGCGAGTTCGAGCAGGAGGAGGGCGCCACCGGACAGGGCGGGCCGGGTGGCGGCCGGAACGGGCAGCCGCGCGGCGAGGTCCGGGGCGGCGGGGCGTCGTTCGACGTCAACTCCTTCACCGTGTACGGCACCGACGTCACGCGGCAGGGCCTCGGCCCGCTGACCTCCTCCAGGATCACCGCGGGCCGGACCTTCGCGACCTCGGAGACCGACGCGAAGGTCGCGGTCGTCGACTCCGCCTACGCCAAGGAGAAGTCGCTCGCGGTCGGCAAGACCGTCACCGTCTCCGGCACCGCCTACACGATCGTCGGAGTCTCCACGGCGGACAGCGGTGACGCGGCCGCCAACGTCTACATCCCGCTGAAGCAGGCGCAGACCGTCGCCGACTCCGAGGACAAGGTCACCACGGTCTACGTGCAGGCCGCCGACTCCCAGCAGATCGACGCCGTCGAGGCCGCCATCCAGAAGAACATCTCCGGCACGACGGTGACCACCTCCGCCGACCTCGCCGACACGGTCTCCGGCTCCCTCTCCACCGCGTCCGGCCTGGCCTCCAGCGTCGGCAGGTGGCTCTCCGTCGCCGTCCTGGCCGCCGCGTTCCTCGTCGCCGGACTGCTCACCTCCTCGGCCGTCAGCCGCCGCGTGCGGGAGTTCGGCACCCTCAAGGCCCTCGGCTGGAAGAGCGGGCGCGTCACCCGCCAGGTCGTCGGCGAAGCCCTCGTCAACGGCCTCATCGGCGGTGTTCTCGGCATCGCCGCCGGCCTCGCGGGCGCCTACGCCGTCACCGCGGTCAGCCCCACCCTGACCGCCCAGCTGGGCTCCTCGGGCGGCGGCGGTGGCGGGATGGGCGGCGGCGGCCCCATGGGCGGCGGCGGTCCCGGCCGCCAGGCGGCCGCCAAGACCCTCGACATCGCGCTCACCGCCCCGGTCTCGCTCACCACGATCCTCGTCGCCGTGGCCCTGGCCGTGGCGGGCGGGCTGATCGCCGGCGCGTTCGGCGGATGGCGGGCCTCACGGCTGCGCCCGGCCGACGCGCTGCGACGCGTCGCGTAGCACCGCCCCCCTCCCACCCGTACGTCACGCAGGAGTCCACACGTGTACCAGCTCAAGGGCGTCACCAAGCGCTACATGCGCGGCAGGAACCCCGTCGACGCGCTCGCCGGCGTCGACCTGACCATCGAGGACGGCGGACGGCTCGTCATCCAGGGGCCGACCGGCGGAGGCAAGTCCACCCTCCTCCAGATGCTCGGCGGACTGGACCGGCCCACCGCCGGAACCGTCGAACTCGACGGCGTCGATCTGGCGAGCCTCCCGGAGTCCCGGCTGACCAAGGTCCGCGCCGAGTCCATCGGATTCGTCTTCCAGAGTTTCAACCTGATCCCCACCCTCACCGCGCAGGAGAACGTGGAGACCGCGCTCGTGCCCCTCGGCCTCGGCGCGAAGGCCCGCCGCGAACGCGCCGCCGAGGCACTGGAGTCGGTCGGTCTGGGCGACCGGCCCGCCCACCTGCCGAGCGAGATGTCGGGCGGCCAGCAGCAGCGCGTCGCCATCGCCCGCGCGCTCGTCAAGCGCCCCAAGGTGCTGCTCGCCGACGAACCCACCGGAAACCTCGACGAGTCCATGCGCGACGAGATCATGGAACTGCTCGACGGGCTGTGGAAGGAGCACGGGCTGACCTTCGTGATGGTCACCCATGACAGCTCGCTCGCCCGCAAGGCGCCCCGGGTGGCGACCATCCGCAAGGGCAGGGTGACGGTGACGGAGAACGCCGCCGCCTGAACGCGCGGACCTCACAGCCCCTCCTCCCCGGCTGTGAGGTCCGCCACCCGCGAACCCCGCCCGGACGGCGCCGAGGGCGCCGGGATGCCCGGCGGGAGGGGGCGGGCGGGCGCAGCGCACGCGGGCCGGGCACCGGCAACCGAGGTCCCTGTGCGGATGTCGCCCCGGCGGTACGCCGCCGCGCTGGGAGACTTGCCGGGTGCAACGGCCCGCACGGGCCGCTGGCGCCTCCGGCGACCGGGGGCGCCGACGCGCACGAGTCCACCCACGGAAGGTCTTGATCAGATGCCTGCCCGTTCCGATTCCCTCGCCCCGCGCACCGCGGAAGACCGTGTCATCGAGCCGCTCTACGCGGAGATCCTGCGGCGCAACCAGGGAGAGCTCGAATTTCACCAGGCGGTACGAGAGGTCCTCGAAACCCTCGGCCCCGTGCTGGCGCGGCGCCCCGAGTTCGTCGACGCCCGCATCATCGAGCGGGTCTGCGAGCCCGAACGCCAGCTCATCTTCCGGGTGCCGTGGGCTGACGACTCCGGCGACATCCACGTCAACCGCGGCTTCCGCGTCGAGTTCTCCAGCTCGCTGGGCCCGTACAAGGGCGGACTGCGCTTCCACCCCTCGGTCAACCTCGGGATCGTGAAGTTCCTGGGCTTCGAGCAGATCTTCAAGAACGCCCTCACCGGCATGCCGATCGGCGGCGGCAAGGGCGGCGCGGACTTCGACCCCAAGGGCCGCTCCGACGCCGAGGTCATGCGCTTCTGCCAGTCCTTCATGACCGAACTCCACCGCCACCTGGGGGAGTACACCGACGTTCCCGCCGGTGACATCGGCGTCGGCGGCCGGGAGATCGGCTACCTCTTCGGCCAGTACAAGCGGATCACCAACCGCTACGAGTCCGGCGTGCTCACGGGCAAGGGCCTCGGCTGGGGCGGCGCCCAGGCGCGCACCGAGGCCACGGGATACGGCTGCGTGCTGTTCACCGCCGAGATGCTGCGCGTACGCAGCGAGTCCCTCGACGGGCAGCGGATCGCGGTGTCCGGTTCGGGCAACGTCGCCATCTACGCCATCGAGAAGGCCCAGCAGCTGGGCGCGACCGTGGTGACCTGCTCGGACTCCGCGGGCTACGTCGTGGACGAGAAGGGCATCGACCTCGACCTGCTCAAGGAGATCAAGGAGAGGGGCCGCGGCCGGGTGTCCGAGTACGCCGAGCGGCGCGGCGAGCACGTGAAGTACGCGGAGGGCACGGGCGTCTGGAGCGTCCCCGTGGACGTGGCCCTGCCCTGCGCCACCCAGAACGAGCTCCACGAGGCCGACGCGCTGGCCCTCGTGCGCAACGGCGTGAAGGCCGTCGCCGAGGGCGCCAACATGCCCACGACCCCCGAGGCCGTCCACGTCCTCCAGGAGGCGGGCGTGGCCTTCGCGCCCGGCAAGGCGGCCAACGCGGGCGGGGTGGCCACCAGCGCCCTGGAGATGCAGCAGAACGCCTCGCGCGACTCCTGGACGTTCGCCCACACCGAGGAGCGGCTGGCGCAGATCATGCGCCACATCCACGAGTCCTGCCACACCACCGCCGAGAAGTACGGCAGCCCGGGCAACTACGTGGTGGGCGCGAACATCGCGGGCTTCGAGATCGTCGCCGAGGCGATGCTGGCGCAGGGCCTCATCTGACCCCGCGCCGTACGCGGACGTGACGGCCCGGCCGGCGGGTCCCGGCTCCGCCGGACCCGGCGGCCGGGGCGCGCAACCGCCTTTCTGCCGACAGCAGATCCGCCCGGCGCGGAGGTGTTTCCCCTCCCGCGCCGGGCGCGCTGCTCCTACGCTCGGACGATGAGCAGCAGCGCGCCGAACTCCGCCCGTGTGATCCCCCTGCGCCCCGTCCCCGCGACGCCGGTCCGGGAGCCCCTCTGGCGCGACGTCGTGGGCGACGTCCTGCGCCGCGCACGCACCGGCCAGGGGCGCACGCTCAAGGACGTCGCCGAGGCCGCGCGGATCTCCGTGCCGTATCTCTCCGAGGTCGAGCGCGGGCGCAAGGAGGCGTCCTCCGAGGTGCTCGCGGCGGCGGCCCGATCCCTCGGGCTGGGGCTGAGCGACGTGCTGTCACTGGCCCAGGACGAGCTGACCCGGCGCATCGCGCCCTCCCGCACGGCCGTGGGCCGCCGGCCGATGGGAGAGGTCCGGCTGGCCGCCTGACCCGCGGCCGGGATGGCCGGCGGGGCGGTTCCGCCCGCCGCCCGCCTCCCCCCTCCGAGCGGGGAGGCGCCTTCCGGCGGGCCGGGGTCCGGTCCGCCGGCCGTGGCTACTTCACCGTGACCGCGTCACCTGCGGAGACGACCTTCATGGTCGTCTCCGTACCGAGGAACGCCCAGCGCCAGCTGCCCGACGCGGAGGCCTTCACCGTCGCCCGCAGGTGGCCCTTGCTGTCCGTGGTCGCCGTCCTGACGGTGTGGTACGAGCCGCCGGGCTTCTTGTACTGCAGCTTCACCACCTGCTTGGTGAAGCCGTGGTACTTCAGATCCGTCCAGTTCGCACGGGCCAGCTTGCCGGTGACGGTGAGCGTGCCGCCCTTCCTCACCGGTTCGGGCGCCGCGTCCGTCGTCAGCGTCGCGGCCCGCTTCATCCGGAACGTGGCGATGCGGTCGGAGATCCAGTAGTCCTTGTCGTTGGCCTGCACCGTGGCGTTGACCTGCCAGGTCCCGGCCACCGAGTTGGCGTCCCAGCCCTCGTTGGCGCTGCCGTACGAGTCGATCCAGGACGGGTCGAACTCCATCGTCGCCGTGCACACGGACGTGGTCGAGCTGCTCTTCCTGCACGAGGTGCCCAGATACGACACCGGCCCGTAGCCGTTCGTCGCGTTGAAGGCGGACACGTCCGCCACGCCCTTCACCCCTGAGCCGTCCTTGATCGTCATGACGACCGGGAACCGCTTCACGTTCTTGACGCCCACGATCACACTGCCGCCCGCGTTCACGACGGTCTTGACGACCCTGATGTCGCCCCGGCCCTCCGCGTGTGCGGCCGGCGCCACGACGACCGCGGTGCCCACGGCACCCACCACCGCGAGCGCGGCGATTCTTCTGCGCATGTCCCACCCCTGGTTCTGCCCGCCCTCAGCCGGGCGGGGGAACAGACTAGCGATCAAGGAGACCTCCGATCGCACGCGGCCCCGCGCCTCCGCCCGGCCACGCACCGGGTGTGGTCCTCAAGGCCACGCGCCGGGTGTCCGATGTATGCGGAGGGTCCGCGAACGCCGGTGAATTCGCCGATGGCACCCGCACCCGGCGCCCCGACTCTGGTCGGGTCAGGCACCCGCATCCCCGTATCCCCGTCAGGAGTGCCCCATGCGTCGTCGTACACCCCGCCGGCTTCTCGGTGCCCTCGCGGCCGTCACGGTCGCGTTCACCCTGTTCTCCTCCGCGCCCTCGGCCGGCGCGGCCCCGTCCCGGGCCGCCGCCGCCACCTCGGCGCCGCGTGCCGCGGACGCGGCGGTCCAGCCGCTGTCGACGAGCACCCCGGTCGTCTTCGTCCACGGCTACACCGGCAGCGCCTCGAACTGGGTCACGGCCATGGGCGTCTTCCAGCTCAACGGCTGGTCCAGCTCACGGCTGTTCGCCTACGAGTACAACTCGTACGGCAACAACATCACCAACGCCCAGGGCCTGGCCTCGTTCGTCGACAACGTGAAGTCCCGGACCGGGGCGAGCAAGGTCGCCCTCGTCAACCACTCGATGGGCGGCCTCGTCAGCCAGTACTACCTGAAGGTGCTGGGCGGGAACACCAGCGTCAGCCACCTCGCCTCGATCGCGGGCGCGAACCACGGGACGACGGCCGCCGGGGCCTGCCTGATCTACACGACCTGTCAGCAGATGTATCCGGGCTCCTCGTTCATCTCGCAGATCAGCGCGGGCGACGAGACGCCCGGCGACACGAGGTACGCCACCTGGTACTCCGCCTGCGACGGAGTCATCCTCCCGTACACCAGCACCCGGCTGAGCGGCGCGACGAACAACCTCGTCGCCTGCCAGACCCACATCGGGTTCCTGGCCGACACGATCGTGCTGGGCCAGATCGCGCGCTTCGCCGCCTCCTGACCCGGACGCGCCCCGTCCCCGGCACGAGGTGTGCCGGGGACGGGGCGCGTCGGTCGCGGGGGCGTACGTCAGGCGGCCGGGGCGGGTGGATCGCGGCGCTCGCCGCTCCCGTCCGTCCCCCGCGACGGCGACTCGTAGGAGGCCATGTACGCGGAGGTCTTCCTCCGCGCGCGCAGCCAGAACCAGACGGCGAGCGCTATCAGGACGAGGGGGATCAGTCGTGCCATGGGTGTGCGGTCCAATCCGGAGCGGGGTGAGGTGGGGCGGTCAGTGCGGCAGGGTCGCGGGGCTGCCGCCGTTGGCCTCGTAGCCCGCGACGGCCAGGGCCCGGTACACGGTGTACTCGGCGGCCGGGTCGGCGTTCTCGGTCCAGGGCAGCGCGCCCACGTGGCCGTCGATGTGGACGAGCTGGTGCACGGCCTCCGACCAGCGCTCCATGCGGACGAGGAAGAGGACGAGCAGATGCCGGACGTGGGCGAGCACCGGATCGTCGGCCCGCGCCGCGTGCACCGCGAACATCGCGCCCCCGACCGCCTTCGTCACGGCGGCGCTTTCGTAGAAGCCCCGCACGAGGTTGACCTCGGGCAGGTGCTCGTACAGCGCGAACAGCGGAAGCGCGGCGAGCAGCGAGCCCTGCGGGGCGCGGGCGGCCGCCGCCGTGGCGAAGCGGTCGGCCTCCTCGCGGGAGCCGTGCCACTTCTCGCACCAGAAGTGCAGGGCGGCGATGTGCGCGCCCATATGCGCCGGCGCCCGGTCGATGATCTTCGCCCAGACCTGGTCGAACTGCTCGTGGGAGTAGCCCAGTCCACGGGCCACGGCCAGCTCCACGATGTACGGGACGGGGTCACCCGGTGCCAGCAGGGCGGCCTCGCCGCAGACCGTGCGGGCCTCCTCCAGGATGATCCGGAAGTCGTCGGTGCCCACGGTGCCGGTGCGCCAGGCCTGCTGCACCAGGAACTCCGCGTGCACGGCCGCGCCGCCCGCGTCCTTGGGGGCCTCCGCCCGCCACGCGCGCAGCCACGCCCCGCCGGTGCCGGGCTGCCGCGCCAGCTCCAGCGACGCGGCGCCGGCGAAGGCCTGCACCCGCTGCCAGCGGATCTCGCTCTCCTTGGGCGTCCCCGCCAGCAACTGTGAGGCCGCCCGCCAGGCACCGGTCCCCTGCACCACGTCCAGGACGTCGAGGAGGTCCTGGTCGGGTCCGGGCATCCGGAGGTCCAGCTCCTCCTGGCGTGCGAAGCCGTAGTCGTCCGGGTCGGCGGCGTCCGGCGAACCGGGCGCGACCTGGCGGATACCGCCCCGGCGCCGCAGCACGTACGGACCCACGACGGCACCGAGCAGGCACAGGGCGAGCAGGAACCACAGAATCTCCATGCGGTCCATTGTCCCCGGACGGGCGTCCGCGCGGCGAGTGGCCCGTAACCACCCTTCCGACGAACTACGCTCGGGCCCCATGAGCGACCAGCACAGCTTCGAGACCCTCGCGATCCACGCCGGCAACACGGCCGATCCCCTCACCGGCGCAGTGGTCCCGCCGATCTACCAGGTGTCCACCTACAAGCAGGACGGTGTCGGGGGCCTGCGCGGCGGCTACGAGTACAGCCGCAGCGCCAACCCGACCCGCACCGCACTGGAGGAGAACCTGGCGGCCCTGGAAGGCGGCCGCCGCGGACTCGCCTTCGCCTCCGGCCTCGCCGCCGAGGACTGCCTCCTGCGGACCCTGCTCACGCCCGGCGACCACGTCGTCATCCCGAACGACGCCTACGGCGGCACCTTCCGGCTGTTCGCGAAGGTCGCCTCGCGCTGGGGCGTGGAGTTCTCGGTGGCCGACACCTCGGACGTGAGCGCGGTACGGGCGGCGATCACCCCCCGCACCAAGGCGATCTGGGTGGAGACCCCGTCCAACCCGCTGCTCGGCATCACGGACATCGAGGCCGTCGCCGGGGTGGCCCGGCAGGCGGGCGCACGACTGGTCGTCGACAACACCTTCGCCAGCCCCTACCTCCAGCAGCCGCTCGCGCTCGGGGCCGACGTCGTGGTGCACTCCACCACGAAGTACATGGGCGGGCACTCGGACGTCGTCGGCGGCGCGCTCGTCGTCGGCGACCCGGAACTGGCCGAGGAACTGGCGTACCACCAGAACGCGATGGGCGCCGTGGCCGGACCGTTCGACGCGTGGCTGGTGCTGCGGGGCATCAAGACGCTCGCCGTCCGCATGGACCGCCACGACGCCAACGCCACGAAGGTCGCCGACCTCCTCACCCGGCACGCCAAGGTGACGCAGGTCCTCTACCCGGGGCTGCCCGAGCACCCGGGGCACGAGATCGCCGCCAAGCAGATGAGGGCCTTCGGCGGGATGGTCTCGTTCCGCGTCGCGGGCGGCGAGGAGGCCGCGGTCGAGGTCTGCAACCGCGCGAAGCTCTTCACGCTCGGTGAGTCGCTGGGCGGTGTCGAGTCGCTCCTGGAGCACCCGGGCCGCATGACCCACGCCTCCGCCGCCGGTTCCCCGCTGGAGGTGCCGGCCGACCTCGTCCGCCTGTCCGTCGGCATCGAGAACGCCGACGACCTGCTGGCCGACCTGACGCAGGCGCTGGGCTGACACCACGTCCCCGCGGCGTGCGGGACGGCTCCCGCCCGCCGGGAGACGGCTGTACGGCCGCACTCCGGCGGCCGTACACGCGCGCGCCGGTCAGACGGCGACCTTCTCGTCCTCGAGCGACGCCCGGATCTGTTCACGCAGGTCCGGGCCGTCCGTGTGCTCGTGGACCGAGACCGCGTGCTCGGTGGCCGCCCGGACCACCTCGTCCTCCTCACCGGAGATGGTGAGCGAGCAGTCCGAGACGCTGGGGTACTTGCGGCAGTCGGCGATCTTCCGTGTCATGACGGCCTCCTCGGTGTACGAGTGCCGGCCCTTCAAGGGTAGATCCGCCCCGCGCCGCCGACAGCCCCACGGACCGCCGGACCCGGTGGGAGAGGCGGTCAGCCCTCCGGGACCGGCTGGTGCGCGGCCTGCCGCGCGGCCAGCGAGCCGTTGAAGCGGGTCAGCAGGGCGCAGAACGTGTCGCGCTCCTCCTCGCTCCAGCCGTCCGTCACCTGGAACATCAGCTCACGCCGCGAGGCACGGACCTCCTCCAGCCGCGACTGGCCGCGCGGCGACAGCTGCAGCACGACGGCGCGCCCGTCCTCCGGGTGTGAGGTCCGCTTGACCAGCCCGGTGTCGACGAGCGGCGCCACCTGGCGGGTCACGGTCGAGGAGTCGATCCCCATGCCCGCGGCCAGCGCCTTCACGCCCATGGGGCCTTCCACGTCGAGCCGGTTCAGCAGCAGATAGGCGGCGCGGTCCATCGAGTTGCGGACCTGGCCGACACCGCCGAGGCGGGTCTGCTCGGCACGTCGGGCGAAGACGGCCACCTGGTGCTGAAGAGCGTCGAGAAGGTGGTCCGTTCCCGGATGTCCGGGGGCCGCGCCCCCGGAAGGAGTCGCAGCAGTCGTCATGTCCTGAGGGGGCATGGCCGGGGGCTCTCTTCGTGCGGTGTCGGATGGGTGGGGGACAGAGTACGCGGCCACGGGGCAACGTGTACCAGCGCTGCACAAACCTGTGGACACCACCTCAGGGCGCCGTGGGACGGGAGGGCCCGCGGCGCTCCGAGCTGCAAGACTTGCCGCCATGACCTTCCGTACGCCGGCCCCCCTCCCGCCTCTGATCCTCGACGACGTCCGGGGAGCCCAGAAGATGCTGTCCGGAGTGGCCAGAACGACGGCGATGGAGGGCAGCCGGCACCTGAGCGCCCTCGTCGGGGCGCCGGTCCACCTCAAGTGCGAGAACCTCCAGCGGACCGGTTCGTTCAAGCTCCGGGGCGCGTACGTACGGATCGCGGGCCTCACACCGGTCGAGCGTGCGGCGGGGGTCGTGGCCGCCAGTGCCGGAAACCATGCGCAGGGTGTCGCACTCGCGTCCTCGCTGCTCGGCGTACGTTCAACGGTCTTCATGCCGGTCGGCGCCCCCCTGCCGAAGGTCGCCGCCACCCGCGACTACGGCGCCGAGGTCCGGCTGCACGGCCAGGTCGTCGACGAGACGCTGGCCGCCGCCCAGGAGTACGCCGAGGAGACCGGCGCCGTCTTCATCCACCCCTTCGACCACCCCGACATCATCGCGGGCCAGGGCACCGTCGGCCTGGAGATCCTCGAACAGTGCCCGGAGGTCCGCACGATCCTCGTCGGCATCGGCGGAGGCGGTCTCGCGGCGGGCATCGCCGTCGCCGTGAAGGCGCTGCGCCCCGACGTACGGATCGTCGGCGTCCAGGCGGCCGGCGCTGCCGCCTTCCCGCCCTCGATCTCCGCCGGATACCCGGTGGCGCTCGACCAGGTGCAGACCATGGCCGACGGGATGAAGGTGGGGCGCCCCGGCGACCTCACGTTCCCGCTGGTCCGCGAGCTGGTGGACGAGATCCGCACCGTCTCGGAGGACGAGCTCTCCAGCGCCCTGCTGCTCTGCCTGGAGCGCGCGAAGATGGTCGTCGAGCCCGCGGGGGCGAGCCCGGTCGCGGCCTTGCTGAGCGACCCCGCGGCCTTCCGGGGCCCGGTCGTCGCCGTGCTCTCGGGCGGCAACGTGGACCCCCTGCTGATGCAGCGCGTCCTGACCCACGGCATGGCCGCCGCGGGCCGCTACCTGAGCCTGCGGGTGCGGCTCACCGACCGCCCCGGTGCCCTCGCCACGCTGCTCGCGAGCCTCTCCGCGGCGGACGCCAACGTCCTCGACGTGATCCACGTGCGGACCGATCCGCGGCTCGGACTCACCGAGGCCGAGGTCGAACTCCATCTGGAGACCAAGGGGCCGGAGCACTGCGAGGAGGTCGCCTCCACCCTGCGCGCCGCCGGATACCTGGTGACCGCCTGAGAGGGCCCGCAGGGCAGGGGCACGGGCTCCCGTACAGAATCGGTAAACCGGTTGTCGGTCGCGATGTATCGCGTTAACGTGCACCGCCGAGCAGTCCGGTCCTCCCGCAGCGGGAGCACCCGCGTCTCTAGGATCTGCTCAGGAAGCACCCGAAACCACTGGGGGAATCCCGTATGCCAGGCGCCATTTACGCCGAAGGTCTGGTGAAGACCTTCGGCGATGTACGAGCACTGGGCGGCGTCGATCTCGACGTGCCCGAAGGTACCGTCCTCGGCCTGCTGGGGCCCAACGGCGCCGGCAAGACGACCGCTGTCCGCGTCCTGACGACCCTCCTCCAGCCGGACAGCGGACAGGCCGTCGTCGCGGGCATCGACGTACTCAAGCACCCCGACCGGGTGCGCCGCTCGATCGGGCTCTCCGGCCAGTTCGCGGCCGTCGACGAGTACCTCACGGGCCGCGAGAACCTCCAGATGGTCGGGCAGCTCTACCAGATGAGCGGCCGCGACGCGAAGAAGCGGGCCGTCGAGCTCCTGGAGCGGTTCAACCTCGCGGACGCGGCCGACCGCACCGCGAAGACGTACTCCGGAGGCATGCGCCGCCGCCTCGACCTCGCGGCCGCGCTCGTCGTCTCCCCGCCGGTGATGTTCATGGACGAGCCCACCACGGGCCTCGACCCGCGCAACCGGCAGCAGCTGTGGGAGGTCATCCAGGAGCTCGTGGCCGGCGGTACGACGCTGCTGCTCACCACGCAGTACCTGGAGGAGGCCGACCGCCTCGCCCACAACATCTGCGTCATCGACCACGGCAAGGTCATCGCGCGCGGCACCTCCGACGAGCTCAAGGCCCGCACCGGCGGCGAGCGCGTCGAGGTCGTCGTCCACGAGGCCGACCAGATCGAACCGGCCCGCTCCGTCCTCGCGACGTACGGCAAGGGCGAGATCTCCGTCGTCGAGCACACCCGCAACCTGACCGTGCCGGTCACCGGCGGGGCCAAGCTGCTGGCCGAGGTCATCCGCGACCTCGACACCCACGGCGTGGAGATCGACGACATCGGGCTGCGCAGGCCCACCCTCGACGACGTCTTCATCTCGCTCACCGGTCACGCCGCCGAGCTGGAGAAGAACGGCCAGGACGCATCGACCGAGGCCGCCGGCCGGAAGGAGGACGGCAAGTGACCACCGTCTCGGACACACCGCCCGTCACGCAGCTCAAGTCCCGGGGAGCGATCGGCCAGTCGGTCGTCGACTCCCTCGTCGTCGCCAAGCGCAATCTGATCCGCATGGCCAGGATCCCCGAGATGGTGATCTTCGGCCTGATCCAGCCCATCATGTTCGTGGTGCTGTTCACCTACGTGTTCGGCGGCTCCATCAAGGTCGGCGACTCCACCTCGCCGCAGGCCTACCGCGAGTTCCTGATGGCCGGCATCTTCGCCCAGACCGTCACCTTCGCCACCGCCGGAGCGGGCGCGGGTATCGCGGACGACATGCACAAGGGGCTGATCGACCGCTTCCGGTCGCTGCCCATGGCCCGGGGCGCCGTCCTCACCGGACGCACGCTCGCCGACCTCGTGCAGACCGCGCTCACCCTCGTCGTCCTCGCCGGAGTGGCGCTGATCGTCGGCTGGCGGACCCACGAGAACATCGGCAAGGTGCTGCTCGGCTTCCTGCTGCTGCTCCTGCTCGGCTACGCGTTCTCCTGGATCGGCGCGCTGATCGGCCTCGTCGTGCGCACCCCGGAGGCGGCGACCTCCGGCGGGCTGATCTGGCTCTTCCCGCTGACGTTCATCTCGAACGCCTTCGTGGACGCCAACCAGATGCCGACGGTCCTGCGCTACATCGCCGAGTGGAATCCCTTCAGCGCCACCGTGCAGGCCTGCCGTGAGCTGTTCGGCAACCTGCCGCCGGGCTTCGTCACCCCCGACGCCTGGCCGATGCAGCACCCGATCCTCGCGTCGGTGATCTGGTCGGTCCTGATCGTCGTGGTCTTCCGCACCCTCGCGGTCCGGAAGTACCGCTCGGCCACCGCCTGACCCCGGGTACGACGGAGCCCCGGCCATGCGGCCGGGGCTCCGTGCGTGCTGGGGGGGGTCAGCCCTGGTACGGCTTCGCCGAGATGATCTTCACCGCGGCCTTCTTGCCGTTGGGGAGCTCGTACTCCGCGTCGTCGCCCACCCGCTTGCCGTTCACACCCGTGCCGAGCGGGGACTGCGGGGAGTAGGTCTCGATGTCGGTGCTCGCGTACTCGCGGGAGGCGAGCAGGAAGGTGACCGTGTCGTCCGGGTCGCCGTCGAAGGCGATGGTCACGACCATGCCGGGCTCGACCACACCGTCGTCGGCAGGGGCCTCGCCGACCTTGGCGTGCTCCAGGAGCTGGGTCAGCTGGCGGACCCGGAGCTCCATCTTGCCCTGCTCCTCCTTGGCGGCGTGGTAGCCGCCGTTCTCGCGGAGGTCGCCCTCCTCACGGGCCGCCGCGATCTTGACGGAGATCTCCGTGCGCGCGGGACCAGACAGGTACTCCAGCTCGGCCTTGAGCTGGTTGTACGCCTCCGGCGTGAGCCAGGTGACGTTATCGCTGGTCTGGGTCACAGGGTGCTCCTCGTCGGTGCTGGGAATACAAAGCAACGCCCTACCCCAAGCATGCGCTGCCACGGGTGGGCGAAACAACGAGCCTAACAATTCCGCGCGAAAAGGGGGAGAAGGTAAATCGTCACACGCGCGTCCGTGCAGGTCGCAGGGGGCGCGAGGGCGTCAGGGGCGGCGCGCGCCTTCCGGAGCCGTCAGCTGCCGGCGGTGCACGCCAGCAGCTCCACCGCGGTGGCCCGCGAGGTGGTGCGCAGGCTGAGGACCCTGTCGATCCGGTCGGAGCGCTCGTCGAAGCGGAAGTCCGCGCGCCCCACCTCCGCGCCGTCCTCGCTCAGGGCGCGCAGCGTGCAGTGGCCGTCGGCCTCCCGTTCCTTGCGGACCTCGAGATGGGCCTCCGCACGGCCGTCCGAGACGACCTTCGACTTGATCAGCTCCGCGCTGATGTCCTGGCCGGCGACGTAGTCGTAGCCGAACCAGCCGATCATGGCGAGGAACGCCGCCCCGAGCACCGAACCGATGACCCGCAGCTTGCGGTCCGCGCGCTCGTCCCGGGACCGGCCGTAGCGTCCTTCGGGCAAGGTCTCGCGCACCGCCGCCATGATCGTTCCTCCTGTGCGGGGGAACACGGAATTTTCCGGTCCCAGGTTCAGTCACTATAGAAGCCGACCACCGAGACCAATCACTGAGGACCGAGTCTTGACCGAGCAGCTGAGACTGATGGCCGTTCACGCCCACCCCGACGACGAGTCGAGCAAGGGCGCGGCCACCATGGCCAAGTACGTGTCCGAGGGGGCGGACGTCCTGGTCGTCACCTGCACAGGGGGCGAACGGGGATCCATCCTGAACCCGAAGCTCCAGGGGGACGCGTACATCGAGGCGAACATCCACGAGGTTCGCAAGAAGGAGATGGACGAGGCCCGGGAGATCCTCGGCGTCAAGCAGGAGTGGCTCGGGTTCGTCGACTCCGGGCTGCCCGAGGGCGACCCGCTGCCGCCGCTGCCCGACGGGTGCTTCGCGCTGGAGGACGACGAGAAGGCCGCGGGGCGCCTCGTCGCGAAGATCCGCGCGTTCCGGCCGCAGGTGATCACCACCTACGACGAGAACGGGGGGTACCCGCACCCCGACCACATCAAGACGCACACGGTCACGATGATCGCCTTCGACGGGGCCTCGGACACCGAGAAGTTCCCCGAGGCGGAGTTCGGCCCGGCCTGGCAGCCGCAGAAGCTCTACTACAACCAGGGCTTCAACAAGCCGCGGACGCTCGCCCTCCACGAGGGTCTCCTGGCCCGCGGGCTGGAGTCCCCGTACGGCGAGTGGCTGGAGCGCGTGAAGCAGTTCGAGCGCCCCGAACGCACGCTGACCACGTACATCCCGTGCGGCGAGTTCTTCGAGATCCGCGACAAGGCGCTGCTCGCGCACGCCACGCAGATCGATCCGGACGGCGGCTGGTTCCGGGTCCCGCTGGACGTCCAGCGGGAGATCTGGCCGACCGAGGAGTACGAGCTCGCCAAGTCCCTGGTCGACACATCCCTCCCCGAGAGCGACCTCTTCGCGGGCATCCGCGACAATGCCTGATATGTACGCGACCCAGGCACTGACGCAGCTCGTTCCGTTCGCCGCCGACGAGCTCGACAAGAACAAGGTGACTCCCGGCGTCCTCGGCTTCATCGTCTTCGCGGCGCTCGCCGTGGGGGTGTGGCTCCTGATGAAGTCGATGAACCGCCACATGGGCAAGGTCGACTTCGAGGAGGCCCCCGACCCGGCGGCCGAACCGGCGACGGCCGGGAAGAAGAGCGCAGCGGCCAAGGGCTGACCGGGCGGGGCCGCGCGGCCCCGCCCGCCGGCGTGCGCGCCCGCCCGAGGGCCCGTGGGCGTACGCCCACGGGCCCTCGGGGCTTGCGCGCCCAGCGCCTCACGGGCGTACGCCGACCGGCACCCCCATCACCTCACGGGCGTGCCGGGACGGGGTCAGGCCTAGGCGCCAGGCCTGCCAGCCGTCGTCCAGGTCGATCCCGCGGTTCAGGACGACCCGGAACGCTTCCGCGCAGCTCTCCAGCTTGCCGTCACGCAGCGGGTGCGCCCCCGCCAGCAGGTCGGCCAGTTCCTGCTGGGCCACCGCCGTGCCCACCTCGCTGCCGCCCGGCGAGGCGTACGGCAGGAGGGTGCACCGCAGGAACGCCGCCCAGTCGCCGCCCCGGACGTCGCCGTACGAGGCGAACAGGGCGGCGGCCTCGCCGCACAGTTCCAGTGCCTGCGCCGCCCGGTCGTTCCCGCCGTCGACCAGCGCCAGGTCCAGGCAGGCCCACGCCTCGCCGTGCGGCACCCCGATCCGGCGGAAGTCGGCCCGGGCGTCCGCCAGCAGCTGACGCGCGAAGCCGGAGTTGCGCAGGTTGCCCGTCCGTGCGGCCCGCTGGTCGCGGGTGACCCGGCCGGAGTGGTGGCGGGCGCACGCCAGGCCGTACACGTCCCGCATCCGGGAGAACATCGTGCGGGCCCGCTCCAGCTCCCGTACCGCCTGGTCCGTGTCGCCGTCCTCCTCCAGGGCCTGCCCCAGGTGGTAGCGCGTCCACGCCTCGCCCCGCGCGTCCTCGTTGCCGCGGTGCCGGGCCAGCGCCCCGCGCAGCTGCTCCACCGCCGGGGCCGGCTCGCCCTCCATCAGCCGGGCGCGGCCGAGCTGGGTCAGGGCCCACGCCTCCCCGCGCTCGTCCCGGGTGCGGCCGTACAGGCCGAGCGCGGTGGTCAGCTCCTCCTCGGCGCGGGCCCCCTCGCCCAGGCGCAGGCAGACCTGGCCGAGCTGGAAGTGGGACCAGGCCTCGCCGTGCAGTGACTCGCCCTCGCGGTGCAGGGTGAGCGCGGTGTCGAGCAGGGCCATGGCCTCCGGCAGATCGGCCCGGTCGCGTTCCACGGCGGCCAGGGCGTGCAGCGTCCACGCACGGTCCTCGGCCTGCCCGGGCGAGGCCTGCAGGGCCAGCGCCTCGCGCAGCCGGGCCGCGGCCTCCGCCAGATTGCCCTGGTGGTGCAGCGTGATGCCGAGGGAGCACAGGGCGAGGGCGGCGCCCGCGTCGTTCTGGGCCTCCCGGTAGAGACCGACGACGGAGGACAGCGTGGTGCGCGCCTTGTCGAGCTCGCCGAGCTGCCGGGCCGCGATGCCGGTACGCCACTGGACCGACCGTTCCAGGAGCCCGTGGCCGACGGCCTGCGTCAGTTCGCCGATCTCACCGAGCCGGTAGAGGTCCCCGCGCAGCAGGCAGTAGTCGCAGAGGGCGCCCAGCAGATGGAGCACGGCCGCCTGGTCGACACCCTCCGCGTGCCGCAGCGCCGAGGTGATGAAGCTCGACTCGTCGTCGAGCCAGCGCAGGGCCGCGTCCAGCGAACTGAACCCGTGCGAGCCGAACTGGCCGGCGCGGGTCGACATCTTGCCGTCCACCATGCGGATCACGGCGTCGGCGAGCTCGGCGTAGTTCTGGATCAGGCGCTCCTGCGCGGCCGTACGGTCCGCAGCGGGCTCCTCGTCGAGCAGCCGCGCCAGGGCGAAGTCCCGCACGAGGTCGTGCAGGCGGTAGCGCGCGCCCCGCACGTGGACCAGGAGCCCGGCGCCGGCCAGGGCGTCCAGCAGCCGGCCGGCCTCCTGCTCGTCCGACGACAGCAGCGAGGCGGCGGCCGCCGCGCCGAGGCTGGCGCGTCCGGCGAGCGCGAGCCGCCGCAGCAGGACGCGGGCGTTCTCGGGCTGGTCCGTGTAGCGCAGCCACAGGGCCCGCTCGACGGGGCCCACCGGACCGTACGCGCCGAGGGCGGCGGCGAGTTCCGCCCGGTTCCGTGCCCCCAGCGAGGAACCCGCCGTGCGCAGGGCGAGCGGCAGCCCGCCGCACAGCTCCACGACCGCCTCGGTGGACGGGTAGTCGTACGGGCCGTCCTCCTCGTCCTGCGCGGACTCGCGCAGGAGCTCCTCGGCGCCGGCGGCGTCCAGCGCCCCGACGGGCAGGTGGTGCACCCGCGCGGGAGTGTCGTCGGGCAGCGCGAGGGGCTCACGGGCGGTGACCAGGACCAGGCTGTCCGAGCGCTCGGGCAGCAGGGTGCGGACCTGCGCGGCGTCGGTGGCGTCGTCCAGGACGATCGTGACGGGGGTGCCGGTCAGGTGCTGGTGGTACAGCTCGCTCAGGCGGCGCACCTGCTGCTCGGCGGACGTCCTCTCACGGAACAGGAGCTGTTCGCGCGGTGCGCCCAGCCGGTTGAGGAGGTGCAGCAGGGCGTCCCGGGTCGACAGGGGCGCCTCCCCGGCCACGGCACCGCGGAGGTCGACCACGCACGCCCCGCGGAACTGGTCCTTGAGCGCGTGCGCGGCCCGTACCGCGAGTGTGGTGCGCCCGGCGCCGGGAACACCGTGCAGGACCACCACGGTCGGCCTGGTCTCCGTGGCGGCGCGGGCGGCGTGCACCCACCGGGCGATCTCCGCCAGTTCGATGCGCCGCCCCGCGAACGGGCCGTCCACGGCGGGCAGCTGGGCGAAGGACTGTTCGAGCAGGGACCGGGTCCGGGCGGCCGCACTGCGGTCCCCGCCGCGCAGCTGCGCGACCACGGAAGCGGTTGCCTTCTTCGGCGGCCTGGCGGCGGCGGTCAGCATGCGCTGCTGGTCGAGGTACGGGCGGATGCCCCGGACCTCCAGCGCCGTCAGCCACTGCAGGCGCAGCTGTCCCGGGCCGCCCGGCTGGTTCAGCTCACCGGCCCTGCGGTGCGCGGCCGGCCAGTGCGACGCGGTCACCCGGGCCACCGTCGCCGTCGCCCCCGCGACCGCGACCACGGCGCCCGCCCCCGCGGCGAGGCCGGCCGCCGTGCCGAGCGCCAGATCCGCGCCGAAGGCCGCCGCGGCGGCAACGCCGGTCACGATCAGGGGAGTTCCCAGCGCCGCCCGGCTGAAGCGCCCGGACAGGGGCTGCTTGCCGGCCTCGGCCGTGTCGAGCGCCCGGGTGTAGGCCGCGTACTCCTCGGCCGCGCCCGCCGCCATGGTGTCGAGCGCGCCCCGCGCACGCGCCAGCAGCGCACCCGCGTCCGTGCGCCCGCCCGTCCGCCGCGCCTCCTCCTCCACGGCACGTACCAACAGCCGTTCGGCTTCCGCCCGATGGCTGTCCCGCATGCGTCCCCCCAGGGTCCTCGGCGACTTCCCCCGACCGGTTGTCGCGGGCACCCAGTGTCCTGCGCACGGCGCGTCAGCGCGAGAGAGCGAGGCGATCGGACGGCGGGGGACCAGGGTGCGCGAGGATTGGGGCATGGCCAACCGACTTGCGCAGACCACTTCCCCGTACCTCCTCCAGCACGCCGACAATCCCGTCGACTGGTGGCCGTGGTCGCCCGAGGCGTTCGAGGAGGCCCGGAGGCGAGGTGTCCCCGTGCTGCTCAGCGTCGGCTACGCCAGCTGCCACTGGTGCCACGTGATGGCCCACGAGTCCTTCGAGGACGACACCCTCGCGGCCTACCTCAACGCCAACTTCGTGCCGGTCAAGGTCGACCGCGAGGAACGCCCCGACGTCGACGCCGTCTACATGGAGGCCGTGCAGGCCGCGACCGGCCAGGGCGGCTGGCCGATGACCGTCTTCCTGACCCCGGACGCCGAACCGTTCTACTTCGGCACGTACTTCCCGCCCGAGCCCCGCCACGGCATGCCCTCCTTCCACCAGGTCCTCGAAGGGGTGGTGGCCGCCTGGACCGACCGGCGGGACGAGGTCGCCGAGGTGGCCGGGCGGATCGTGAGCGACCTGGCGGGCCGCTCGCTGACCCCGGAGGGTTCCGGCCCGCCCGGTGAGGCGGAGCTCGCCCAGGCACTGCTGCGGCTGACCCGGGACTACGACGAGAAGCACGGCGGATTCGGCGGCGCGCCCAAGTTCCCGCCGTCCATGGTCGTCGAGTTCCTGCTGCGGCACCACGCCCGCACCGGTGCCGAGGGCGCCCTGCAGATGGCCGCCGACAGCTGCGCCGCCATGGCGCGCGGCGGGATCTACGACCAGCTCGGCGGCGGTTTCGCCCGCTACTCGGTGGACCGGGAGTGGGTCGTGCCGCACTTCGAGAAGATGCTCTACGACAACGCCCTGCTGTGCCGCGTCTACGCCCACCTGTGGCGGGCCACCGGCTCGGACCTGGCCCGCCGGGTGGCTCTGGAGACCGCCGACTTCATGGTCCGCGAGCTGCGGACGGCCGAGGGCGGATTCGCCTCCGCGCTCGACGCCGACAGCGAGGACGCGCAGGGCCGGCACGTCGAGGGCGCGTTCTACGTGTGGACGCCCGCGCAACTGCGCGAGGTGCTGGGCGAGGAGGACGCCGTCTTCGCCGCCGAGTACTTCGGGGTGACGGACGAGGGCACCTTCGAGGAGGGCTCCTCGGTCCTGCGGCTCGCGCGCGACGGGGAGGCGGAGCCCGCCGACGCCGGGCGGGTCGACGGCGTACGCGCCCGGCTGCTGGCGGCGCGCGAGCTGCGGCCGCGTCCCGAGCGCGATGACAAGATCGTCGCCGCCTGGAACGGGCTGGCGGTCGCCGCGCTCGCCGAGACGGGGGCCTACTTCGACCGCCCGGACCTGGTCGAGCGGGCCACCGAGGCCGCCGACCTGCTGGTGCGGGTGCACATGGGCGACGTGGCCAGGCTCTGCCGTACGTCGAAGGACGGCCGCGCGGGGGACAACGCCGGGGTCCTGGAGGACTACGGCGACGTCGCGGAGGGCTTCCTCGCGCTCGCCTCGGTCACCGGGGAGGGTGCCTGGCTGGAGTTCGCGGGTTTCCTGCTGGACATCGTCCTGGAGCGTTTCACCGGTGAGGGCGGCCAGCTGTTCGACACCGCGGACGACGCCGAGCGGCTGATCCGCCGACCGCAGGACCCCACCGACAGCGCGACCCCGGCGGGCTGGACGGCCGCGGCCGGCGCGATGCTCTCGTACGCGGCGCACACCGGATCCGAGGCGCACCGCACGGCGGCGGAGGGGGCGCTCGGGGTCGTCGGGGCGCTCGGTCCCAAGGCGCCCCGGTTCATCGGGTGGGGGCTCGCCGTCGCGGAGGCGCTGCTGGACGGTCCGCGCGAGGTGGCGGTGGCCGGCCCCGTCGGCGGTGGGCTGCACCGGACGGCGCTGCTGGGACGGGCCCCCGGCGCCGTCGTGGCGGCGGGGGAAGTGCCCGGCGGTGCCGCCGAGTTCCCGCTGCTGGTGGACCGGCCGCTGGTGGGCGGCGCGCCGACGGCGTACGTCTGCCGCCACTTCGTCTGCGACGCGCCGACCACGGAGGCGGACGAGCTGGCCGCGAAGCTGGGCGGCTGACGCTGCCACGGCGAAGGGCCCGGCCGTCCGGCCGGGCCCTTCGCCGTGCGGGGGACCGCTCAGCTGTGCTGGTAGGCCACCAGGGAGATGCCGACGTAGTGCACGATGAACGCGGCCAGCGTCAGTGAGTGGAACACCTCGTGGAAGCCGAACCAACGGGGCGACGGGTTGGGCCGCTTGATGCCGTAGATGACCCCGCCCGCGCTGTAGAGCAGTCCGCCGACGACGACGAGGACCAGCACCGCGATGCCGCCGGCGCGCATGAAGTCCGGCAGGAAGAACACCGCGGCCCAGCCCATGGCGATGTAGCACGGGGTGTACAGCCAGCGCGGGGCGCCGACCCAGAACACGCGGAAGGCGATCCCGGCCGCCGCGGCCCCCCAGACCGCCCACATGAGCGGCCGGCCGGTGGCGTCGGGCAGCAGCAGGAGTGTCAGCGGGGTGTAGGTGCCCGCGATGATCAGGAAGATGTTGGCGTGGTCCAGCCGCCGCAGCACCGCCTCGCCGCGCGGGCCCCAGGTGCCCCGGTGGTAGACCGCGCTCACACCGAAGAGCAGGCAGGCGCTGACTATGTAGACCGCGCAGGCCACGCGCGCGCGGGTGCTGTCGGCCAGGGCGATCAGGGTGATGCCCGCTATCAGCACGGCCGGGAACATGCCGGCGTGCAGCCAGCCCCGCATCCGTGGTTTCACGGGGACGGGGTCGGTGAGCTCGACAGGTCCGGACGCGGCCGCTGCAGAAGTCATGCCACGCATGCTACCTACGCATCCGTAGGTTTCCGATTCGAGTGGCGATGCTCACGTGTGCGGCCCTCTGGACATATGGGCGCGATGGTCGGATGATCAAATGAGTGCGGTCGGCACCGGATGAGCGCCAGGGGGATCGGCGGGGTCAGCATCCGGGTCGCAGCCCCCACGGGGCCTGACAACACACCCTCTGACTAGGAGCGATCGTGGCGCGCGACATCGCGGCTCCCCTCTCTGTTCCCACCCAGCACCAGGAGCTCGTCTCCTGGGTAGACGAGATCGCTGCCCTGACCGAGCCCGACCGTGTGGTCTGGTGCGACGGTTCCGAGGCCGAGTACGAGCTCCTGTGCGGAGAGCTCGTCGCCAAGGGCACCTTCACCGCTCTCGACCCGGTCAAGCGCCCCAACTCGTACTACGCCGCCTCCGACCCGACCGATGTGGCGCGCGTCGAGGACCGCACCTTCATCTGCTCCGCGAAGGAGGAGGACGCCGGCCCGACCAACCACTGGAAGGCGCCCGCCGAGATGCGGGAGATCTTCGCCGGAGAGAAGGGTGTCTTCCGCGGCTCCATGCGCGGCCGCACGATGTACGTCGTCCCCTTCTGCATGGGCCCCGTCGGCTCCCCGCTGTCCGCGATCGGCGTCGAGATCACCGACTCCGCGTACGTCGCCGTCTCGATGCGCACCATGACGCGCATGGGCCGGGAGGTCCTCGACGAACTGGGCACCGACGGCTTCTTCGTCAAGGCCGTCCACACCCTCGGCGCCCCCCTGGAAGAGGGCCAGGAGGACGTGCCGTGGCCCTGCAACTCCACCAAGTACATCTCCCACTTCCCCGAGGACCGCGAGATCTGGTCCTTCGGCTCCGGCTACGGTGGCAACGCCCTGCTGGGCAAGAAGTGCTACGCCCTGCGCATCGCCTCGGTCATGGCCCGGGACGAGGGCTGGCTCGCCGAGCACATGCTGATCCTCAAGCTGACGCCGCCGCGCGGGGCGAGCAGGTACGTCGCCGCCGCGTTCCCGAGCGCCTGCGGCAAGACCAACCTCGCCATGCTGGAGCCGACGATCTCCGGCTGGACCGTCGAGACCATCGGCGACGACATCGCCTGGATGCGCTTCGGCGAGGACGGCCAGCTGTACGCGATCAACCCGGAGGCAGGCTTCTTCGGCGTCGCGCCCGGCACCGGCGAGCACACCAACGCCAACGCCATGAAGACGATGTGGGGCAACTCCGTCTTCACCAACGTCGCGCTCACCGACGACGGCGACGTCTGGTGGGAGGGCATGACCGAGGAACTCCCCGCGCACCTCACGGACTGGAAGGGCAACGACTGGACCCCGGAGTCCGGCACGCCCGCCGCCCACCCGAACGCCCGCTTCACCGTGCCGGCCGGGCAGTGCCCGATCATCGCGCCGGAGTGGGAGGACCCGAAGGGCGTGCCGATCTCGGCGATCCTCTTCGGTGGCCGCCGCGCCTCCGCCGTCCCGCTGGTCACGGAGTCCTTCACCTGGCAGCACGGTGTGTTCCTCGGGGCCAACGTCGCCTCCGAGAAGACCGCCGCGGCCGAGGGCAAGGTCGGCGAGCTGCGCCGCGACCCGTTCGCCATGCTGCCGTTCTGCGGCTACAACATGGGCGACTACATGAAGCACTGGATCGAGGTCGGCGCCGACAAGGCGGACCAGTCCAAGCTCCCGAAGATCTACTACGTGAACTGGTTCCGCAAGAACGAGGCGGGGAAGTTCGTGTGGCCCGGCTTCGGCGAGAACAGCCGCGTCCTCAAGTGGATCGTCGAGCGTCTGGACGGCACCGCCGAGGGTGTCGAGACGCCGATCGGCATCCTGCCGGCCAAGGGGTCCCTGGACACCGAGGGCCTGGACCTCTCGGAGCCGGACCTCGACTTCCTCCTGAACGTCGACAAGGAGGTCTGGCGCGAGGAGGCCGCGCTGATCCCCGAGCACCTCAACACCTTCGGTGACCACACGCCGAAGGAACTGTGGGACGAGTACCGCGCACTGGTGCGCCGTCTGGGCTGACCGCACCTTCCGGCCCCGCGGCCGGGTCTCCCGGCTTCCGCCCTGACCTGCGGAGGCCGGGGGCCCGCCGCGGTACGGCACCCGGAGTCCTCTCGTGACTCCGGGTGCCGCTGTCCTCCCGGAGACCACCGGGGGAGGGCGCGCGGACGTGCCCGCGCAGGACACGCGGACATGCGGCGCCCGTCGTGCGGGGCGCCCGGTCCACGCGTCTTCCCGACCCGTGGACCGGGGCCGTCAGGGGGTGCCGACCAGGGCGGCCGGTGCGGTGGAACCGGACAGGGCCGCGGTGTGCGCGTCCATGGCCTCGGCGGCGAGGATCGCGACGGCCGTGTCGGCGCGGGACGCCGCCACGACGAGGGCCCGGCCCGCGAGCGCGTGCGCCCGGCGGTGCAGAGCGGCCGGGGCTACGTCGCTGCGTCCGGCGTGCCGGGCGGGCGGAGCGCCGCGGAGCCGGGCCACCTGCTCGGAGATGCGGTCGCCCATGAGGGCGAGGTCCAGCTCGTCGGTGACCGCGAGGAGCGCGGCCAGATGGCCCGCGAGTTGGATGTCCAGCTCCTCCTCGCGCGTGCGGTGCGGGAATCCGGCGTCGTCGGCCGGCGAGTGGACCGATTTGGTCCGGATCGGCTCGTACATGGATGGCCTCCTGGTGGTGCAGTAGGTCCATCCTAACTTGGATTCAGTCTAAAGTTGTGTGAGATCTGGAGAGAAGCGGATCTACGGCTGGCTGTAACCGTCGAGGAAGGTTCCGATACGCGTCATGGCGTCGGTCAGATCCTGGACGGGAGGCAGGGTGACCACCCGGAAGTGATCCGGGTCCGGCCAGTTGAAGCCGGTGCCCTGCACCACCATGATCTTCTCCGCGCGCAGCAGGTCGAGGACCATCTGCCGGTCGTCCTTGATCTTGAAGACCTTGGGGTCGAGCCTCGGGAAGAGGTACAGCGCCCCCTTCGGCTTCACACAGGTCACCCCGGGGATTCGCGTCAGCAGGTCGTACGCGGCGTCCCGCTGCTCCAGGATCCGGCCGCCCGGCAGCACCAGGTCGTCGATCGACTGGCGGCCGCCCAGCGCCGTGGCCACCGCGTACTGCGCCGGCATGTTGGCGCACAGACGCATGTTGGCGAGGACCGTCAGCCCCTCGATGTACGACGAGGCGTGGGCCTTCGGGCCGCAGACGGCCATCCAGCCGGAGCGGTACCCCGCGATCCGGTAGTTCTTGGACAGCCCGTTGAAGGTGAGCACCATCAGGTCGGGGGCGACCGCCGCCGTCGGGGTGTGCGTCGCGCCGTCGTACAGGATCCGGTCGTAGATCTCGTCGGAGCACACGACCAGGTTGTGGCGCCGGGCGATCTCCGTCAGCCCGCGCAGCATCTCGTCGTCGTACACCGCGCCGGTGGGGTTGTTCGGGTTGATGATCACGAGCGCCTTGGTGCGGTCGGTGATCTTCCGCTCGATGTCCGCGAGGTCGGGCATCCAGTCGGCCTGCTCGTCGCACCGGTAGTGCACGGCCGTGCCGCCCGCCAGGGAGACCGAGGCCGTCCACAGCGGGTAGTCCGGCGCCGGGACGAGCACCTCGTCGCCGTCGTCGAGCAGTGCCTGCATCGACATCTGGATGAGCTCGGACACTCCGTTGCCCAGGTAGACGTCCTCGACGTCCAGGTCGATGCCCTTGGTCTGGTAGTGCTGCATCACCGCCCGGCGCGCGGACAGCAGGCCCTTCGCGTCGCCGTAGCCGTGCGCCCCCGCGAGGTTGCGCAGGATGTCCTCGAGGATCTCCGGCGGGCATTCGAACCCGAACGCCGCCGGGTTGCCCGTGTTGAGCTTGAGGATGCGATGGCCCGCAGCCTCTAGCCGCATGGCCTCCTCGAGCACGGGGCCGCGGATTTCGTAACAGACGCCGGAGAGCTTCGTGGACTGGATGACCTGCATGTCAGCGAGCTTACGACCGTGTTTCGCCCCCTGCTCATGGTTTGCCCGCCGGTTGCTCCCTCCGGGTGTCCGCGGGCGGGGCGCCGGTCTTCCATCGCCATGCCGCCCCGGCCGCCGGCCGTGGATCGGCCGGTCGGGGCGGCACGGCGGCTTGGAATGCGGGACCGGCGCCGGAGGCGGGTGAGATGCGCCACGCGGACGGTCCCCGGCGCCGTCCCGTACGGGCGGGCGGAGCCGGGGCGCCGGTCCTGCGGCGGTCCGGCCGGGCTGGACGGTCGCGCTCAGCCGGGCAGGACGGTCCCCTCGGGGAGCCGCACGGCGAAGTCCTCGGCCAGGACGCGCAGCACCTCGGCCTGGCCGCCGAGCTCCCGCTCGGTGACCGTGCCGTCGTCGGCCGTCTCCACGAGCGTCCGCCCGGACAGGGCCAGGTGGCGGCCCGGCAGGGTGCGCTGGGCGTAGACGGCCTGCCGGAACGGCGAGCGCGGGTTCGTCGCGATGTGCCAGTTGATGACGTCGTAGTCCGGCGTCTCGAACGGTTCCAGGGTGAACTCGTACTGCGGTTCCCAGTAACCGCCCTTGTCCGTCTGCAGTTCCCACATCTCCAGCGGACCGTCGTGCGGGGCGTGCACCAGGCGGTGGCGGCGCGGGGTGTCGAGCAGTTCGGCGTCCTCCACGAGCGGGATCGGCTCCAGGAGCGCCCCGTTCGCGCCGAAGCCGACGTCGGCGAGGAAGGGCGTGGCCCCGTCCTCCGCCTCCACCTTCATCAGCATGTGCGTACGGGGCCGGACGTCGCCGGGGGCCGCGCCCAGGACCACCCGCGCGGTCAGCAGCGTCACCCGGAATCCGAGCTGGGTCAGGGCGGCGGCGAGCAGGGTGTTGTGCTCGTAGCAGTACCCGCCGCGCTCGCCGCGGACGAGCTTCGCCTCCAGGTCGGGCAGCGCGAGCGAGGGGGCGCTGCCGAGGACGGGTTCCAGATTCTCGAACGGGATGCCCAGCATGTGGGCGCGGTGCACGGACCGCAGCACCTCCACTGTGGGGCGGCGCTCCCCGGACCAGCCGATGCGGGCGAAGTAGGCGTCGAGGTCGAGTGTCATGCCCCGACCCTACGCAGATCACTCAGATGTACCTCAAATCCTGTGCGGGCGGGGGGCGTCGGGGGCAGGCTCCCCGCATGATCGCTTTCGGGAAGCAGAGGAAGCAGGACACGGTGGTGCTCGTGCTGCGGGACGCGCCGGAGATCGCCGGAGAGCTCCGGCGGGCGCTCGCCACGGCGTCCGACGCGGAGCGCCCCGGTCTGGAGCGGGCCCTGGCGCTCGCCGGCGAGGCGGAGGCGGTCCCGGACGCGGAGCTGCGCGCCCGGTGGGTGCGGCAGCGCCTCGCGGCGGCCGGGTACGACGGCCCGGTCGACTCGGTGGCCGCGATCAAGGCACTCCGGCAGGCGGAGCCGGGCCTGAGCCTCCTTCAGGCGGCCACGTACGCGCGGGAGGCGGCCGGGGCGTAGAGGATCGGCGCTCCGGGGCGGGGGCGGCCCGCGCCGCGCGGCGGCCGGTTTTCGCCCCTTGCCGGACTCCCCTCCCGTGAGAAAGCATGCGCATGTCAAAACCGGAGGAACTCCGGTGACGGACGCATCTGGAGGGGACCCCCACATGAACAAGCCTCTCGTCGGCGCACTTCTCTCCGTCCTGCTCCTAGGGGCGGGCATCGCACCCGCGGCCGCGGCCACGACCGAGGATCCCGGCACCACCAGGGTGCAGGCCAAGGCGGTCACCTTCGCCGGCACGGTCGCGCTCAGCAACTGCTCCGGCTCGGTCGTGCGGGCGCCCTCGTCGCAGCCGGGAGACCCCGCCCTCGTGCTCTCCAACGGCCACTGCCTGGAAACCGGCTTCCCCGCACCCGGCCAGGTCCTGCTCAACCGGTCCTCGACCCGCAGCTTCACCCTGCTGAACGCCGCGGGCAGCGGTGTCGGCACCCTGCGCGCGTCCAAGATCGCCTACGGGACGATGACGGACACCGACGTCTCCCTCTACCAGCTGACCCGCACCTACGCCCAGATCGAGAGCTCCTACGGCATCAAGGCCCTGGAACTCGACTCCGCGCACCCGGTGAAGGGGACCGCGATCACCGTCGCGTCCGGCTACTGGAAGCGCACCTACAGCTGCGCCGTGGACGGCTTCGCCTACCGCCTCAAGGAAGGCTCCTGGACCTGGAAGGACTCGGTCCGCTACACCTCCGCCTGTCAGACCATCGGCGGCACGTCCGGGTCCCCGGTGATCGACGACGCAACCGGCAAGGTCGTCGCCGTCAACAACACCGGGAACGAGGACGGGCAGCGGTGCACGGACAACAACCCGTGCGAGGTCGACGAGAACGGCACCGTGACCGTCCGCAAGGGCATCAACTACGCCCAGCAGACCTACGGCATCGTGCCGTGCATCGGCACCGGCAGCCAGATCGACCTGAACCGCGCCGGCTGCGCCCTGCCCAGGCCCTGAGGACGCGCCGGCCGGTCAGAGCCCCGGCCGGCCGGCGCCCCGCACCGCCCTGCCCGCCAGCACGGAGGTCCGCTTCCCGTCCTCGACGACGAAGCGCCCGTCGATGAGGACGTGCGGGACCCCCACGGGAAGCGTGCGCGGCTCCTCGAACGTCGACCCGGCCGCGACCGTGGCCGGGTCGAAGAGGACCAGGTCCGCGCGGTAGCCCTCGCGGACGTACCCGCGGTCGGGCAGGCGCAGGCGGGCGGCCGGCCTCGACGTCAGGTGCGCGACGCACTCCTCCAGCGAGAGGATGCCCAGCTCCCTGACGTACCGCCCGAGGTACTGGGGGAACGTGCCGTAGGCCCGCGGGTGCGGCTTGTCGCCCTGGAGGATGCCGTCGCTGCCGCCGGTGTGGACCCGGTGGCGCATGATCTGCCGCACGTTCTCCTCGTGTCCGACGTGCTGGAGGATCGTGGTGCCGAGGCGGTCCTCGACGAGCAGCCGGCGGGCCGTCACCCAGGGCTCCTCGTCCCGCAGACGCGCCGATTCGGCGACCGTGCGCCCGACGTACCCGGACAGCTCCGGGTTGCCGACACCGGAGATCTCTATGGTGTCCCACTCGATCGGGACCCCGTGGCAGCCGTCGGAGCCCACGGCCTCCATGTGGTGCCGGATCCGCCCGGCCGCCTCCTCGTCCGCGAGCCGGGTCATCACCGACGCGGGCCCGCCCTCGCTCGCCCAGCTGGGAAGCATCGCGACGAGCGTCGTGCAGCCCGGGGTGTACGGATAGGTGTCCAGCGAGATGTCAGCGCCCCCGGCGAGCGCGTCGTCCAGCAGGGCCAGCAGCTCGGGGGCCCTGCCCTCGTTCACACCGAAGTTCATGGTGGCGTGCGCGAGGTGGAGGGCGCAGCCGGCGTCGCGGGTGAGGCGCACCATCTCCTCGTAGGCATGGAGGGCCCCGGCGCCGTACGAGCGGTGGTGCGGGCAGTAGTAGCCGCCGTGCGCGGCCACCACCCGGCACAGCTCGGTGAGTTCGGCGTCCTTCGCGTACATCCCCGGGGTGTACGTCAGGCCCGATGACATCCCGACCGCGCCCTCGGCCATGCCCTGGGCGACGAGTTCCCTCATGCGCGCCAGCTCGGCGTCCGTGGCGGGCCGGTCGTCCCACCCCACCGCGAGCATCCTCACCGTGCCCTGCGGGATCAGGTAGGCCGCGTTGACGGCGATGCCCTGCCCGCCGAAGTTCCGGTCGAGACGGTCCAGGTAGCCGCCGACGGTGCGCCAGTCGAAGTCGATGTCGCTGCCGTCGCCGTTCCAGCCGGCGATGGAGCGGCGCACCTCGGCGAGGGTGCGGTCGTCGGCGGGGGCGTACGACAGGCCGTCCTGGCCGAGGACTTCGAGGGTGACGCCCTGGGCGGCCTTCGCGCTGTGGTCCGGGTCGCGCAGCAGCGCGAGGTCGCTGTGCGCGTGCATGTCGATGAAGCCGGGGGACAGTGCGAGGCCGTCCGCCTCCACGACACGGGGCGCGGCGGGGCGCGGGCCGTCGCCCTCGCGCCGGATCTCGGAGATCCGGCCGTCCGCGATGCCCACGTCGGCGCGGTAGGAGGGGGTACCGGTGCCGTCGACGACACGGGCGTCGCGGATGACCAGGTCCATGGGAGGTCGCCTTTCGGGAGGGGGGAGCGGGTCCGCCGCGATCAGAAGAAGGTGCGGATGTAGTCGGTGACGGTGCCGTCCGCCTCGACCAGCGGGATGAGCTGCCACTTGTCGAAGGACGTGCAGGGGTGCGAGAGGCCCATCCCGACCCAGTCCCCGACCTCCAGCCCGGTGTCCGCGTCCGTCCGCACCCAGCCGTGCTGGTCGGAGAGCCCCGTCACGGTCACACCCGTGGCCGGCCGGACCGAGCCGTCGCGAGCGGAGCGGACGACCTGCGCCTCGGGGAGGTCCAGGTCGTAGGCCGCGTCGCGCTTGCCCGCGTTGACGAAGGCCTGCTCGGGGCTGGGGCGGGAGACGACCTGCGCCCACAGCCGGAAGGCGGGCTGCAGCGCGCCCTCCTCGGGAATCCGGTTGAAGGGGGTCAGGTGGCGGTAGTGGCCGTCGTCGTGGCTGACGTAGGCGCCCGAGCGCAGCAGCTTGAGCACCGGCCGGGACAGCGCGGGCACTCCGGCGAAGACGTCGGCCACCGCGTCGAACCAGGCGCTGCCGCCCGCGCTGACGATGATCTCCTCGTCGTCCGCGAGGGCCGCGAAGCGCCCGGCCGCGTCGAAGTCCGCCGCGAGCGCGACGAGCCGGCCGAGCCAGGCGCGCACGCGCTCGGGGGAGGCTTCCGGCACCTCGCCCTCGTAACCGGCGACGCCCACCAGGCGCAGGGCGGGGGCCGCCGCCACGGCGTCGGCCACGGCCGCGCAGTCCGCCTCCGTGCGGGCGCCGGTCCGGGCGCCCTCGCCCGCGCCCAGCTCCACGACCACATCGACCGGGCGCACCGCGCCCGCCGCGCGCAGGGCCTCGTCCATCAGTTCGGCGCCGCGCACGGAGTCGACGTAGCAGGCGAACGTGAAGCCGGGGTCGGCGTCCAGCTCACCGGCCAGCCAGCGCAGTGCCACCGCGTCGACGAGCTCGTTGGCCAGGAAGATCCGCCGGATGCCGTGTGCGCGGTAGACCCGTGCCTGGTGGGGGACCGCGGCGGTGATGCCCCAGGCGCCGTGCTCCAGCTGACGGGCGAACAGCTGCGGGGACATCGACGTCTTGCCGTGCGGAGCGAAGGCGAGCCCGTGCCGCTCGGCGTACGTCTCCAGGAGCGCGAGGTTCGCCTCGAGCGATTCCGCGGAGAGGGCCAGTACGGGGGTGGTGAAGCCACCGGTGAAGAGATTGCGGCGCTCGGCCGCCAGGGCGCCCACGGTCAGCCCCTCCGCGTCGGGCGGCAACGCCTTGAAGCGGTGGTCGACCACTTCGCCGGCGAGTGCCGTCGCGGACTGTTCAGCGGACTGCTGGGCGGCCAAGGGATCCTCCTCGGAGACGAGGTCGTTGCATTATCTGCAACGGCCATTGCGCATATCGCTTAACGCTGTCTAACATCCTGGCCGATGCCGGGTCAATGGTGAGTACCGGCGCCCACGGCCGACCATGAGGAGCCCAGAGTGTCCGGACACGCAGCCAGGACAGCCACCGCGGACGTCGTCTGCCTCGGCGAGTCCATGGTGACGTTCCTGCCCTCGCAGCCGGGCCGCCTCGCCGACGTCCCCGCCTTCGGCCGGGGCATCGGAGGGGCCGAGTCCAACGTCGCCTGCGCACTCGCCGCGTCCGGCCACCGGGCGGCATGGGTCGGACGGGCCGGGGCCGACGGCTTCGGCGACCACCTCGTCGAGACGATCGCCGCCTACGGCGTCGACACCACCGCCGTACGCCGCGACCCGGAGCGCCCCACCGGCGTCTACTTCCGCACCGCGACGGACCGCGCCACCGACACCCACGAGGTGGCGTACTACCGCGCCGGCTCCGCCGCCTCCGCCATGTCCCCGCGCAACATGCCCTACGACGCCATCCTCTCCGGCCGCGTCCTGCACCTCTCCGGCATCACCGCCGCACTCTCCGCGGACTGCCTGGAGCTCCTGAACGACCTGACCGCCCCCCGCGACGGCCGGCCGCTCGTCTCCTTCGACGTCAACCACCGGCCCGGGCTGTGGCGCGGCAGCGACGCGGGCCCCCAGGTCCTCCTCGGCCTCGCCCGCCGCAGCGACCTCGTCTTCGTCGGCGAGGACGAGGCCGAGGACGCGTGGGGAGTCGTGGGCGCCGAAGCGATCCGCGCGGCCCTCCCCGAGCCCGGCGTCCTCGTCGTCAAGCGGGGCGCGGACGGCGTCACCGTCTTCTCACGGACCGACACCGGACCCGGAAGGACGGAGCCCGCCCAGGACACCGTCACCACCGTCCCCTCCCTGCGGGTCGACGTCGTCGCCGCCGTCGGCGCGGGCGACGCCTTCGCCGCCGGCTTCCTCTCCGCCACCCTGCGCGGCCTGCCCGTACGGGAACGGGCCCGGCACGGCCACCTCATGGCCGCCGCCGTCCTCACCGTCCCCGGCGACCTCACCGGCCCCCCGGACCGCGCACACGCCGACCGGCTCGCCGCCCTGGACGACGACGCCTGGGGGACACTTCGTCTCGGCCCCGGCTGGACAGCAGCCGACGGGGCGAACGAGGAGGTACGAGTCACATGAGCCAGACCGTCGACCGCGCGCTCAGCATCCTGCCGCTGCTCGCCCAGGGCCCCGCCGACCTCGGCCAGGTCGCCGAGCGTCTCGGCGTCCACAAGTCCACGGCCCTGCGCCTGCTCCGCACGCTCCATGAGCACGGACTCGTCTACCGGCAGGACGACCAGCGCTACCGCCTCGGCGCCCGCCTCTTCGCCCTCGCGCAGGAAGCCGTCGAGAACCTCGACGTGCGCGAGATCGCCCACAGCCACCTCGTCGCCCTCAACGAGCAGTGCGGGCACACCGTCCACCTCGCGGTCTACGAGGAGAACGAGGTCCTCTACATCGACAAGGTGGAGAGCCGCTACCCCGTGCGCATGTACTCACGGATCGGCAAGCCCGTCGCGATCACCGTCGCCGCGGTCGCCAAGCTGCTCCTCGCCGACCTCACCGAGCCCGAACGGCGCGTGATCGCCGAACGTCTCGACTACCCCATGTACACGTCCCGTTCGGTCCCGAACGCCGGCGCCTTCCTCAAGGAACTCGCCGTCGTACGCGAACAGGGATGGGCCACCGACCTCGGCGGCCACGAGGAGTCCATCAACTGCGTCGGCGCCCCCATCCGGGGCGCGGACGGCCGGGTCGTGGCCGCCATGTCGGTGTCCGCGCCGAACGTGGTCGTCACGGCCGACGAACTCCTCACCCTGCTCCCGCTGGTGCGCCGCACCGCGGAATCCATCAGCCGGGAGTACTCCGGCGCCACCCCCACCAAGAAAGCCTGAACCACCATGACCGAGAAGACCGCCCTCACCCCCAGCACCCACACCGCGCCGCCCGCGAAGTTCTCGCACGGTGTGAAGAAGGGCAACATCCTCCAGGTCGCCGGTCAGGTCGGCTTCCTGCCCGCCGTGGAGGGCCAGGCCCCCACCCCGGCCGGACCGACGCTGCGCGAGCAGACGCTACAGACCTTCGCCAACGTCAAGGCGATCCTGGAGGAGGGCGGCGCGAGCTGGGACGACGTGATGATGATGCGCGTCTACCTCACGGACGTCGACCACTTCACCGAGATGAACGCGATCTACAACGCGTACTTCGAGGAGCAGGGCCTCAAGGCCCCGGCCTCCGCACGTACGACGGTGTACGTCGGCCTGCCCAAGGGCCTGCTCATCGAGATCGACGCCCTCGCCGTCCTGGGCTGATCACCCGGTCCGCCGGCCCCCTTTCCGAACGGCGGACCCCCCGATCCCCAAGGCCCACCGCACCACGCAGCACGGCCCGGCGCCCCGTCACTCCCGTACGGGAACGCCGTGCCGCGCTCCCCCCTGCCCAGAAGGACCCCGTCACCAACGGAGTTGACCGTTCATGCTGCTCGCCGCGTCCCCCGCCCCCGCTCCCGAAGCGCCACCCCACACCGGTGGACTGCTCCTCCTGATCGGAGGCACCCCCGGTCTGCTGACCGTCGCCGCCCTCGGGATCGCCCTCCTGCTCCTCCTGATCATCAAGGTCCGGCTGCAGCCGTTCGTCGCGCTGCTCGCCGTATCCATAGCCGTCGGCCTCGGTGCCGGTCTCTCCGTCACCGAACTCTTCGGCACGGTCCAGAAGTCCGCCGCCGTGTCCGTCATCGAATCCGGCATGGGCGGCATCCTCGGACACGTCGCGATCATCATCGGGCTCGGCACGATGCTCGGCGCCATCCTGGAGGTCTCCGGCGGGGCGGAAGTGCTGAGCAGCCGCCTGCTGAACCTCTTCGGCGAGAAGCGCGCCCCGCTCGCCATGGGCCTCACCGGCCTCATCTTCGGTATCCCGGTCTTCTTCGACGTCGGCATCTTCGTCCTCGCGCCGATCGTCTACGCCGCCGCCAAGCGCTCCGGCAAGTCGATCGTCCTGTACGCGATGCCGCTGCTGGCGGGTTTGTCCATGACCCACGCCTTCCTGCCGCCGCACCCCGGACCGGTCGCCGCCGCGGGCCTCTTCAACGTCTCCCTCGGCTGGGTCATCCTGATGGGCGCCGTCGTCGGCATCCCGTCCGTCCTCGCCGCCTGGGTCTACGCCGCCTGGATCGGCAAGCGCCTCTTCGTCGAGGTGCCGCAGGACATGGTCGAGGCCGCCGAGGAGTCCAAGGCCGCGGTCGTCGCCGAACAGCGCGCCTCCGGCGTCACGCCGCAGGAGCACCCGGTCGCCCTCGGCACCGTCCTCGCGATCATCGGCACGCCGCTGGTGCTGATCCTCGCCGCGACGTTCTCCTCCATCGCGCTCGACCCCTCCACCCTGCGCTCCGTCATCGAGTTCTTCGGCAACCCCTTCGTCGCCCTGACGATCGCGCTGCTGCTCGCCTACTACCTGCTGGGCATCCGGCGCGGCTGGTCCCGCAAGTCCCTCGAAAAGGTCTCCACGGCCTCACTGAAGCCGGTCGGCAACATCCTTCTCGTCGTCGGCGCCGGCGGCATCTTCGGCGCCGTCCTCAAGGGGAGCGGCATCGCCGACGCGCTCGCCGACACCTTCAACGACGTCGGCCTGCCGGTCATCCTGCTGGCCTGGCTGATCTCGGTCGTCCTGCGCGTCGCACAGGGCTCGGCCACGGTCGCCATCGTCACCACCGCCGGCATCGTCGTCCCGCTCGTCGAGGGCCAGCACATGTCGCAGCCGCACCTCGCGCTGATCATCATGGCCATCTCGGCGGGCTCCATCTTCGCCTCGCATGTCAACGACGGCGGCTTCTGGATGGTGTCGAAGTACTTCGGGATCTCCGAGCGCGACACCCTGAAGACCTGGACCGTGCTGGAGACGGTGCTCTCGGTCGTCGGCTTCGTCGTGGCGGCGGCGCTCAGCCTGGTCATCTGAGGGCTGTCGCGCAAAAAAGGGTGCGCGGCTCCGGCTACGGACGGATCCCGCCCCGGCCAGGAACGACGCACGACCGGCCGCCGCCTCCCGCGAGGCGGCGGTCCGGCCGTGTCCGGTCCGGTGGCGATGCCGCGGAGTCCCTTGCACTGTTGCTCCCGGGCGGGATCAACCCGGCGCGGACCGGCAGGCCCGGGTACCTCCCCACCGCCGGGAGGACCTGCCCCCATGCACCGGCCATCGGGCCCCCGCCGCCCCTGCCCCGCCGGGTCCCCCTGCCGTTCCTCCTCCAGCGTCCGGGCCACCGCGGCGTCGCCCACGGTCCGCCGCGGCGCGAGGCCGCCGCAGGGAGCCGTGCCGGGCGGGCCGCTCACACCGGCTTCGTGCAGAGCACCGTCTTCCCGTCGTCGACCTCGAACGTGTAGTAGTACGCGCGGTCGTTCCGGCTCTCCGCGCAGTAGCCGGGCGGATAGCTCGGCTCCGCCCGCCAGCGGCCGGTGATCCGCAGGATCGTGTCGTAACCCGCGGGCACCGTGTCCTTGGAACAGCCCCACACCGTCATCAGCCGCCCGTCCCGCATGCCCGTCCCGTCGCGCTTGGCGACGAAGCACTCGCCCACCCGGAACCGGCGCGACACGCACAGCCGCGTACCGAACTCGGGCCGTGAACCGGAGTGGTGCCAGTAGGACCTGCCGGGGCCGGTGGGGCAGGCGGAGACGGCGAGCCCTCCCTGCGCGGACGTCACCAGGAGATAGGCGTCCGCCGCGTCGCAGTCCACGCTCCGCGGGGCGTCCGCCGACCAGCTGCCGTAGCCGTCGTCGTGGGCATCGAGGCAGTCGCCGGCCGAGACCGCGCGGAACACGGCGTCCTCGGCGTCCGGCGTCGGATCGGGTGTCGCACCGGGCGTCGGCCCCGAGAGGGGCGCGTCCCGGGAACTGCCCGCACCGGTCACCGTGTCGCCACCACTGCCCGAGCTGCTCCCGTGGGTCCCGCCCCCTCCGCTGCCCGAGGAGCCGTCGTCGGACTTCGTGTTCTGCCAGACGAAGAAGGCGATCACGGCAAGGACCAGCAGGACCACGACCGTCGACGACGAGGACTTCTTCGGCGCGGCGGGCGACGGGCCGGGCGACCGCGCGGGCGTCCGGGCCGAGGCTCCGGCGCGCGTACGGGCGGTGGCGGGCCGGGGCGCCCCCGCCGGGGCCGCGGGCGACCGGGCGGCCCGCTGCCGTGCGGCCGCCTCCCGTGCGGCCTGCCTCCCGGCACGCTCGCGGGCCCGCTGCTCGGCCGCCTCCCGCTCCCGCCGCCGCGCCTCCTCCTGTTCCCGCGCCCTCTCCCGCTCCTGTGCCTCTTTCCGCTGCTGCTCCTCCTCCCGCAGCCGCTCCTGTTGCCGCTGCCGCTCCTCCTCGCGCTGCCGCTCCTGTCCGGCCTGCGCCGCCCGGGCCCGATCCCGCTCGGCCCGCTCCGCCAGGGCCGCCTGTTCCCGCCGGGCACGCTCGCGCTCCTGCGTGTACATCACCGTGGCCCGAGGCGGAGGAACCATGCCCGTGGGCAGGTCGGAGGGGGAGGCGTCCGGGGCGCCGGCGCCCCGCGCGAAGTCCTGCCCCTGACGCTCGTACGCGGTGATCAGGGCCGTCCAGCGCGGCGGCAGCCAGCGGCTCCCGCCCTGCGACACCGGCAGGCCGGCGAGCGACTGCCGGAAGCGGGCCAGCATCTCGGCCGGGACGGGCCGCTGCCCCGGATCGGCGGCCAGGCAGGGGCGGATCAGCGTCGCCAGTTCCTTCGGCAGGCCGTCGAGGTCGAGCTCGCCCCGCTGCACCCTCGCCAGCAGACCGAGGGTGTCGCTGTCCGCACGGTACGGAGGCCTGCCGAGCGCCAGGTGGAACAGCGTCGCCCCGAGCGAGTACACGTCCGACGCCTCGGTGGAGGGCTCCCCGCGCGCCTGTTCGGGCGAGGTGAAGGCGATGGTGCCCAGGGTGAGACTCGTACGGGTGAGGTCGTTGGCGTGGGAGATGCCGAAGTCGATGACGCGGGGGCCGGGGAGCGGCAGAAGGATGTTCTGCGGCTTCACGTCCCGGTGGATGATGCCCTCGCGGTGCAGGGTGACCAGCGCCTCGGCCGTGCCGGCCGCCAGCCACCGCACCGCGGAGGCGGGGAGCACCCCGGCGGTGCGGACCAGTTCCGACAGGGAGGGCGCGGCGATGTAGTCGATCGCCATCCACGGCCTGTCCGCGCCCGGGTCCGCCTCCCGCACGCGCGCCGTGAACGCGCTGTCGACGCGCTGCGCGAGCTCGACCTCGCGGGTGAAGCGCCGCCGGTCGACGTCGCTGACGACCCCCTCGGCGAGCAGCGTCTTCACGGCGGCCAGCTGCCCGTCGGCGCTCCGGGCGAGATAGATGCGCCCCATGCCGCCGGAGGCCAGCCTGCCGATCATCTCGTATCTGCCGAGCGTCGCCGGATCTCCGCTCCCCAGCGGATCAACTCGCGCCCCTGCCATGTCACTTCCCCCGTCCAGCGCCCTACGGTCGAGCGCGACAAGCGTCCCACGGGGACGGGGGGAGTGCACCGATATCTCCTGTCACGGAACGTCCACAGCTGTCCCGGACCGGAGGGGGCCCGGCGGGGGTACGACGTGCCCTCTTGTGCGAAGCGGAACTTTGCGCTTCGTTGGCCGGCATGGCGGAGACAAGCGGAACCACAGAGACCGGGGAGTCGGAATCCCGTCCACGCACATCGAGTTGGAAGTACATCGGCCCGGGAATCGTCGTGGCGGCGACGGGTGTGGGGGCCGGCGACCTGGTCGCGACGCTCATCGCGGGGAGCAAGTTCGGCTACACCCTCATGTGGGCGGCCGTCATCGGCTGCCTCGTCAAGATCTCACTCGCCGAGGCGGTGGGCCGCTGGCACCTCGCGACGGGCCGCACCCTCTTCGACGGCTGGCGCACCCTCGGCGGCTGGACCACCGGGTACTTCGCGGTGTACGTCGTCGTCTGGGGCTTCGTCTACGGCGCCACGGCCATGTCGTCGAGCGCCCTGCCCATCGTGGCGCTCTTCCCCGACGGGCCGGGCCTGAAGACCTGGGCGATCCTCACCGGACTGGTCGGGCTGGTCTTCGTGTGGTTCAACCGGTACGCCGTCTTCGAGAAGGCCATGACGGTCCTGATCGGCGTGATGTTCGTCGTCGTGGTCTACGTCGCGATCCGGGTGGTCCCGGACGTGGGGGCCTCCCTCGCCGGGCTTGTCCCCGTGCTCCCGGACGGCTCGCTCATCTACACGCTCGGGCTGATCGGCGGGGTCGGCGGCACGATCACGATGGCGGCGTACGGATACTGGGTGAACGCGAAGGGCTGGGACAACTCCTCCTGGATGAAGGTCATGCGGCTCGACAACCGCGCCGCCTACCTCACCACCGGCGTCTTCGTCGTCGCGATGCTGATCGTCGGTGCCGAACTGCTGCACTCCTCGCAGATCGCCCTCACGAAGGGCGACCGGGGGCTGATCGACCTCGGGGTGGTACTGGAGGACCGCTTCGGACCGACGACCGCCAAGCTCTTCCTGGTCGGCTTCTTCGCCACCTCGTTCTCCTCCCTCATCGGGGTGTGGCACGGAGTGAGCCTCATGTTCGCCGACTTCGTGGAGCGGCTGCGCGCGGGCCGCGCCGGTGACGGGACCGGGGGAGCGGAGAGGGCGGGCAGCGAGACGGTCGGCCGCCAGGAGCGGTCCGTGCCGTTCCGCGCGTACCTGCTGTGGCTGACCTTCCCGCCGATGAGCCTGCTCTGGCTGGACGAACCGTTCGGACTGGTCATCGGATACGGCGTGCTGGGCGCCTTCTTCATGCCGTTCCTGGCCCTCACCCTGCTGTGGCTGCTCAACTCCTCCCGCACCCCGCGCGAGTGGCGCAACGGCTGGCTCAGCAACGGCATGCTGAGCGCGGCCGGGCTGCTGTTCGTCGTGCTGTGCGTCCAGCAGATGCGCGATCTGCCCTGGTGAGAGCGGTCGAGCGGCTGCCGGGCGGTGCTGCCGTGCGCCGGGAACGCAGCAGCGCCGCCGGGGGAGCGGCGGCGCTGCTGGTTCCGGTGGGCCGGGAGGGTTACGGCAGTCCGTGGACGTGCGGGCCGACCGCGTTGGACCAGGCGTTGCCCGCGGTGGCGTCCCAGTTCGTGGACCAGGTCATCGCGCCGCGCAGGGCCGGGTAGGTCCTGGACGGCTTGAACGAGCCGCAGGAGGTGCCCTTGGCCAGGCAGTCCAGGGCGGCGTTCACGATGGACGGGGCGACGTAGCCGCTGCCCGCGCCGCGGGTGGACGCGGGGACGCCGAGGCCGACCTGCGACGGGGCGAGGCCGCCCTCCAGCTGGATGCAGGCGAGCGCGGTGAGGAAGTCCACCGAGCCCTGGGAGTAGACCTTGCCGTCGCAGCCGAGCATCGAACCGCTGTTGTAGTACTGCATGTTGACGACGGTCAGGATGTCCTTGATGTTGAGTGCCGTCTTGAAGTACTCACCGGAGGTCGACTGCATGTCGATGGTCTGCGGGGCCATCGTGATGACGAGGCCCGAGCCCGCCTTCGACGACAGGGAGCGCAGCGCCTTCGTCATGTAGGTCGAGTTGAGGCCGTTCTCGAGGTCGATGTCGACGCCGTTGAAGCCGTACTCCTGGATGAGCGCGTACACCGAGTCGGCGAACGCGGTGGCGGAGGCGTCGCTGTTGACCGATACGGTCCCCCGCTCACCGCCGATGGAGATGATGACGTTCTTGCCGGCCGCCTGCTTGGCCTTGATGTCGGCCTTGAACTGGGCGACGGTGTAGCCGTTCAGGCCCGCGGAGTCCAGGTTGAAGGTGACCGCGCCGGGCGTCGCCGTGGCGTCGGCGAAGGAGACGGCGATGATGTCGTAGTTCGCCGGGACGTCGCTGAGCTTCTGGACGGTGGCGCCGTTGTTGAAGTTCTGCCAGTACCCGGTCACCGCGTGCTTGGGCACCGAGGTCGTCGGGCCGCCCGGATCGGTGGTCTTCGCCGTACGGCCGCTGACCGTCGCGGACTTGGCGGACTCGCCGGCGGCGTTGGTGGCACTGACGGCGAACTGGTACGCGGTGTCGGCGGCCAGCCCCGTCACCGTCGCGGAGGTGCCGGAGGACGTGGTGGCCTTCGTGCCGTTCCGGTAGACGGTGTAACCGGTCGCTCCGGAGACGGCGTTCCAGCTCAGGGAGACGGACGAGGTGGTGGTGGCTCCCACGGCCAGTCCGGCCGGGGTGCCGGGGACCGAGGGCTCGGGGTCGGTGCCACCCCCGCCGTCGGGGCCGTTGACCTGCACGTCATCGGCGAAGTAGGGGGCCTGGCCGTACCAGCCGTGGGTGTAGACGGTCACGGAGGTCGTGGACGGGCCGGTGGTGAAGCTGGTCTTCAGCTGGGTCCAGCTGCCCGATCCGGGCGTCCAGGTGGAGACGTCCGTGGTCCCGGTGCCGCTCGCCCCGAGGTAGGCGTAGCCGCCCTGCACCCAGGAGCTCAACGCGTACGTCGAGTTGGGCTTCACGGCGACGGTCTGCGTGCACTTGGCGTTGTCCTGACCGGCCGGGGTGGCCCTGAGCGCGGACGCGCCCCCGTGCACGGGGGAGGAGACGGTGGCGCCGCTGCCGGCGGAACAGGTCCAGTTGGCGAGGCCGGACTCGAATCCGGCGTTCTTGGCCACGTTGATGTCCGCGGCCTGCGCACTGCTCGTGAGGCCGGTGACGGCAAGCGCCCCTGCCGCGACGACGGCGACCGCACCGCCGAGGAAGGGCCGGACCCGGCTCCTTCTGTGTCTGCTGCTGCCTGCGGAGCGTTCCACTTGCTGCCTCCGGTGGGGGAGTTGGGAGTGCTGGCGGGGAACGGTGGCCACCGTTGGCCGATAAACTGGTCCAGACCAATCAAGTTGTCAAGACCTCTGGCGTCCCGGCCTGTGGGAAGGGCCCGCGTCACGTCGAGGGCTCGCGTCGGCCGGCGCCCGCCTCGTGGCCGGTCCGGGCCCGGACCGGCCACGAGGCGGGCGCCGGGTGGCCGGGGCTCCCGAGCCCGGTCCACCGTCGGGTGATCGGGGCTCCCGGACCGAGGGGTACTCGTGCGGGTGAGGCGGCGGAGATATCCGGAACGTGACGGAGCAGATATCCGGAAGCGGTGAAAGCCGCGGCTTCGATCCGTGCTGACGTGGGCCGATGAATTCATCCTGAATCCAAACCTGACGGACGTACGTAACCCTCCGCAGTGGTACAGGAGTTAACGAGTCTGCTTTTCGTCCGATTTCGCACGGAGGCGTTGCGAACGCCTGTGCCGCACGACTTCGTACTGGGTTCCGATATCTGTTCTCTGCCTGGTATGACGTGGCTAAAGTGCTGGGGAAGAAGCACGGAGCAGGAGCGATTGCGGCCGGAGTCCACCTGGACGACGGCCGGAGCCGAACGGGGAAGAGCGTGCCGACCGCAATAGCAGTGACCAGTGCTGATCTGGTGCTACCGCCGACCGATCAGCAGACACCGACAGCGGCCCTGCTGCAGGCTCCCGAGGCCCAGCCCCTCGATCTCGCGATCGGCGACATGAACCTGCTCCTGGAGCAGCACGGCCACGTGGTCGTGGTCTACCCGACGGGTATCGGCCCCGCCCACGAACGCAGACTCCACGCCATCCGCTCCGTACTGGAGAGCGACCGCATCGCCCTGCTCAAGACGGACCTGCCACCCCTCGGGGTCGCGGTACTGGTGCGCCAGCTGCGCCAGTTGTCGATCTGCGACTTCAGTCCCGGGGTGGTGGCGTCGGCCGCCCGGCTGCTCGCCCACTACATCCACGCCGGCGCGGTGCTCAACTCGGTGGCGAGACTCGACAGGGTCCCCGTGAGCCTCAAGACCCACGCGAAATCCTGGGTCCCCGGATCCCAGTTCGCCGTACTCGCCGGTCCCAGCCCGCAGCTGATCAGGATCGGTCCGGCCGTCGAACCGCCGGCCGGACCGGAGTTCGCCACCCACCTGCTGGTCGCCAAAGGGCAACTGGGATCGGAATGGGTCCAGCAGACCCTCGCTCCCGCGTGGAAGGTGCAGGCGGTCCACGAGTGCCCCCTGCCCGCCGTGTCACCGCGCTGGTGGGGCACCGGGAAGATGGTGGAATTCGCCTCCTTCCTGCCCGACATCTCGGTGATCTACCAGCTGGTCGCCTCCGTACGCCGGGAAAACTGCCACTGGTGCGGAATGGAGCTCATCGGCGACCGCTGCGGCTTCTGTTCCTCCCCGCTCGCCCCGCCGGAGAACCGAATGCACTCCCCGGGTGTCCTGAACCACGGAGCGCCCGCGCCACCGAACTCCTAGCGCCCGCAGCACGATCCGCAGACACAGCGCATCTCTTTCCGTCCGCTGCTCCACGCATCCGATCCGAACGAGGTTGTCCGGCCCATGAACTCCCGCCAGCGCCGCGGCGTGATACTCCTGCTCCTGTCGATCCTGTGCGCCTTCGGCGCCTTCGCCGGCGTGCTCTCGGTGATCAGCGACGTCAACTCGAAGGTCGGGCCGGAGGTCGACGCCTACCGGCTGAAGGCCGACGTCGCACCGTATACGGCGCTTACGTCACGGCAGTTCGAGAAGGTGTCCATGCCCAAGCGCTGGCTGTCGGACAACGCCGTCACGGACATCGATGAGATCGACGGCAAGATAGCCGTGACACAGCTCCGCGAGGGCTCGCTGATGCAGTCCGACATGATGGTCAAGAGTCCCGAGCTGCGGCCCGGTGAGCAGGAGATCGCCATCATGATCGATGCGGCGACCGGAGTCGCCGGAAAGATCCGCGCGAATGACAAGGTGAACATCTACGCCACGTTCGCGGGCGAACGGGACGGCGAGGTGCCCCAGTCCAAGGTGATCGTCTCCAACGCGAAGGTCCTGGACGTCGGCCAGCTGACCGCTCTCGAACCGCGTGACGACAACAGGAACAGGTCATCCGAGGTCGTGCCGATCACTTTTGCCCTGAACACACTCGACACGCAGCGCGTCGCGTACGCGGAATCCTTCGCCCAGCACGTGCGTCTCGCCCTGATCGCACCGGGCAGCGACGGCACGATCCGCCCGGGTGACCGCACGTACACGCTCGACAAGGACAAGTGAGGATCGAATGACCGCAAGGATCCTCCCTGCCGTCGGTGACGCCGACGCGGCAAGGTCCGTGACCACTCTGCTCAGCCAGCTCCCGGACGCCGAGCCGGCGTCTCCGGTCGGCGACTCGACGCAGCTCATCGACACGCTGGCCAGGCTGGCCGGCGAGTCCATCGAGGAGCTGCCCGAGGTGGTGCTGGTCCATGAGCGGATCGGCCCCGTGCCCGCCTTGGAACTGATCCGGGAGGTATCTCTGCGCTTTCCCTCGGTCGGGGTCGTCCTGATCACCGCGGACGCCAGCCAGGGACTCTTCCAGGCCGCCATGGACGCCGGCGCCCGAGGTCTGGTCACCCTGCCCCTGAGCTACGAGGAGCTCGCCAACCGGGTCCAGGCGGCCGGACAGTGGTCCACCGGAGTGCGGCGGCACCTGGGCGCCGGTGGCGATGTCTTCACCGGCCCCGGCGGCACCGTCGTCACCGTGACCGGCGCCAAGGGCGGTGTCGGTGCCACGGTGACCGCCGTGCAGCTCGCCCTGGCCGCACAGGCGTCGGGGCAGACCGCCGCGCTCGTCGACCTGGACCTCCAGACGGGAGACATCGCCTCCTACCTCGATGTGCAGTTCCGGCGGTCGATCGTCGACCTGGCCGCCATCTCCGACATCTCACCCCGGGTCCTGTCCGATGCGGTGTTCTCCCACGCCACCGGCCTCGCGCTGCTGCTGGCACCCGGTGAGGGCGAACGAGGGGAGGAGGTCAGCGACCGGTCCGCCCGGCAGATCGTGAGCGCCCTGCGGTCGCGCTACGGGATCGTCGTCATCGACTGCGGGAGTCAGATGAACGGTGCCAACGCCGCCGCCATCGAGATGGCGGACATCGCGGTCCTCGTGACGACACCCGACGTGGTCGCCGTGCGGGGTGCGAAGCGCATCGTGCGGATGTGGGACCGGCTCCAGATCCGCAAGGCGGAGGAGACGGTCACGCTCGTCAACCGCTTCAACCGCAACACGGAGATCCAGCCGCCTCTCATCCAGCGGATCACCGGCACGCGGATGGCGGGCACGGCGGTGCCGGCGAACTTCAAGGAGCTGCAGGGAGCGGTCGATTCGGGGCGGATGCACGAATTGGACGCACGTTCCACGGTGAAACAGGCCCTGTGGGCCCTGGCAGGGGAGCTCGGACTCCTGAAGGCTCCTCCCGGGACGGAACCGCGCGGCAGCGTGCTGCGCGGCGACAGAGGGTCGATCGGTGGCCGTCGGCGCAAGGGCGGCTCGGCGGGCGGGGGAGGCTGACAGCGATGCGGACGAGGACCACCGGAGCGCGGGGCACGGTACGGGCACGGCTGAGAGGTGACCGGGGGCAACTGATCGTCGAATTCACCGGAATGGTGCCGATCATTCTGGTCACCCTGGTCCTGCTCTGGCAGGCGGTACTCGTGGGCTACACCTTCGTGCTGGCAAGCGGTGCTGCGGACCAAGGAGTGCGCAAGGCGGTGGCCGCCGGCGCCTGGGACCGGCAGAGCCGCTGTCGGGCCGCGGTCCATGAGCGGTTGCCCGACGCGTGGGAAGGGCCCGCCCGGATCGACGAGTGCGGTACCCAGGGACGCGACATGGTCAAGGTCAGCATCACGCTGAGGGCCCCGGTCCTCTTCCCGGGATTCGCCAGCCTTCCCATTCCCGTCAAGGCCGAGGCCGGCGCGGCCGCAGAGGGGAAGTGACCTGTCATGGCATGGATACGGGCGTCCCGGACGGCCCCCGGCCGGGACCGGGGCTCGACAGCCATCGAATACCTCGGTTTCCTTCCGGTCCTCATCATCATCGGACTGGCGGGCATCCAGCTGGGACTGATCGCCTACACCGCGCAGCAGGCAGGCACGGGCGCGAGAGCGGCGGCGCGTACGGCGTCGCAGGCCGGCACCTACGGGTCGTACGAGCGGGTCGGCAAGGAATCCATGACCGGCTGGGTGGCGGACAGGGCCGTCGTCTCTTCGCCGACGGGAGGCGACACGGTGACGGTGAAGGTCACGGTCGGCATCCCGGACGTGCTCCTGGGTCTGCTGGGCGACCGGACCGTAGAGAAGTCCGCCACCATGCCGCGCGACTGAGCGCGGCCCTTCATCCGAGGAGTACCACCCATGAGTCTGCGGGCACGCATCACCGCCCCCGAGGAGCGCGGAGGGGGACGGGAGGACGGCCACCTGGTCGCCACCTACCGCGCGAAACTCCTCGAGGAGATAGACCTCGCGGAGATGTCCTCGCTGGCCGCAGCCGACCGGCGCGCCCGGTTGGAACGGGTCCTGGGCCACATCATCAGCCGGGAAGGGCCCGTCCTCTCCACGATCGAGCGCTCCCAGCTCATCCGCCGGGTGGTGGACGAGGCACTGGGGCTCGGCGTGCTCGAACCCCTTCTGGAGGATGCCTCCATCACCGAGATCATGGTCAACGGGCCGGACCAGATCTTCGTGGAGCGAGCGGGCAGGGTCGAGCAGCTGCCGATGCGTTTCGCCAGCCACGAGCAGCTCATGCAGACGATCGAGCGGATCGTCTCCACCGTCAACCGGCGTGTGGACGAAGCCAATCCGATGGTCGATGCCCGGCTTCCGAGCGGGGAGCGTGTCAACGTGATCATCCCGCCGCTCTCGCTGACGGGCGCCACCCTCACTATCCGTCGATTCCCGAGGTCCTTCTCGCTCCGGGAGATGATCGGTTTCGGTTCTCTGGACGAGCAGATGCTGCTCCTGCTGGCCGGGCTCGTCCAGGCGAAGTTGAACGTGATCGTGTCCGGGGCGACGGGTACGGGCAAGACCACCTTGCTCAACGCGCTCTCCGGGCTCATTCCGGACGGCGAGCGCATCGTGACCATCGAGGACTCGGCCGAACTCCAGCTTCAGCAGAACCATGTGATCCGGCTCGAGACCCGTCCGGCGAACGTGGAGGGAAAGGGCCAGGTCACCATCAGGGACCTGGTCCGGAACTCGCTGCGTATGCGCCCCGACCGCATCGTCGTCGGTGAGGTCCGTGGAGGCGAATCGCTCGACATGCTCCAGGCGATGTCGACCGGTCACGACGGATCGCTGGCGACCGTCCACGCCAACAGCGCGGAGGACGCGCTGATGCGTCTGCAGACCCTCGCCTCGATGTCGGAGATCAAGATCCCCTTCGAAGCCCTCCATGATCAGATCAACAGCGCGGTCGACGTCATCGTCCAGCTCACCCGGCACGCCGACGGCACCAGGAAGATCACCGAGATCGCGGTGCTCGACTCGCACGGCAGGGACCCCTACAAGATCGTCACCGTGGCCCGCTTCTCCGCACGCCCGATGGACACCGACGGAGTGATCCACGGCGAGTTCCAGGCGCTTCCGCTCCCACGGCGCATCGCTGACCGGCTCTACATGGCCGGACAGCCGATCCCCCAGGCCTTCGGCGTCGCCCCCTCAGACGAGTATCTCGCCACCCGAGAGGCCAGATAGGTACCCCGACATGGACAACCTCGTACCACTCACCATCGGTGTCACGTTGCTGTGCTGTGTCATGGGAGTCATGGGGCAGCACGCCTACAGTTCGGGCAAGGCCCAGCGCGAGGCGCTCGTGGACCGGCTTTCCTCGACCGGGCAGATCGACCTCGGACCTCAGCGCCGGTTCCGAGGGCTCGACCGCCGGCTGCGCAGGACGGGACTCGGCAAGAGGATCGAGCTGAAGCTGGCCGCCACCGGACTCGACATCACACCGGGCGAGTACTTCTTCTACGTCCTGTGCTGCATCGCCGGTGTGTGGCTCATCGCCGCCTCCGTCCTGGCCTCGTTCTTCGGGCCACTGGCCGCGCTCGCCGGTGTCTGGAGTGCCAACACCTTCCTCAACTGGCATCGCACCAAGCGCACCGAAGCCTTCATCGGTCAGCTGCCGGAGATCTCACGCGTGCTGGCCAACGCGACCCAGGCCGGACTGTCCCTGCGCACGTCCATCGCCATGGCTGCGGACGAGCTGGAGGCACCCGCGGGCGCGGAACTGAGGGTCGTCGCCGACCAGCTTGCCGTCGGCCGCACCCTCGACGACGCACTCGACGAACTCGCCGAGCGTCTGCCCTCACGTGAGCTGGTCGTCCTCGTCTCGACCCTGATCCTCTCCAACCGGGCAGGCGGTCAGGTGGTCTCCTCCCTGCGCAACCTCACCGTCACGCTGGAGGAACGCAAGGAGACCCGGCGAGAGGTCCGCACCCAGCTCTCGCAGGTCAACACCACGGCCTACGCAGTCCCGGCCATCGGCATCGGCGCGATGCTGCTGGTGAACTCGATTCTGCCCGGAGCGCTCGACCGGATGACCGGGTCCGTCGCGGGCCAGATCGCGGTGATCGTGTCCCTGGGTCTGTACGCGCTCGGTTTCGTCGCCATCCGTCGCATTTCCAAGATCGATATCTGAGGAGGGGGCGGACATGGAACTGCTGCTCGCACTCGCCGTGGGCCTCAGCGTGCTGGGGATCTTCAAGGGCATACGGATGTACCGAGCCGAGGCCACACTTCCCGGCGATCTGGCCCTGGCGCTGGAGGTGGGATCCACCCGCACCACCGCGGTGGGCTCCGGCATCGACCGGCTCGGTATGCGCTGGGCACCTCTGGTGCTGCGTCTCATGGGGCCCAAGAACGTCAACGAGAAGCGCCGCAAGATCGACATGGCGGGCAATCCCGGCGGCCTGACCATCGACAGGTACGCCGCCCGCCGTGCCGTCTACAGCGCCCTCGGCGGCTTCGCGGCGTTCGCGATGCTGAGCAGCGGCAAGATCTTCATGGCCCTTTTCATGGTCGCCTTCGGCCTGTTCTGGGGCGAGGTCGGCATCTGGGCAGCGGTGCGCAAACGGCGGGACGACATCGACCGTACGCTCCCCGACTTCCTCGACGTGCTCGCCGTCGTCGTATCCGCCGGCCTCGGGTTCCGGCAGGCTCTCGACCGGGTGGCCGAGAAGTACCAGGGCCCTTGGTCCGACGAGTTGCGCATCACCCTGCGCCAGATGGACATGGGCGTGAGCCGACGGCAGGCCTTCGACGAGCTGCGCAAGCGCAATGACTCCGAGCAGGTCGCCATGTTCGTCACCGCGCTGCAGCAGGGAGAGGAACTCGGCGCGCCGATCGTCGACACCCTCATCGCCATCGCCAACGACATGCGGCGCACCGACGCGCAGAACGCACGACGCAAGGCGGCCAAGGCCGTTCCCAAGGCCACACTTATGGTCACCACCTTCATGATCCCCGCAACCATGATCCTCATGGGTGCCGCCATGCTGCTCGGGTCCGACACCGATCTCGGATCCCTCACGGGGGAGTGAGCGGCCGCCGATGACGATCTTCCTGCAGCGGGGCCGTTTCGAGGAGTCCTCGAACGCCACCCTGTCCGCTCCGGCAGGACCGGCGCCCACGGTCTCCATCCAGGTCAACGCGTTGTCGGCTCTTGCCCGCCAGGTGTTTCTCTTCCGGCTCGCCACGATCGCCATCGGCACACCACAGGCACTCGACAACAGTGCCCCCGGGCTGGCCGGATGGCTGGTCGCCTCGGCGGTGCTCGTGACGATCGTCGGTTCGTACGCCCTGTACCGGGACTGGGAACGCTTCGGGCCGCTCCTCGTGCGACACCCGCTGCTGCTCGGCGCGGACACGCTCTTCGGTGCCCTGCTCCTCTTCACCGCGACCCCGGAGTCGACTCTCGGATACGCGGTCGTCTGCACCCCACTGCTGGCGGGACTGCTCTACGGCTGGCGTGCAGCGGGCGTGTTCGCCGTGCTGCAGGGGCTGATCCTCGCCGCAGCCTACGGCGCCGAGGGCAGGCTCCAGACGGGGCTTTCCAGCGCTCTCCTGCTGCCCGGCTTCTGCGTTCTCGCCGGTGCGGTGGGCGTGGCCCTGCGCAACCTGATGCTCAGGGTCGGCTCGGCGAGCCACGCGCTGACCGAAACCCGAGCGAGGCTCGCGGTCAGCGTCGCCGTGGAGGAGGAGCGCGCCCGACTGGCGCGCGACATGCACGACTCCGTGGCCAAGACCCTCCACGGCCTGGCTCTGGCGGCCGACGGTCTGGCCCACTCCGCCGACCGGACGGATCCGCTCACGGTCAAGCACCAGGCCGAACTGGTGGCGCGCTCCGCGCGTCGGGCCGCCGCCGAGTCCCGCGAGCTCCTGTCCGATCTGCGTCGGGAGTCAGGCCTCGACGGAGGGGTCGACATCATCACGGAACTACAAGCGCGTGCAGCCGATTTCATGCGTCGCAACGGGACCAGCACCGTATTCCGAACCCTTGGGGACACCCCGGTGCCCCCGGTCCCCCAGGTGGTCGCCCGGCAACTGCTCACCGTCGCGTCCGAGGCGATGGAGAACGCCCGCCGGCACGCCCACCCCACTTACCTCGTGGTGCTCGCAGGCATCAAGGGCGACGTCCTGCGAGTGAGTGTGTACGACGACGGCGAAGGGCTGCCCGCCGGCACCACGCTCGACGACCTGAAGCGCGCCGGACACTTCGGGCTCGTGGGCATGGTCGAGAGGGCGGCCTCGATCGGCGCCCGCATCCGCATCGGAAAGGGCCGGGCGGCCAAGGGGACCGAGGTGCGGCTGGAACTGCCGACGGCTGCACTCCACTCCGGCTTCGAGCCCCAGCTGAACTGAATCGAAACCCGCGAGAACGCGTTACGCCAACCACCCCACCACACGAGAGGAGGTCGCAGAATGCCGGACGACATCTCACGCGCTTGGGGAAAGAGCTGGTCGGCGCGGAACCACGCCTCCCAGCACACGTCTGCGCACAGCAGCCCCGACAGCACGGAACACCCAGCCCCCGGATTCCCGGCTCCCCGTCACCCCACAACACCCGACGAACTCCCCCCATTTCCCAGCAGTTCGGAGACTCCCTCCGCCGGCCCGCTGCGCGTCGTGGTCGCGGACGACAACCCGGTGGTCAGGGCAGGTCTCGGAGTGCTGCTCAGCGGTCGTGCGGACATCCAGGTCGTCGCCGAGGCCACGGACGGCCGCGAGGCATACGAGGCGGCAGTGCGGCACCGGCCGGACGTGGTCCTCCTCGATGTCCGGATGCCCGGTGTGGACGGCATATCCGCCCTGCCTCACCTGGTGCGGATTGCACCCGTGATGATGCTGACCTACAGCCGCGAGAGTGACATCGTGCACGAGGCCCTGCGCCTGGGCGCCGGGGGATATCTGGTCCACGGAGAGTTCACGGCCGACCAGTTGGTGCAGGCCGTACGCGACACGAGAGGCGGACGTGCCCACTTCACCGCCACCGCCGCGAACGCCCTCCTCGCCCATATGCGCCAAGGGCCCGCCCCAGGGACGACGCAGCTGCCCGACGGCCTGGGCGGTGCTCTGGCAGGCGGCCCTCCGTACGTGGCTCCCGGCCATCCGTCCCCTGCGGAGCAGAGCGGGCGGAGCGGACCTGTGGACCCGGGGCCGGCCGGGCCGGGGTACGGCCTGCATCCAGAAAACCTTTCGCATCTGCAACCTGTTGTGGGACAGTCGTCGTCAGATGGAGTACAGGAGCGACAGGTGGGTCCCAACAGGGCCCAATACCAGTTGAGTTCGAGGGAGGCGGAGGTCATGGAACTGATTGCGTCGGGCATGAGCAACCACCAGATCGCCGCGACCTGCTTCATCAGTGAGAAGACGGTCAAGAACCACATCAACAGGATCTTCACCAAGCTGCACAGCAGCAGCCGCAGCGAGGCGATCGCCCGCTGGCTCGGCACGGCACCGGGATCGGGACCTGCGACGAGGGGGGCGGGCCGTCATGGCTGAACGGGGGAGGGCACGACCGGGCCGCGAGCGCCCAGGACTGCCGAGGGCCCGACGACGGGCCCAAGAGGGGCTTTGGGCCCGGCTTTGGGCCCTGGGGCCCTGCATCGGAGGGGGTTCCCGGCCGTACGTTTCTCATGTCGCAAGCGGCACCGGCCAGGAGGAAGCCGGTAACGGGGGCGGCACCACAGGAACTCACGCGTCGGCCGGCACCATCCGGCCGGCCGGACTCGGAGGGGAACACCATGAGCAACCTGATGCTGAAGGCTTCCGTCAACGCCAAGGTCTGGGCGAACACGTCCGTCGAGCGCATGAAGGCCCGAGCGGACCGGGGGCAGGGCGCGGTGGAGTACCTGGGCATCATCGTGGTGGTCGTGGCGATCATCGGAGTGCTCATGACGACGAACTTCGGGAACGCGATCGCCACCGCCATCAGCACGCAGATCGGCAAGATCACGGGCGGCTGATCACCGGCAGAGCGCGCGAGGCAGGGCAGGCCTTCCCCATCTATGTTGCGGTGGTGGCGGGCCTGCTCTTCCTTGCGTTCGCCTACTTCGCCGTCGGACAGGCCTCGATGAAGAAGAACGAGGCTCAGACGGCGGCCGACGCGGCTGCGCTCGCTGCCGCGCAGGATGCGCGCGACGAGTGGAGCTGGCCCGGGGTGTTCGACCTCGACGAGTGGCGTGACCTGCTGAACGGACGGTCCGCCGGCTCCGGTTCCTGCGCCGCCGCGGCTCGCCTGGCGTCGGAGAACGATGCCACGAAGACGTCCTGCTATCAGGACTATTCCCCAGAGGTGTCATACACGGTCACAGTGGAGACCAACAAGACGGTCGGCAGCTCGGTGATCGCCAGTACCGAGTCGAAGAAGGCCACGGCAACTGCGAGGGCCGTCATCGAGCCGCGTTGCCGGGTTGAAGAGGATCTGCGTGCCACGCCGAGCCCGCGTCCCCCTGACGAGGACGACGACACGGACGAGCCGGATGACCGGAAGTCGTACAAAGTCGTCTGTGATGACGAAGACTTCGGTATCGATCCCGAGCACCTCGACCTGCTGCCGGACCTGGCAGACCTGTTCTCCGTCCATCTGGCCGACAAGTAAGTGAACGTCACCGAGAGGATCACGCCGATGCGTGCAGCCATGACCCGGATTCGCTTCAAGGGGGCCGGCCTCACAGCCGCCGCCGTAGCCATGGCTGTCGTCCTGACGGCTTGTGGGGGCGATGGAGGCACCGACAAGCCCGAGAGCAAGCCCCGGGAGGCCGCCACCTCAAGTGGGAAGAGCCCATCCTCAGCACCTGCGGAGGAGGACGAGACCCAGGTGCTGGCCACGATCACGGGCAAAGACGGAGTGGAAGTCGTCGTCAACACGGTCAAGCGGGAGACCGGAGGATTCGTCACCGTCAAAGGGCAGGTCAAGAATGGATCCAAGCAGATCTGGACCGCGCCGGGATGGCAGGGAACAGAGCAGGAAGTAGTCGGCAACGGTGCTTCGATGGCCGGGGCCTCGCTGGTGGATCAGACCGGGAAGAAGCGCTACCTCGTTCTCCGGGACACGGATGGCCGGTGCTTGTGCACCAAGTTCGAGGGCTTGACGCCGGGAGCGGGGACACCGTTCTTCGCCCAGTTCCCGTCCCCGCCGCAGTCCACCACCGAGGTCGACTTCCAGATCCCCACCATGCCCACTGCGACGATCAAGATCTCGGGGTGACGACGCTCATGAAGTCACCTACCCACTCACCCGCCGCAGCCCGAAGGGTGCTTCGTTCGCGCCTCGGTCTCACCGCTGCCGCAGCCGTCGTCCTCGGCACCTCGGCACTCTGGGGCGCGACCCCGGTCTCCGCGGATGACAATCCCACTGCTGTTCCCAGCGCGTCACCGCCGGTCGAGGTCGACGCGAACTCGCCCGGCCTCATGCTCGGCGACGGGGCGACGCTCGGCGACGTGCGCGTACTCGACATCAAGTCGATCGTGGAGGACATGGGGGGTGAGGAACGCCGTGAGGACACCAATGCGGACATCACCTTCGCCCTCCAGGCCGAGGTGCTGTTCGGCAAGGACAGCGCCAAACTGAGCGGAGCCGCTACGGCTCGCATCAACGCCATCGCTGCCGAGATCGAGGCGCAGAAGGCATCTAACGTGCGCGTCTTCGGGTTCACGGACAACCTCGGCTCCTCGGCGCACGGAGACGTTCTGTCCAAGCAACGCGCGAACGCTGTGCAAGGGGTTCTCGTCCAGAAGATCCCCAGCGTCACCTTCGAGATCCGTGGCTACGGTGAGCAGTACCCGATCGCGAGCAATGACACCGAAGAGGGCCGCAAGAAGAACCGGCGCGTGGAGGTCTCCTTCCCACGCACCAGCGGCTCGCAGAGCTGAAGGACCTGAACGGGGGCGGCACCCCCGACCGCCAGGCGGTCCGGGGTGCCGCTCGTTCCTGTCAGGATGCCGCGACCGACCGCCCCCTCAGAACCGCATCGCGACGAATCCCGCCAGCAGCCCCAGCGCGAACAGCCCCAGCACCACGGCGAACACCGTCGGCATCAGTATCGGGCCCCAGGAGCCCGGCCCCGCCACCGTCGCCCGCCCGGCCGGGTCCGCGGGGTCGTAGGAGACGCGGACCGGTGCGCCGACCTCGAAGCCGAACGGGCCCGGGGCGTGGTCGGTGAACTCCACCTCGCGTCCGTCGGGGGCGCGGAACGCGAAGACGTACTCCGTGCGGTAGCGGTTCTCCATGTCGGAGCCGCGGTCGACGACGCGCCGCCGCGCGCACCGGCCCTCGGCGCGTTCGCCGCTGCGGACCAGTCGCAGCACCCGGGCGAGCCGGAGGCCGGAACGGACCGCGAACGCGCCCAGGAACAGGCCGAACAGCAGCAGGAAGGTGGCCGTGCCACCGGGCAGTACGTCCATGAACGAGGCTCCGCAGGCGTTTACTTGACCGTGATGGACTTGACGAACGCGTCCAGGTCGGCGGGGCTCAGGGCGCCCTTCACCGCGTTGACCCGGATGGCGAACGGTACGTCCTTCGAGTCGACCCCGGCCACCACGACCCCCGTCATCCTGGTCCCCTTCGCCGGGGTGGACTGCTCCCCGGACGACGTGAACTCGTAGTCGATCCTCCGGGCGTCACGGGCGCTCTCCTCTCCCGCGAGGCGTACGTCGCGCGTGCCCTTGCGGGTCGTGCCCAGGCCGATCCCCGCGCCGGCGGCCGCGGCGGCCTCGTCGGCGTCGTCCACCCCGGTCGCGAAGTCCAGCTGGACCGAGACCATGCCCGTGCGCAGTCCCTTCTCCTCCTTGAGCGCCACGGCGGCGTTCGCCTCGGCGCGTTCGGCGGCGGGCTGGACGGCGTACCCCTGGTCCTCCGGGTAGCCGACGGACACGCTCGCGGTGTCCAGCGTCCCCCAGCCGTCGGGGACCGATGCGGTGTCCATGCCGCCGCATCCGCCGAGCAGTGTCAGGCCGAGAGCGGCGGTCACGGCCGTGCCGAGCGCCTTGGACTTCGTCAACGTCATCGCCCCTTGGTCGCACGCGTGTTCACTGTGCGCAGTAGCTGTACGGGAGGTAGGCGCGCTTGTCGCCCTGCGGAGCTCCGAGGAACTGCGCGTCCGTCAGTGACTCCTTCTTGTGCTCGTCGGAGATGGAGAACCCCAGACTCATACCCAGCGAGACCTCGAATCCGAACTCCTGGGCGTCGGTCTCGCCGAGGTACTGCAGCGTGCTGGACAGGCCGTCCTGGAACATCAACTGCTCGAAGGGGTCGGTCCCGGCGGGCTTCCGCTGCAGGGAGTTGTCGCCGAACATGTACGCGAAGGGCGCGGTGTTGTCGCCGGATCCGTCCAGCCACTGCTCGGCGACGGCCCGCTTGTCCTCCGTGGCCTTGTCGGTCTCCTTGCCGAAGACGATCGAGTTCGTCTGCACCTCGATGCCGGTGTCGCCGGAGGAGTCCGTGACCCCGCCCTTGCCGCCGCGCTTGTCCTTGTCCTTCTGGCCGTTGTCGCCGCCGGCCTCGCCCTTGTCGGACGTCGATGTCTTCTCGACCGTCTTCGTCATGTCGATCCGGACGATCTTCCCGGTCTTCTGGTCGCGGGTCACGGTGATGGCGCCCGTGTGGGTGTCCTTCGCGCCGGCCGTGCCTCCGAACGGGCCGACGTTGCCGCCGACCTTGCCCTCGATCTCCAGCTTGGCGGTGTAGGTGTAGGACTCGTTGCCGTTGACGTCGTCCTTGGTGATGGTCACGTCCGGTGAGAACTTGGCCTTGCCGCCGAGCTTGGCGCCCAGTTTGTCCTCGTCGCCCGGCTTGAAGGAGAGCCCGCCGTCGGCGTAGACGTTGAGGCCGATGGTCGAGTAGGAGATCTTCTTGTCGCCGATCTTCTTCTCGATGTCCTCCTTCTTCTCCGCCCACTTCATGCCGGAGTACCAGCCGCCGCCGTAGCCGCCGCTGTGCTTCATCGAGGTCTCCCACATCTTCATTTCCTCGATGTCGTCCCGCATCTTCTGGGCGTCGGCCTCGCTCTTGAACACCCAGGTGTCACCGTTGGTGATCTTGATGCCGCCGCCGATGTCGACGTCCGCCTTGCCCAGGCTGCCGAGCTTCACCCCCGGTGTGCTGGCGTTGACACCCGCGGAGGCCGCGTCGGTGAAGGTCATGTAGACGAGCTTGTCGTTCTCGTCGACCTTCCCGTCCCCGTTCACGTCGGTGGAGGCCTGGGCGACCTTCTGCTGGAATCCGTACTCCTCGCCCCACTCGAACCAGCCGATCTTCACCTTGCCGCCGGCGGTGTCGGAGATGTTCGATATCTGGCAGAGCTTCGGTTCGTAGTCGGCGTCGGTCTTCGGCTTCGCCGTGCCGTCCCCGCCCGTCGTGCACCCGCTGCCGCCGCCGGTCAGCGAGGTGATGGCGCAGCGGATGCGGTCACCGATCCGGCCCCCGATGCCGGCCATGGCGAGGGCGCCGACCAGCGCGACGACGAGGACGATGACACCGAGGTACTCGGTGGCCGTGGCCCCGTTGTCACGCCAGTCGTAGGAGCGGGTGTACGTCGTCGGCGCGGGCGCGGGACCGTCGTCACGCCCCTCCATCAGCCGGTCCAGGGCCAGCCCCACGGCGGCACCCGTCACCATCGCCACGACCGGCATCAGCAGTCCCTCGGTGCCGACCACGTCCCACGTCACGGCGTAGCCGAACGCGAGCCCGGCGACCGGGACGGCGAGTGTGCCGAGCAGGTACGGCGTGCGTGAGGCGCGCTGCCGGTCGGGGAGGGCGCGGGCGCTCGCCAGCACCGTCAGCACGGTGACGAGCACGCCGGGAAGGTGCAGCAGCGCCAGCCGCCAGCCGAACTGTTCGAGGCGTTCGTCGGTGGCGAGCGTCTCGACGAGCGCCCGCGTCACCAGGAACCCGGAGACGACGTACACGAGGGCGCCGGCGGCCCAGGCGCGGCTCAGGGGGAAGAACCAGCCGCCCCCGCCTGCCGGGCCACCGGTGGGGCCCGGCGGTATGTGACCCGGAACCCGGTCTCCCCAATCACTGCCACCGCTCACGGTTCCGCCCTCTCACCGTCACCCGCTCCGTCGTCCGACGGGGGTGAGCGTACGACCGGGAAGGGGGTCCCGACCTGGGCCCCCGGCCCCAAAAGAGGGCCCAACTGTGGTCGGTCCAAAAGTCGTTCGCGGCGGCGCCGTGCGCGCACCGTGCCCGGGCGGACTCCCGGCGGCGTCCGCTCCGTCGGCCCTCGGGTGGACCGCTGGGCCCGTGGGCCCACGACGAGCGGGGGTGCGGCGGTTAGCGTCGTACCCGCAGCCGTCCGGGAGACGGCAGGACGCCGGGGCTGCCGCCGGCGGCCGCTCGCGGGCGCCGCGAGTCTCGATCCGCCCTCAGGACGACGGGAGCACCGGGTGAACGCAGGACAGGGAGTGACGGCCGACGCGAATGGCACCGGCAGCTGGACCCTCGACCTGAGAGGGCTCTCCGTGCGGCAGGTGTCCGCGTCCTCGGACCCGATGGGCGAGCAGCCGCCGTCGTTCGCGCTCGTGTTCGACGGGGTGGCCGACGTCGCCGTCGAGGGGCCCGTACGGATGACGAAGGGCTCCGTCGCCGCCAGGGGCGCCACCGAACTGCCGGTCACGGCCGTGTGCGGAGCACTGGTCGGTGCGACGGTGCTCTCGGCCACCTGCTCCTCGGCGGGGTCGCTGCGGCTCGTGTTCAGTACCGGCCACCACGTCACCGTCCGGGGCGACGACCCGGGCGTACGGGTCCGGGTGCGCAGGCAGGGAGCCTTCGAGTGGGTCGGCGGGGGCGGGACCGGTGTGATGACGCCGCTCGGGTAGTCCTCGCCCACCCCGTGGGTCACCGCCGTGTGTCACCCCCGTGGGTCACCCCGGGGCGCCGGCGTGGGCTACCCCCCCGTGGACCACCTGTCGCGCTCACCCGCGTCGCTTACCCGCGTCGCTTACCCGCGTCGCTTACCCGCGTCGCTTACCCGCGTCGCTCACCCGCGTCGCTCACCGGAGTCGTCCACCCCTTCGGCCGCTCCGCGCGTGCCCTTCGTCCCGGGAGGGTTCGGGGCGTCGGCGGGGATGGGCGCGGAGACGTTCCCGCGGCGGGGCCCGCCGTTGAGCACGACGTGCGCCACCACGCCTGCCACCAGCCCCCAGAAAGCCGATCCGATGCCGAACAGGGTCACCCCGGAGGCCGTGGCCAGGAAGGTGATCAGCGCTGCCTCCCGGTCCTTCTCCTCGCGTACCGCGCCCGTCAGACCGCCGGACAGGGCCCCGAGGAGCGCGACCCCGGCCAGGGCCGCGACGAGTTCCTTCGGCAGACCGGCGAAGAACGCCACGAGGGTGGAGCCGAACGAGCCGACCACCAGGTACACCGCCCCGCAGGCCACCCCCGCGACGTAGCGGCGGCGCGGATCGCGGTGGGCCTCCGGTCCGGTGCAGATCGCCGCCGTGATGGCCGCGAGGTTCACCGCATGGGAACCGAAGGGGGCGAGAGCGGCGGACACCAGGCCCGTGGACCCGACCAGGAGCCGGTCGTCGGGCCGGTAGCCGGACGCGGACAGCACCGCGACCCCGGGCGCGTTCTGCGAGGCCAGCGTCGCCAGGGTCAGCGGCACCGCGATGCCGACCAGTGAGGCCGCGGAGAAAGCCGGCGCGGTGAACACGGGGTGCACCAGGCCGACATGGTCCAGGCGTACGTGCAGCCGCGAGCTCGCGGCCGCGCACACCACCCCGGCGGCGAGAGCGAGGAGGACCGCGTACCGGGGGAGCCACCGTCTGCCCAGGAGGTAGGCCAGCAGCACGGATCCGGCGATGACCGGGGTGTGCTCCAGCGACGTGAACAGCCCCGTGCCGAAGGAGAAGAGGATGCCGGCGAGCATGGCGGAGACGACCGCACCCGGGACGAGCCGCATCAGCCTCCCGAAGATCCCGGTCAGCCCGATCAGCGCGATGACGATCCCCGACACGACGTACGCGCCGATCACCTCGCCGTACGCGTAGGAGCCGATGCTCGTGACCAGCAGCGCCGCACCCGGTGTCGACCAGGCGGTGACCACCGGCATCCGGGTCCACAGGCTGAGGCCGACGCAGGTGAGCCCGCTGCCGACCGAGACCGCCCAGATCCAGGAGCCGGTCCGCGCGGGGTCCAGGTGTCCGGCGCGGGCCGCGGCCAGCACGATGACGAGCGGCCCGGAGGTAGGACACGACCACCGCGACGACCCCGGCCAGCACGGCCGGCAGCGAGAGGTCGCGCAGCAGCCGCGGGCCCCGGCGCGGTGGCGGTGCGCCGGGCGACGGCGGCTCCGCGCGTTCCCCCAGCGCCGGTGACGATGCTCCGGCCATGCCCGGTGCCGCCCTTCTCGCGTGTGCCGTACCTCGGCGCCCGGAACCCTCGCACGGTGCCCCGGCCGGGCACCGCCGGGTCCGGCAGCCGAGACGGGGGCCACCGCGAGCCCCTCGGACGCGAGGACGCGAAGCTCCCCCGGGACGTCGGCCGACGCGAGGCCCCGCCGCGCACCCGGGGTCTGCGAGCGCCGCCGTCCGCCCCGGCGTGCCGGCCCGTCCGGGGACGGGCCCATAATCGGCCGTATGCCCGATCAGCAGACGCGCCTCCTCCCGGCGGCGCCCGACACCCGTGCCACCCGGCGGCGCGCCACGGTCCTGCTCACGGCCGCGGCCCCGGCGCTGGTCGTCTACGCGGCGGTCCGTGCCGTCGGGCTCCTCGTGTTCTGGGTGTGGGCCTCGGTCGCCGGGAAGGACGCCTGGCATCTGCTCGGCGGCCGCTGGGACTCCGTCTGGTACCAGCGGATCGCCGAGAACGGGTACGGCTACACGGTCACCCTCCCCGACGGCGGTCTCCACCCCGACCTGGCCTTCTTCCCGCTCCTTCCCGTCCTGGAGCGATCGCTCGCAGCCGTGACGCCGCTCACCGTCCAGGGCGCGGGGATCGTCGTCGCCTGGTCGGCGGGGCTCTTCGCCGCCTGGGGCATCCACGCGGTCGGCGCCCGGCTGTACGGGCGGCGCGCCGGGCTGGTGCTGGTCGCGCTGTGGGGCGCGTACCCGACGGCGTTCGTGCAGTCGATGGCGTACACGGAGACCCTGTTCACCGCGCTCGCCGCATGGTCCCTGTACGCCGCGCTCAGGGGCCGCTGGCTCGCCGCCGGGGCCCTCTGCGTCCTGGCGGGGCTGACCCGGCCCTCCGCTGCGGCGCTCATCGCCGCGCTCGCCGTGACGGGGGCCGCCGGCCTCGTCGGGGAGTACCGGGCGGGCGGCCGCGAGGGCCTGCTGCGCCGCAACGCGCGCATGCTGCTCGGAGTCTGCCTCGCCCCGCTCGGCTGGCTGGCCTACGTGGTGTTCGTCGCCGTGCGCCAGGGCAGCCCGTTCGCGTACTTCGAGGTGCAGGCGCAGTGGGGCAACAGCATCGACGGCGGCCGGGCGCTGGCCGTCTTCATCGCCGGCCTCCCGCTGCCCGCCGCCCTCGGACTGTGCGCCGCGCTGGGGCTGCTGGGATGGCTGATGTACCTGTGCGTACGGCAGCGGCAGCGGCAGCCACTGCCCGTCCTGGTGTACGGCATCGCGATCGTCGTCGTCTCGCTCATCGGCTCCGGGTACTTCGGCTCCCGTCCGCGCCTGATGATGCCCGCCTTCCCGCTGCTGCTGCCCCCCGCCGTGGCACTGGCCCGGCTGCGCCCGACGGCGCGCACCGGCGCCGTCCTGGCCGCGCTCGCCGTCGGCTCGGCCGCCTACGGCGCGTGGACACTGCTGGGTCCGGGCCCGCCCTGAACTCCGCCGGGTGACGGGCCCGCCCGGCCACGGCCGAACGACGGGCCCGCCCTGAACTCCGCCGGGTGACGGGCCCGCCCGGCCACGGCCGAACGACGGACCCGCCCTGAACACCGCCGGGTGACGGGCGGCACGCCCGCGGAGACCAGGCTCCCCACACGTCCCTGACGGACACGGCACCGGAGGTCCCCGCCGTGCTCCGTCACGGCGCAGGCGGTGAAACCTCCGCAGCGGCCGCCGAGACCCGCACGCACGCCCCCGGCCGCAGGCCCCAGGACGCCATCGCCCCCGCCTCCGCCTCGACCACGTGACGGGCGCGGAGCCGGGGCAGGCCCAGCCGTCCGGGCTTCATCGTGCGCACCGCGATCACGCCGAACTTCCGGTCCAGGTAGGCCACATCGATGGTGAACCGCATCCGGAAGGTGTGGATGCTCCCGCACGGGGTGATCAGCAGGGCCCCGTCCACACCGTCGGCACCGAGGAGCCCCCGCGCCCGCGCCCGGTACGACGCCGCTATCCGCAGCGGAACCTCCCGCACCCCGGTGTCCGTCCCGACCGTCAGTGTCCCGCCGCCGTCCCGCCATGTCCCCATGGGCACCGACCGTAGCCCCCCGGCGCACCGGGTGGGTCCGGAACACCGCGCAGTGGGTCCCAGGGCCCAAGACCCGCCCGGGCGGGCCGGATTAGGGTCGGCCGTGTGGACGCCACACTGATTGCGGTCGCCGCGCTCTGGGGCGCCGCCGCCGGACTGCTGCTCCCGCGCGCCGCGTACCGCTTCTCGGTCGAGCCCGAGGAGCCCTGGCGCGACGCGTGCCCGGCCGGGCACGCGCTCACCGGCCCGGCCCGCGGCTGGCTGGGCGCGACGCGGTGCGCGGCCTGCGCCGTGGCCGTCCCCTCGGCCCCCGTGGGCGGTGCGGCCACGGCCCCCGCGCGCCCCGCGCCCCCGCGCTACGCCCCCGGCGTCGCCGCGCCCGTCGCCACCGCGCTGGCCTGCGCGGCCCTCGCCGCCGCGACCGGCACCCGCCCGGAGGCCGCCGTATGGCTGCTCCTCGCGCCGGTCGCGGTACTGCTGGCCGTCATCGACCGCCGGGTCCACCGGCTGCCCGACCCCCTGACGCTGCCCCTGGCGGGCGCCGCGGCCCTCCTCCTGGGGGTCGCCGCGCTGCTCCCGGAACACGGCGGATCCTGGCTCTCGGCCCTGCTCGGCGGAGCGGTTCTCGGCGGCTTCTACTTCCTGCTCTTCCTGATCAACCCGAACGGCATGGGCTTCGGCGACGTGAAGCTCGCCCTCGCGCTGGGCGTGGGGCTCGGCTGGTACGGCTGGGCCGTCCTGTGCGTGGGCGGTTTCGCCGGGTTCCTGTTCGGCGCCCTCTACGGGGCGGGGCTGATGCTGCTGCGCCGGGCGGGCCGCAGGACGGGCATCCCCTTCGGCCCGTTCATGATCGCCGGAGCGCTTCTCGGGCTGCTGTTCGGAGGCCTCGCCGCCTGACGGTCACCGGGCGTACGGACGTACGGACGCCGCTGATATCCATTCGCGCGGGGAGGCCGCGGCTGACACCCTTCCGGACATGACCGGATCAGCCGAGACCTCCGCATCCGACGCCCGTTTCGACGCCCTCGTCGCCGAGGCCGCCGCCGCGCCCGTGGACGGCTGGGACTTCTCGTGGTTCGACGGGCGCGCCACCGAGGAGCGGCCCTCGTGGGGCTACGCGCGCGCCCTGGCGGACCGGCTGGGCACGGCCCGTGCCGCGCTCGACATCCAGACGGGCGGGGGCGAGGTGCTCGCCTCCGCGCCCGTGCTCCCGCCCCTGACGGCCGCGACCGAGTCCTGGCCGCCCAACATCGCCCGTGCCACCGCGCTCCTGCACCCGCGCGGCGCCGTCGTCGTCGCGGACACCGACGAGCCGCCGCTGCCCTTCGGCGACCACGCCTTCGACCTGGTCGTCAGCAGGCATCCGGTCACCACGTGGTGGGAGGAGATCGCCCGGGTGCTGCGGCCGGGAGGCACGTACTTCTCCCAGCAGGTCGGCCCGGAGAGCGTGTTCGAACTCGTCGAGTACTTCCTCGGCCCCCGGACCGCCGAGGAGCGCGGAGCCCGGGACCCGCGCGCTGCACGGAGGGAGGCCGAGGCGGCCGGGCTCGAGGTGTCCGACCTGCGTGCCGAGCGGCTCCGCGTCGAGTTCCACGACATCGGCGCCGTCGTCCACTTCCTCCGCAAGGTCGTCTGGATGGTGCCGGGATTCACCGTCGACGCCTACCTCCCCCAACTCCGTTCCCTGCACCGGCTGATCGAGGCCGAGGGCCCGTTCGTCGCGCACAGCGCCCGCTTCCTGATCGAGGCGAGGAAACCCGGGGGACCGGCAACGTCCCCCGCCCGAAGGTGACTTCGGCCTCCGCCGGAGCAACGGCCGCCCCTGCCCCTCCGTCCTACCCATGAGTAGTGCGACCCTGGTGGTTGAGCGCACAACGAAGGAGCGGGTCATGTCGGTGGAAAGGGAAACGCCGGGTGAGGAGCCGAACACCCCGTCGGGGCGGCCGCGCCACGGGAAGGCCGACTGGCTCACGGGAGCGCGGATCACCGCGGTGCACGGGCTGTTCTACCGCCCCGAAGGCCGCGCCGGAGAGCCGGAAGCCGTCGAGTTCGTCCTGGACGGAGGACAGTCGGTCCTCCTGACCTGCGCGTCCGACCGCACACTGAACATCACGTCCGGCGCCTGGCCCGGCCTCCCCGACTGGTGTGTGCCCGCGGCCCAGTGGCAGTTCGCCCCGCCGAGCCGGCTCCCGCCGCCCCCGTACGGCGGAGCGTGGACCGTCATCGGCACCCAGGAGCGCCGCGACGGCCACGGCGAGGTCCACGAGGCCGTCATCCGTTGCGAGGACGGAGACTTCGTCGTCAACGGGGGAGAGGCCCTGTCGATCCGCTTCGTACGCCGCTGAGCGCCCAGCCCCTCCGGAGCGGCGGGAACCGTGCCGCGCAGTCGCCGGCCGGGCCGGAGAGAGACCGGGAGGCGTGCCCGCAGCGCAGTCCGGCGAACCCGGAGAGTAATTGTCGAGTGGCGTGGCACGCAGCATCACTTACGAAGGGTTATGGTGGAAACCCCCCCTCGGGCCGGTCCGTATCCCCCCCCACGGACCGGCCCGTTTTTTCGTGCCGGGGATCCGGCCCTCGTGCGGGACTCCCGAGCGGCCGGCTGTGGAGCCTGGCCCTGACCCCCCGCGGAGCCCGGCCCTGACCCCCTGCGGAGCCCGGGCCGGGAGCGGCCGGCCTCAGCCCCGGTTGGCCCAGATGTTCGTGCTCGCCGTGTCCACCGCGAAGGTGTCGATCTCCTCGATCTCGGCGGCGGTCAGCGCCGGTGCGGCGAGCGCCGCCACGTTCTGCTCCAGCTGCCCCACGCTCGACGCCCCGATCAGCGCCGACGTCATCCGGCCGTCACGCAGGACCCAGTTCAGCGCCATCTGCGCCAGGGACTGCCCGCGCCCCCGCGCGATCTCGTTCAGCCCGCGCAGCCGCCGCACCATCTCCTCCGACAGCAGCCCCGGATCCAGGGACTTCCCCTGGCTGGCGCGCGAACCCTCGGGGATGCCCGACAGGTACTTGTCCGTGAGCAGGCCCTGGGCGAGCGGCGCGAAGGAGATGCAGCCCATGCCGGCCGCCTCCAGCGTGTCGAGGAGCCCGTCGGCCTCCACCCAGCGGTTGACCATCGAGTACGACGGCTGGTGGATGAGGGCGGGCACACCCATCTCGCGCAGGAGCCGGGCCGCCTCGGCGGTCTGCGCCGCCTTGTAGGAGGAGATGCCGACGTACAGCGCCTTGCCCTGGTGGACGGCGGAGGCGAGGGCCCCCATCGTCTCCTCGAGCGGGGTGTGGGGATCGAAGCGGTGCGAGTAGAAGATGTCGACGTAGTCCAGGCCCATGCGCCCGAGCGAGGCGTCGAGCGAGGACAGCAGGTACTTGCGCGACCCCCACTCGCCGTACGGGCCGGGGTGCATCTGGTACCCGGCCTTGGTGGAGATCACGAGCTCGTCCCTGTAGGGGGCGAAGTCCTGGCGGAACAGCTTGCCGAAGTTCAGTTCCGCCGAGCCGGGCGGCGGCCCGTAGTTGTTGGCCAGGTCGAAGTGCGTCACGCCGAGATCGAAGGCGCGGCGCAGGATCGCCCGCTGCGTGCCGAGGGCGCGGTCGTCGCCGAAGTTGTGCCAGAGCCCGAGGGAGACGGCGGGGAGCTTGAGCCCGCTGCGGCCGGTGCGGCGGTACTCCATCGAGTCGTAGCGCGAGGTGTCGGCGAGGTAGGAGAGGGAATCAGTCACGTTTCACTCCTTATCACGGACTTGTGACAGACCGGGTTGGGCCCCCGTGACCCGTCCGCAGTAATGTGGCCGCTTCGGAGCCGCCGGTCCGCGGCGCGGAAGCGCGCTGTGCGGACAGCCGGCGGTCTCCCCGGGGGGCGGCCCCGGACCCCCCGGTGAGGGGGAGGGCGGGCCACGCGCCCGCACGGAACCGAGAGGGTGGACTCAGTGAACTTGCGCGACCTGGTGTACGGGCTCTACGCACGCCGGGTGGAAGGCCGCCTGGACCACGACCAGGTGCCCAAGCACATCGGCGTCATCCTCGACGGCAACCGACGGTGGGCGAAGGCGTCCGGCGGCTCGGCCGTGCAAGGACACCAGGCCGGAGCGGACAAGATCTCCGAGCTCCTCGGCTGGTGCAGCGAGACCGACGTCGAGGTCGTCACACTCTGGCTGCTCTCCACGGACAACTTCGACCGGCCCGAGGCCGAGCTCACCCCCCTGCTCGGCATCATCGAGAACACCGTGCGCAACCTGGCCGCCGACGGCCGCTGGCGGCTGCACCACGTCGGCACCCTCGACCTGCTGCCCGCCCGCACCCAGACCGTCCTCAAGGAGGCCGAGGAGGCCACGGCGGACGTCCGAGGGATAATCGTCAACGTCGCCGTCGGCTACGGCGGACGCCAGGAGATCGCGGACGCGGTGCGCTCCCTGCTCCTGGAGCACTCCGCCAAGGGCACGACCTTCGAGGAACTCGCCGAGGTCGTCTCCACGGACCTCATCTCCGAGCACCTCTACACCCGCGGACAGCCCGACCCCGACCTGGTGATCCGCACCAGCGGCGAACAGCGGCTGTCCGGCTTCATGCTCTGGCAGAGCGCCCATTCGGAGTACTACTTCTGCGAAGTTTTCTGGCCGGCCTTCCGCAAGGTCGACTTCCTTCGCGCCCTCCGCGACTACGCGGCACGGCACCGGCGCTACGGGTCCTGAGGGACACGGCCCGCCCGGCGGGCGGGGGGAAGGCACAGAACCCGGTCCGGCGCACCTCGTCGCAGGCGGGGGCATGGCTTCGCGTGTTCGAGGGAATACCCCTCTCAGGTCGATGTCCGGTCACCAACCAGGCGGACGTCGCATCCAAGTGAGCGGCACCCAGCCCGCTCGCCCGGGAGGCCCTTTGCACACGAAGGACCGCACGACAAGCGGCCGACGCGGAGGGCCGGAGTTCGGCCCGCGCTCGGGGCCCGAACCCGGTCCGTCCTCTCCCTTTGGGAAGTTCCGCGACCTCCGTCGCACTCCCCGACCTCGTCCGAGGGGGTACGTCCTTCCGTGGTGACCAGCACTAAGCGCCGCATGCCCGACAGGCGCACCTATGTTCTCGACACCAGCGTCCTGCTGGCCGACCCCAACGCCATGGCCCGGTTCGACGAGCACGAAGTCGTGCTGCCGATCGTCGTGGTCACGGAGCTGGAGGCCAAAAGGCACCACCCCGAGCTCGGATACTTCGCCCGGCAGGCCCTGCGCCTCCTGGACGACTTCCGCGTCCGGTACGGCCGGCTGGACGCCCCGATCCCGCTCGGGGATCTGGGCGGGTCGCTCCGTGTCGAACTCAACCACTCCGATCCCGGCGTACTGCCCGCCGGCTACCGGTTGGGGGACAACGACTCACGGATCCTCGCGGTCGCACGCAACCTGCAGGCCGAGGGATACGACGTCACCGTCGTCTCCAAGGACCTGCCGCTCCGGATCAAGGCGTCGTCGGTCGGTCTCCTCGCCGAGGAGTACCGCGCCGAACTGGCCATCACCGACTCCGGCTGGACCGGCATGTCGGAACTGGCCGTCGCCGCCGAACAGGTCGACCTCCTCTTCACGGAGGAGACCCTCTTCATCCCCGAGGCCGCCGAATACCCCGTGCACACCGGACTGGTTCTCCAGTCCGAGCGCGGCAAGGCCCTCGGCAGGGTCACGGCCGACGGAAACGTGCGCCTGGTGCGCGGCGACCGCGAGGCCTTCGGCATCCACGGACGCAGCGCCGAACAGCGCATCGCGCTCGACCTGCTCCTCGACCCGGACGTCGGCATCGTCTCGATGGGCGGCAGGGCGGGCACCGGCAAGTCCGCCCTCGCGCTCTGCGCGGGCCTGGAAGCCGTGCTGGAGCGGCGCCAGCACAAGAAGGTGATGGTCTTCCGGCCGCTGTACGCGGTCGGCGGGCAGGAGCTCGGCTATCTCCCCGGCAGCGAGGCCGAGAAGATGAGCCCCTGGGCGCAGGCCGTCTTCGACACACTGTCGGCGGTCGCCGGACGCGAGGTCATCGAAGAGGTCCTGGGACGCGGGATGCTGGAGATCCTGCCGCTCACCCACATCCGGGGCCGCTCGCTCCACGACGCCTTCGTGATCGTCGACGAGGCGCAGTCCCTGGAGCGGAACGTCCTGCTGACCGTCCTGTCCCGCATCGGCGCGAACTCGCGGGTGGTCCTCACCCACGACGTCGCGCAGCGGGACAACCTCAGGGTCGGCCGGTACGACGGAGTCGTCGCCGTCGTCGAGAAACTGAAGGGGCACCCGCTCTTCGCCCACGTCACGCTCACCCGATCCGAGCGCTCGCAGATCGCCGCGCTGGTGACCGAAATGCTGGAGGACGGGCACATCTGACCCTGAACGCCCCATACATGCCGCCCGGCGAGCCAAGGAGCTTAGCCGGGCGGCATTGTGCTGCGCCGTCATTTCCGAAAAACTCGTGCTCCAAACGAGGTGTGACGTTTAACACGCAACACAGAATTGCAACGCCCCGTGTCCGTCCGGCAGAGTCTTGCTTCCGTCAGGCCCCGCATACGGCACTTGGGCACCTCCAGAGGCGCCACGCACCACACAACTCAACAAAAGCCGTCCGTATGCCGCCCGCGAGCACCACGCGGCGTCTTCCCCCCGGAAGCCGCCCACCGGGCCCGTGCCTCCCGTGACCCATGCAGTAGGGAGGCCAGTGTCAAGGGCACGATTGCGCTCGCGAGGTCACCTAAGCGGGCGATGCTGGAAGGACACCGTGTGAGCCGGATCTCGGTCCGGGGGTTCGCCGTGGCGTCAGCCACCGCCGTAACCACCGTAGGCGCCGTCGTAGGCGTTGCGTCGGGCAGCACCCCCGCTGTCGACGACAACAACTTCGAGGCGGCCGCAGCCGACACCACGCTGCTCGCAGACATCCCCGCGGGCCAGCAGGCCCAGGTGCAGACGGCTTCACTGACGCAGCAGGCCGACGCCCAGGCGTCGGCGGCGGACGCGGCGGCGAAGAAGTCCGCCGAGGAGACCGCCCGCCTCCAGGCCGCCAAGGACGCCAAGTCGAAGAAGGCGGCGGCCGAGGACAAGCTGGAGAAGGAGCGCGAGGCCAAGGAGAAGGAGGCCGAGCGCGCGAGCCGGTCCTCCGTCCGCGACGCCTCCTCGTTCTCGGCACAGGGCTCCTACACGGTGGCCGAAGTCCAGGCGATGGCGCGGCAGATGATCCCCGCCGACCAGTACCAGTGCTTCAGTAACATCGTGAACCACGAGTCGACCTGGAACTACCGCGCCACCAACGCGTCCTCCGGGGCGTACGGCCTCGTCCAGGCGCTGCCCGGCTCCAAGATGGCCTCCGCCGGCGCCGACTGGCAGACCAACCCCGCCACCCAGATCAAGTGGGGCCTCAGCTACATGGACGGCCGCTACGGCAGCCCCTGCGGAGCCTGGTCCTTCTGGCAGGCCAACAACTGGTACTAGAACCCACGAGGTTCCACGCACGACTTCGGGATGCCCCGCACCGGCCCACGGTGCGGGGCATCCCGCGTGTACGGTCGATCCGGACAGCTCCGGGGGCGTGCCGGGGTTGAACGGGGGAAAGGGAAATTCCATGTCGAAACTTCCGGGATGGCTCGGTCGGCTGGGCGCCGAACTCACCGAGATAGGGGCGCGCCTGGAAGAACGCCGCGCCGAGGACGATCGCCGGGCCGACGAGGCCGCCGTGAGCGGCTCCTCGTCCACGCTCTCCACCGTCGCCGCCGAACAGGTGCCGCGCCCGCCCGCGTACGCACCCTCCGTCGCCGCCAGACCCGAACCCGTGGCCGCCATCCCCTGGGGGATGCGCGTCGCCGCCGAAGCCGGCTGGCGGCTCCTCGTCCTCGCGGGCACCCTCTGGGTGCTCATGCGCGTCATCAGCGCCATCCAGCTGGTCGTCCTGGCCTTCGTCGCCGCCCTGCTCGTGACCGCGCTGCTCCAGCCCACCGTCGTACGGCTCAGGCGCTACGGACTGCCCCGCGGACTGGCCACCGCGGTGACCGCGGTGCTCGGCTTCGTCGTGATGGGGCTGGTCGGCTGGTTCGTCGTATGGCAGGTGATGGACAACCTCGACGACCTGTCCGACCGGGTGCGCGACGGCATCGACGAGCTGAAGCGCTGGCTCCTCGACAGCCCGTTCCACGTCACCGAGTCGCAGATCAACGACATCGCCAAGAACCTCAGCGACACCATCGGCACCAATACCGAGGAGATCACCTCGGCCGGACTCCAGGGCGTCACCGTCATGGTGGAGGTCCTCACGGGACTGCTGCTGGCGATGTTCTCGACGCTCTTCCTGCTCTACGACGGGAAGCGCATCTGGCAGTGGGTGCTCAAGCTGGTGCCCTCGCAGGCCCGGCCGGGCGTCGCCGGCGCCGGACCGCGCGCCTGGCGGACGCTGACCGCCTACGTACGCGGCACGGTGATCGTCGCCCTGATCGACGCGATCTTCATCGGGCTCGGCATCTACTTCCTCGACGTGCCGATGGCCGTGCCCCTCGCCGTCTTCATCTTCCTCTTCGCCTTCATCCCGCTGGTCGGCGCCGTCGTATCGGGAGCCCTCGCCGTCGTCGTGGCACTCGTGACCCAGGGCGTGTTCACCGCCCTGATGGTGCTGATCGTCGTGCTCGCCGTCCAGCAGATCGAGGGCCACATCCTGCAGCCCTTCATCCTCGGCCGGGCGGTACGCGTCCATCCGCTCGCCGTCGTCCTGTCGGTCGCGGCGGGCGGCATGATCGCGGGCATCGGCGGAGCCGTCGTCGCGGTGCCGCTGGTCGCCGTGACCAACGCGGTGGTCGGCTACCTGCGTTCGTACAGTCAGGACGCGTCCAGGATCCACGGCCACGGCCCGCACGGAGCCACGGCGCTCTCCGCCGCACAGGCCCCGGCCGTTCCCGCAGAGGAGCCCGGGGAGCCGGACGAGCGGCCGGCCCCCGCGGACGAACCGCCCAGGTGAGACGGCGGCGAAGGAGCCGGCGGGCATGAGAAGGGCCCCGGGGACGGTCGGTCGTCCACGGGGCCCTTCTCGTACAGGGGGGTACTACTCGGCGAGGACGGCCTCGGCATCGAGGGTCACGCCGACCGCCTGGATCACCGAAGCGACCTTCACGGCTTCCTGAATCGTCTCACGGTCGACACCGGCCTTGCGCAGGACCTGCTCGTGCGAGTCCAGGCACTGGCCGCAGCCGTTGATCGCGGAGACGGCGAGCGACCACAGCTCGAAGTCGACCTTCTCCACGCCCGGGTTGCCGATGACGTTCATCCGCAGACCGGCACGGAGGTTGCCGTACTCGGGGTCCGACAGCAGGTGCCGGGTGCGGTAGAAGACGTTGTTCATCGCCATGATCGCGGCAGCCGACTTCGCCGCGGTGTACGCCTCGGCGGAGAGGTTCGCCTTCGCCTCCGGCTCCAGCTCGCGCAGCACCTTCGGCGACCGCGAGGCGATCGCGCAGGCCAGGACGGTGCCCCACAGCTGCTGCTGCGGGAGGTCGCTGTTGCCGATGACCGAGCCGAGGTTCAGCTTCAGGTCCTTGGCGAAGTCCGGTATGGCGGACTTCAGTTCGTCGAGTGCCATGTCGGTATCAGCTCACTCGCCGGAGAGGAGGGCGACCGGGTCGAGGGTGTTCTCGCCCTTGGTCCAGTTGCAGGGGCAGAGCTCGTCGGTCTGCAGGGCGTCGAGGACCCGCAGGACCTCCTTGGGGTTACGGCCCACGGAACCGGCGGTCACCATCGTGAACTGGATCTCGTTGTTCTGGTCGACGATGAAGACGGCGCGCTGGGCGAAGCCGTCCTCGCCCTCGATGCCGAGGTCACGCATGAGCTCGTGCTTCGAGTCGGCCATCATCGGGAAGGGCAGGTCGGTCAGGTCCGGGTGGTCCTTGCGCCAGGCGTGGTGCACGAACTCGGAGTCACCGGAGAAGCCGAGGATCTGGGCGTCACGGTCGGCGAACTCGTCGTTCAGCTTGCCGAAGGCGGCGATCTCGGTGGGGCACACGAAGGTGAAGTCCTTCGGCCACGCGAAGACGACCTTCCACTGACCCTCGTAGGTCTTGTGGTTGATCTGCTCGAACTCCTTGCCGCTCTCCAGCGAAACGCAAGCGGTCAGGTCGAACTCGGGGAACTTGTCACCGACAGTGAGCACGCGCACTCCTTGTTGCATAGGAAATCCCCTTTTGAGGGCGTTCCTGAGGGTTGGACGGCCCCCACCCTGGCACAGAGTGCATTGATCACGGAAATAGCTACACTCGGTCCGGATGATCGGAGGTGCCTATCAGTGGCGTATGTAAATCAGCCCAACAGGGTCAAACATCCCAGCGTCTCGCAGTTGCGCGCCTTCGCGGCCGTGGCGGAGCATCTGCACTTCCGGGACGCGGCGGCCGCAATCGGGATGAGTCAGCCCGCACTCTCCGGAGCGGTGTCCGCGCTGGAGGTGGCACTGGGTGTCCAGCTCATCGAGCGTACGACCCGCAAGGTGCTGCTCTCGCCCGCCGGGGAGAGGCTCGCGGTGCGGAGCCGGGCGGTGCTGGAGGCCCTGGGTGAGCTGATGGAGGAGGCCGAGGCGGTGCGGGCGCCGTTCACCGGGATACTCCGGCTCGGCGTGATCCCGACGGTCGCGCCGTACCTGCTGCCCGCCGTGCTCAGGCTGGTCCACGAGCGCTATCCCGAGCTGGAACTCCAGGTCCACGAGGAGCAGACCTCCTCACTGCTGGACGGGCTGGGCGCCGGACGGCTGGACCTCCTGCTGCTCGCCGTGCCGCTCGGGGTGCCCGGGGTCACGGAACTCCCGCTGTTCGACGAGGACTTCGTGCTGGTCATGGAGAAGGAGCACCGCCTCGCCGGACGTGTCGGCCTGCCGCGTGAGACGCTGCGCGACCTGCCGCTGCTGCTGCTCGACGAGGGGCACTGCCTGCGGGACCAGGCGCTGGACATCTGCCGTGAGGCGGGCCGCACCCGGGGGACCCCGGTGACGACGACCGCGGCAGGGCTCTCGACCCTGGTCCAGCTCGTCGCGGGCGGGCTGGGGGTGACCCTGTTGCCGCGCACCGCGGTGACGGTGGAGACCGGGCGCAACGAGGCGCTGTCCACCGGCTACTTCAGCGACCCCGCGCCCTCGCGGCGGGTGGCGCTGGCCGTGCGGGCGGGCTCGGCGAGGCAGGAGGAGTTCGAGGAGTTCGCGTCCGCCCTGCGGGAGGCGATGGCCCCGCTTCCGGTCCGGGTGCCGGCGGCCTGAGGGTGCGGCCCCGGTGTGGGGAGCCGCACCCGGGGCGTCACTCCGTACGCAGACCGTCGGGGCGCATCAGCCGCCACAGCAGGGGCAGCGAGACCAGGGTGACCAGCACGATCAGTGCGGCGCCGGCCCCCGCCATCGGGAGGAACAGCCACCAGTCGGTCACCCGCTTGGCGACCAGCCTCACCATCACCGCTCCGAGCCCGAGCCCGCCGGCGACGGCCACGGTCAGGCCGATGAGCACCGGCACGGCCGTCTGCCAGAGCACCGACCAGCCGAGGGTGGCCCGCCGGGTGCCGAAGGCGACCAGGACCGACAGCAGGCGCCGGCGCTCCCGCATCTGCTCCAGCTGGGAGACCAGCATGGAGGCGGCGATCAGCAGCAGGGTCAGGGTCGCGCCCACCCGGAGGCCGGTCTGCACGCTCGCGTACTGCCGGTCGCGCTCCACCGACCGCAGGGACGACACGCGCATGCCGGGGTCGATCCGGGCCGCCGTGTTCCGTACGTACTCGGAGACGTCGGGGACGCTCTCGTCGACCCTGATCTGGGCCTGGACCGTGGCGCCGGGCAGGGTGCCCGGGTCGACCGCGCCGGCCGTGGCCATGATGCCCCAGTGGTCCTCGCCCATCGGGTCCGGGCGGGAGACGACCGTGCGGGCGTCGGCGGGCAGGGTCCAGCGCATCGACTTCCCACCGCCCGGCTCGGCGGACGTGCTGATGTCGACCTCCTTGCCCTTGCGCGCCGTCCGGTCCATCCAGGCGGTCATCTCCTTGTCGTTCCTGGGGTGGACGACGAACGCGTCGCCCTCCCGGCAGGACCCGATCCGGGCGATCTCGCGCAGGGTCGCGCAGTCGCCGACGGTCAGTGAGGTGGTGGGCCGGATGTCGCCCTCGTACTTCCCCGGCCGGGTGACGTAGACCTCGACCGTGCCGATGACGGCCTGCACGCCCCTGGTCGCCCTGAACTCCTCGATGGTGCGGGTGGCCGCGTCGCCCGTCACGTTCTCGGAGAAGGTCGTGAACTGGGCCCGTGAGGGGTCCTGCCCCGTCATCCGGTCGAAGTCGGCGCTCACCGCGGCGAACAGCATCTGCAGCGCCACCGCGCCCGCCACCGCCACGGTGACGCCGCTGACCGCCCGCGAGGCGGCGCCGCTGTTGAGCTGGAGTGAGCGGACCGCCAGCTGCCAGGGGAGCGGCCCGCGCCCCAGCCTGCCGACGCAGGCCTCGACCAGCCAGGGGAGCAGCAGTGCGAGGCCGGACAGGACGAGCACGGCGCCGCCGGCGATGGGGTAGGGGTCGACGGGTGTGAACTCGCCGCTTCGGTCCGCCCGCCACAGGACGGCCAGACCCAGGGCCGGCAGCAGCAGGCGCCACCACAGGCGGCGCCGGCGGCTGCGGGAGCCGCGCACGACTCCGAGGGGTTCGACGGCCACCGAGCGCATGGCGGCGAGCGTGACGACGACGGCGGACAGGGGCACGGCGACGGCCACGAGTGCGGTGAGCCAGAAGGCGGGTGCCAGGTCGGAGGGGAAGGCGCTGTGGCCCCACACCTCGACGTGGCCGACGAACCTGCGGCCGACGAGGAAGAAGGCCGCGCCGGCGAGCAGGCCGAGGAGCGAGCCGAACAGTGCCTCGCCCGCCGCGATCAGGCGGGTGGACCGGATGTCGGCCCCGACGAGCCGCAGCGCGGCGAGTCTGCGGTCGCGGCGCTCTCCGCCGAACCGTACGGCGGTCGCGATGAAGATCCCCACGGGTACGAGCAGGACGACGCAGATGACGAGGACCAGGAGGAACAGGACGGGCGGGAGCGGATCGTCCGGGGTCCCGGCGCCGTATCCCGCGAGCCGGTGGCCGCCGCCCGCGGGTGTCAGGGTGTCGCTGCCCGCGTAGAAGTGCAGTTCGCGCGGGGAGGCGAGTCCCTCGGCGCCGATCGTCCCGCTGATCGCGTAGGGCAGGCGGGGCCGGAGCAGGCGGCCTTCGGGGGATGCCAGGAGTTCCTTCAGGGCGGGGGAGACGACCATCGTCCCGGGGGCGGGGAAGTGCCGGACTCCGGGCGGCAGTACCGGCTGTGAGCCTTCCGCGCGCATGAGGTGGCCCCCCACCTCGCGGCCGCGGTACTCGGTCGTGGCGTCGGCGCGCAGGACGGTGGAGTCCGTCCTGGGGACCGTCGCGTTGCGGGACACCGCGACCTCGCGGCGGGCCCCGTCGCGGGCGGCCCGCTGTTCCAGGAGGTGGGGGACCGACGAGGCGGCCAGGAGCAGTGCCACCCCGAGTCCGACTCCGAGCGCGGTGAGCGTGGTCCGGATCCAGCCCTCGCGCCCTCCGGCGGCGGCGAAGCGGATGCCGAGGCCGAGGTCGCGCAGCGGGCTCATACCGCGTGCTCCGCGTCGCGGCACCGGCCGTCGCGTACGACGATGTCGCGGTCGGAGTAGGCGGCGACGCGGGCCTCGTGCGTGACGATCACGACGGCCGTGTTCGCGGTCCTGGCGGATTCGGTGAGCAGGCGCATGACCCGCTCGCCGTTGAGCGAGTCCAGCGCGCCCGTGGGCTCGTCGGCGAAGACCACCTTGGGGGAGGCCACCAGGGCGCGGGCCACCGCGACGCGCTGGCCCTGCCCGCCGGACACCTCGCCCGGGCGCTGGGAGGCGAGGTCGTCGACCTCCAGGTGTTCCATCCACTGCCGGGCGGTGCGTTCGGCGTCCTTGCGCCTGGTCCCGTCGAGACGCAGGGGCAGGGCGACGTTCTCCAGGCAGGTCAGTTCCGGGACGAGCTGGCCGAACTGGAAGACGAACCCGAAGTCGCTGCGGCGCAGCGCGCTGCGCTCCGCGTCGGACAGGGCGGACAGTTCACGCCCGTCGTAGGTGATGCTGCCGGAGTCGGGGGTCACGATGCCCGCCAGGCAGTGCAGCAGGGTCGACTTGCCGGATCCGGAGGGGCCCATGACGGCGACGACCTCGCCGGGGTGCACGGAGAAGGAGGCGCCGTCGAGGGCGTGCGTCGGGCCGTAGCTCTTGCGCAGGTCCCGGGCACAGAGCAGGGAGCCGGCCGGGATCACGGGGCTATCACCTCGGCGAGCCGGTCCAGGCGCGCGGCGGTCAGTTCCAGCCAGCGGAGGTCGGCTTCGAGGTGGAAGAGGGCGTGGTCGCAGATCAGCTGGTCGGCGAGGTCGCCCTTGCGCTTGCGGTCGGTCAGGACGCGCATCAGGCGCAGGTGCTCGGAGCGCTGGGCGTCCAGCAGGTCGGCCGCGCTGCGGCCGGTGAGCAGGGCGAGGACGACCTTCGTGTAGAGGGTCGACTGGAGGTAGGGCTCCGGTTTCTCGGGCTGCGCGAGCCAGGTGGTGACATCGGTCACGCCGGCCTCCGTGATGGCGTACCGCTTGCGCTCGGGGCCGCCTTCCGTCTCGACGCCGTCGACCTCGACGAGCCCGTTCTTCAGGAGTCGGGACATGGTCGCGTAGACCTGGCCGTAGTGCAGGGGCCGGTCGTGCCCGAACTTCTCGTCGAAGGCGCGCTTGAGGTCGTAGCCGTGGCGGGGGCCGGACTCCAGGAGCCCGAGGAGGGTGTGGCCGATAGACATACCGTGCACTGTACTCCGCGTGTATACCTGTGGCGCATACGGGTGGCGCCGGGCCCCGCGTCACCGGGACCTCGGGCGCCGGACCGCAGGCGAGCGCGCCTGCGGCCGTTCCCGGCCGGTGCTATCCGGCCGGCTCCCGGGGCTCACCGGGCGGGGAGTTCGGCGGGCGGCCGCGGCGGGGGATCGGGGCGGCTCCGCCCGGCAGGCGCCCGGCCTCCGCCAGGGCCCGCCGGAGCAGGAACTCGATCTGCGCGTTGGCGCTGCGCAGTTCGTCGGAGGCCCACCGGGCCAGCGCGTCGTGCACGGCGGGGTCCAGCCGCAGCAGCATCTGCTTGCGGGTGGCACCCCGCCGGGGAGGCCGGCCCGCCGGAGGGGCCGCGTCGTCGGTCACTGGTAGAGCGTGCCCGTGTTCAGGACCGGCTGCGCGGCGCGGTCACCGCAGAGCACGACCATCAGGTTGCTGACCATGGCCGCCTTGCGCTCCGAGTCGAGCTCGACGATGTCCTGCTCGGCGATCCGGGTCAGGGCCATCTCGACCATGCCCACGGCGCCCTCGACGATCTGCTGGCGTGCCGCGACGACCGCCCCGGCCTGCTGGCGCTGGAGCATCGCGGAGGCGATCTCGGGGGCGTACGCGAGGTGGCTGAAACGGGACTCGATGATGCGCACGCCCGCCGCCTGCACCCGTGCGGTCAGTTCGGCGGCGAGCTTCTCCGTGATCTCCTCGGCGTTGCCGCGCAGGGAGAGCCCGCCCTCGTCGTGGGCGTCGTAGGGGTACTCGATCGCGATGTGCCGGACGGCCGCCTCGGTCTGTGTCGCGACGAACTCCAGGAAGTCGTCCACCTCGAAGAGCGCCTGCGCCGTGTCCTCGACCTTCCAGACGACGATCGCGGCGAGCTCGATCGGGTTGCCGTAGGCGTCGTTGACCTTCAGGACGGCGGTCTCGTGGTTGCGGACGCGGGTGGAGATCTTGCGGCTGGACGTCAGCGGGTTGATCCACCGCAGGCCGTCCGCGCGGATCGTGCCGACGTACCGGCCGAAGAGCTGGATGACCCGGGCCTCGCCCGGGGCGACCATTTTCACACCGCTCATGCAGAAGAAGGAGGCGATGGCGAGCAGGATTCCGAGGATGAGGAGCGGGACGCCCACGCCCTCGTGCCCGTGGGAGCCGAGGACCACGCCGACGATGGTGAGGGCCACGCCGACGAGCACGCCGAGGACGGTCAGCAGCAGGCCGAGGCCGCCGGGGATGGAGTGCGCCGTCGTCTCCCTGACCTGGGGAGAGGGCATCTCCGGCGCGTCGGGCGCGAGGTCGGCGCCCGGGCCGGTGGCGCCGGGGAGGTCGTGCGGTGCGGACATGGGTCCCCCGTTCCGCGCGGCGTCGCGCCGCGCTAGCAATGTGATTACACATTAACGGGTGCGGCAACCTTGTGCACCCCTCGGGAGTCGGTTCCATTGAAACCGGGTGCTGATTCTCACGTCCGGAAAAGATCGGATCGCTTGCCATTTGTCCACGCCTTCGGTGTTAGCTGGCTGGTCTGACCTGAAGCGGTTCGAGCAGAGGTAGAGGAGCACCACGGCGATGGGGCGAGCGGACGCGCGTCGGGCTGCCAGGAGCGGCGGCATACGACGGCTCTTCACGTGGCGGAAGATGCTGGGCACGTTCTTCGGGCTGTGCCTGCTGGTGATGGGCGGCTTCGCGGCGCTCTACCTGTACGTGGACGTGCCTCCGGCCAACGCCGCGGCGCAGGAGCAGAGCAACATCTACAAGTACAGCGACGGCTCGATCCTGGCCCGCACCGGCTCCGGGGCCAACCGGGAGATCGTCGACCTCGCCGTCGTGCCCAAGAAGGTCCAGCACGCCTTCGTGGCCGCCGAGAACAAGTCCTTCTACCGGGACCGGGGGATCGACCTCAAGGGCACCACCCGCGGTGTGTTCAACACGCTCTCCGGCAAGGGCAAGCAGGGTGGTTCGACGATCACCCAGCAGTACGTGAAGAACTACTACCTCACGCAGGACCAGACGGTCAGCCGCAAGCTCAAGGAACTGGTGATCTCCCTCAAGGTCGACCAGCGCATGAAGAAGGACGACATCCTCGCCGGTTACCTCAACACCGTGTTCTACGGGCGCGGGGCGAGCGGTATCCAGGCGGCGGCGCAGGCCTACTACGGGGTCGACGCCAAGGACCTCGACGTGTCCCAGGGCGCCTACCTCGCCGCGCTGCTCCAGGCCCCCAGCCAGTACGACTGGGCGCACGCGACCCCGACCGGCAAGCGGCTCGTCAAGGCGCGCTGGGCCTACACGCTGGACAACATGGTCGAGGAGGGCTGGCTCGACCGGGCCGAGCGGGCCAAGCTGACCTTCCCCGTCCCGGTGCCGCCCAAGGCCGCCCCCGGTCTGGAGGGGCAGACGGGCTACCTCGTCGAGGCCGCCAACCAGGAGATGGAACGCCAGGGCATCACCGAGGAGATGCGCCGGGCCGGCGGCTGGACGATCACCCTCAACATCGACAAGAAGCGGCAGAAGCAGCTCGAGAAGTCCGTCGACCGGCAGCTGGAGGACCAGCTCGACCGGAAGAAGAACAAGATCGACGCGACCGTCCAGGCCGGCGCGACCTCCGTCGACCCGAAGACCGGCAAGGTCGTCGCGCTGTACGGCGGGGTCGGGGCCACCGAGCACTACATATCCAACGCCACCCGCAGGGACTACCAGCCCGCGTCGACGTTCAAGCCGCTCGTGCTGGCCTCCGCGCTGGAGAACGGGTCGAAGACCCGGGCCGGCGACCTGATCGGCCTCAACACGGTCTACGACGGCACCAGCAGGCGTCCGGTGGTCGGGAGCGACACCCCGTTCGCCCCGCAGAACGAGGACGACGTCAGCTACCGCAACCCGACCGTCCAGACGGCCATGGACAAGTCGATCAACTCCGTCTTCGCGCAGATGGTCGTCGACGTCACCCCGAAGGCGGTCAAGAAGACCGCGCTCGGCCTGGGCGTTCCGGACCTGAACTTCCCCGAGCGGCCCGCGATCACGCTGGGCACCATGAACGCCTCCACGTGGGACATGGCCGGGGTCTACGCCACCCTCGACAACCACGGCAAGAAGGTCACCCCGACCATCGTCAAGTCCGCCGTGCACCGCGACCGCACCATGGAGCCCGTCGACGGCATCGGCGGCCAGGTCATCAGCCGGTCCTCCGCCGACACGGTGACGAAGGCGCTGACCGAGGTCGTCGACCTGGGCTCCGGTCACGAGGCCAACACCTCGGCCTACGACGCCGCCGGCAAGACGGGTACCTCGGAGAACAACAAGGCCGCCTGGTTCGCGGCCTACACGCCCCAGCTCTCCACCGTCGTCGCCCTGTACGGCGAGTCGACCAAGCAGGGCGGCGGCCAGGTCAGCCTCACCGGTACCGCCAACTCCGGCCGGGCCAACGGTGGCGGCTTCCCCGCCAAGATCTGGGCCGACTACACCCTCGGCGCGCTGGGCGGAGGCTCGGACGCCTCCTTCGACCTGGAGGGCGTGGAGCACGGCGAGACGGCCGTGACCGAGACCCCGTCGGCGTCCCCGACGCCGACGAAGAAGCCGTCGGCAACCCCCTCCGAGACGCCCGAGCCGCCCTCCCAGTCCCCGAGCGAGACCCCGGTCGAGCCGTCCCCGCCGACCGAGACGCCGAGCGGCACGCCCTCCGAGACGCCGAGCGAGACGCCCAGCGAGACCCCGGACCCGGACGGCGGGTCCCAGCAGCCGCCCGGCCGGCCGGGCGGCCCGTTCGGGCAGTGACGACGTGTGAGGGGCGGGTGCCGACCGGCACCCGCCCCTCACACGTGTCCGTCCCCCGGCACCCTCAGGGAGTGGCCATCTCGAACCACACGACCTTGCCCGTGGAGAGCCGGGTCGCCCCCCACCGCCTGGCCAGCCGGTTCACCAGGAAGAGCCCGCGCCCGCCCTCGTCGGTCTCCCGGGCGCGCCGCTGCCTGGGCAGCTGCGGGGCGTCGTCCCCGACCTCGCAGCGCAGGATGTCCGTACGCAGCAGCCGCAGCGTCACCGGACGTTCCGCGTACCGCACGGCGTTGGTGACCACCTCGCTGACCAGGAGCTCCACCTCGTCGGAGATGTCGTCCAGGCCCCAGCGGCTCAGGGCCCTGCGCGCCAGCCTGCGGGCCCGGCCGGGCGCCGCGTCCTCCGGCTCCAGGAACCAGTAGGCGACGTCGCTCGGCGCGATCCCGTCGAACCGGGCGGCCAGCAGCGCGATGTCGTCGTCCCGGTCACCCGGACCGAGCATGTCCAGCACGTCGTCGCAGAGCGCCTCCAGCGGCGGCGAGTGGTCCGGACCGGTCAGCTGCGCGGTGGCCGCGAGCCGCTCCCGCAGTATCTCGATGCCCGTCCACACGTCCCGCATCCGGGACTCCACCAGACCGTCCGTGTACAGGAGCAGCGTGGCGCCGGCCGGCGCGTCCAGCTCGACGGCCTCGAAGTCGACCCCGCCGACGCCGATGGGCGCCCCCGGGGGGACCCTCAGCACCTCGGCCCGGCCGCCCAGGTGGAGCAGCACGGGCGGCGGGTGGCCGGCGTTGGCGATGGTGATCCGGTGCGCGACGGGGTCGTAGACCGCGTACATGCAGGTCGCCATGCGGTCGCTGCCGAGCCGCTGCGCCTGCTCGTCCAGGTGGTGCAGCACCTCCTGCGGCGGCAGGTCGAGACCGGCGAGGGTCTGCGCGGTGGTACGCAGCTGGCCCATGATCGCCGCGGACGTCATGGAGTGGCCCATCACGTCGCCGACGACCAGCGCGACCCTGCTGCCGGGCAGCGGGATCGCGTCGTACCAGTCGCCGCCCACCCGTGCCGTCTCGGCGGCCGGGAGGTAACGCGACGCCAGGCGCACGCCGGTGGGCTGGGGCAGGGAGTCCGGCAGCATCGTGCGCTGGAGCTCGTCGGCGATATACGCCTCGCGGCCGTACAGCACGGCCTTGTCGATGCCCAGCGCGGTGTGCGTCGCCAGCTGGGCCGCGACCAGGAGGTCGTTGGCCTCGAACGGCGCGCGGTCCGTGCCGCGCAGGAACACGGCCGCGCCGATCACCCGGCGGCGGCCGCGCAGAGGGGCCAGGATCGCCCGGTGCCCGGTGGGCACCGCCCGCCCCGCGCCCAGCAGTTCGGGCAGGGCGACGCGGGCGGCCGCCGAGTCGCCGAAGACCGGCCGCACCCCGCGCAGCACCTCGGCGAGCGCGCCGCCCGCCTGGATCTCGCAGAGGTCGGCCGCCGGCATCAGCCCGGCCTGCGGGTCGGTCACCGGCAGCCGCAGCCGCTCGCCCTCCGGTCCGCTCTCGCTCTCCTCGTCGGCGTTCCGCAGCCGGTCGGTGCGCCGCAGCCGCAGCACGAACGGCGTGACGGGCCGCTCGTCGCCCACCGGGAGCGGATCGCGAAGGTAGACGAGTATGGCGTCGGAGAACGTGGGCACACTCGCCCTGCAGAGTCCGAGCACGATCTCGTCGAGGTCTATGCCCCGGGCGATCCGCCGGGTCGCGGCACCGACGAAGCGCAGCCGGTCACCCTCGCGGCGGGCGGCGGCCTGGGCGTCGGCGGCCGACGCCGCGGACTCCGCGGTCGCGGGCCCCGGCACGGCGCTCTGGGCCGCCGCTCCGGGGACCGGGGAAGGGCCGGGGATCGCGGCGGTGGCGGCGACGGCCGGCGGGCCCTCCTGCTGCCGGGGCCGGGCGCGCTCCTGCGGCCGGGCAGCGAGCGGCTGCCGGCCTTCGTGGGAGGTGGGATGCTCCGTCACGCGTGGGATTCCGTCCGTCCGGGCCGGTTGTACGAGGCGATCGCACTCGCCTCAGGAGTGTGCGCCACTGTGCCCCGGCAAGAGCGGTGAGAACAACGGCTGTCACCGGATGCCCCCGGAAAGGGGGCCGAAACCGTACGGCCGGCCGGGGGGCCGACGCGCGGTCTTCCGATGGCGGGGCAGCGGACAGCGAACACGTCTCCACCCCTCGTAGTGGTTCGTGCCACCGCGCGGCAGCCCGGGTACGCGGCCCGGTGCTGCTCGTGCGGCAAGTGCGGTGACTGGTGGTCAGGTGCGTGGCCGATTACGCCGGTTGTGACGCGCCGGGCCGATGGAACGGTTCACGGAAGGCGATCCTACGTTTGCCCCCCTGGGGTGAATCAAGGGTCTCACGACGTGCTGGGCGCGGGGGTGCGGTCCCAGTCATCGGGCAGCGGCGGGACCTTCCAGCGCGGGTCGGGCCGCCAGTGCTCCCAGCCGTCGCTGAACGGCGCGCCCCAGTGCTGGATCACCTCGACGGCCGCGAGACCGGCCTCGCGCACCCGCCGGGCCGTGGGCGCGTCCATCAGGCCGACCCGCTGGGCCTGGGCGAACTCGTCCTCGTCGAGCCACTCCCAACTGTGGTCGGGCCGCACCGAGATGTCGAGGAAATGGTCCTGCGAGTCGACTCCCCCGGACCAGCGTGACCGGGGCTCCTCCAGGTTGACGTACCAGTTGCGGAACAGCCAGCCGCGGTCCCAGAACAGCCAGACGGACCAGGGGTCACCCGGCCGGGCGAGCTTGAGCACGCCGGAGCCGAACCACCGGGAGCGCACGGTCGTGCGCGGGCGCGTGTAGCGCGTGGCGAGCGGCTCGGCGTGCACCTGGGTGCCGTCGGCGAGCACCGGTCTCACGCATTCGGTGCCGGACGCCATCCACACGGCGAGCAGCTCGTCCGTGTCCTGCACGACGGTCACCGGCCGGCAGATGTGCACGCCGCCGGCGCCTCCGCCCCCGCCCGGGTGCCCGTTGTCCCGGTAGCGCCAGAGGATCCGGTCCCCCGGAGCCCAGCGTCCGCCGTCCCCCGCACCTGCCCCGGTGCCTGCTCCCGTACCCGCTTCCGTCGTCGTCATGAAGAGATCTTAGGGACGCGCCGACCCGGCCGCCGCGTTACGCGTCAGGCCGGGTCGTACGCGACACACCGGACAGGTCACGGCCGGGTCATACGCAACACGTCCAGGGCCGCGTCGAGCTGCTCCAGCGTCAGGTCGCCGCGCTCGACGTACCCGCCGGCGAGCACCGTCTCCCGGATGGTCGTGCCGTCGGCCAGCGACTTCTTGGCGACCTTCGCCGCCTCCTCGTAGCCGATGTACTTGTTCAGCGGGGTGACGACCGAGGGCGAGGACTCGGCGTACTGCCGGGCCCGCTCCACGTTGGCCGTGACGCCGTCGACCGTGCGGTCGGCGAGCAGCCGCGAGGCGTTCGCGAGCAGGCGGACGGACTCCAGGAGGTTCTTCGCGATCACGGGGAGCATCACGTTGAGCTCGAAGTTGCCCGCGGCCCCGGCGACGGCGACCGTGGCGTCGTTCCCGGTCACCTGGGCGGCGACCATCAGTACGGCCTCCGGGATCACCGGATTGACCTTGCCCGGCATGATCGACGACCCGGGCTGGAGGTCGGGCAGGTTGATCTCGGCCAGGCCCGTGCGGGGCCCGGACGCCATCCAGCGGAGGTCGTTGGAGATCTTGGTGAGGGACACCGCGAGCGTGCGGAGCTGGCCCGACGCCTCGACGAGTCCGTCCCGGGCCCCCTGCGCCTCGAAGTGGTTGCGGGCCTCGGTGAGGGGCAGCCCGGTGGTGCGGGCGACCTCGGCGATCACCGCGGCCGAGAAGCCCGGCGGGGTGTTGATGCCGGTGCCCACCGCCGTACCGCCCAGCGGGAGTTCGGCGAGGCGGGGGAGCGAGGCGTGCAGCCGCTCGACGCCGTAGCGGATCTGCGCGGCGTAGCCGCCGAACTCCTGGCCCAGGGTGACGGGCGTGGCGTCCATCAGGTGCGTGCGCCCCGACTTCACGACGTCCGCGAATTCGGCTGATTTCCGCTCCAGCGACTCGGCCAGGTGTTCGAGAGCGGGGATCAGATCGGCGGTGACGGCCGCGGTCGCCGCGATGTGGATCGACGACGGGAAGACGTCGTTCGACGACTGCGAGGCGTTGACGTGGTCGTTCGGGTGCACCTCGCGGCCGAGCCGCTCGGTGGCGAGCGTGGCCACGACCTCGTTGGTGTTCATGTTGGACGACGTGCCGGAACCCGTCTGGAACACGTCCACGGGGAAGTGCTCGTCCCAGCGCCCCGAGGCCACCTCGGCGGCGGCCGCCTGGATGGCCTCCGCGATGTCCGGATCCAGCACCTTCAGCTCGGCGTTCACCTTCGCCGCGGCGGCCTTGATCCGGGCCAGGGCCTCGATATGGGCCCGTTCCAGGCGCTGCCCCGAGACGGGGAAGTTCTCCACCGCCCGCTGGGTCTGCGCCCGCCACTTCGCGTGCGCGGGTACCCGCACCTCACCCATCGAGTCGTGCTCGACGCGGTACTTCGATTCCTGGGCCGATCCGTCCATGGTGTTCAAACCTCCTGCTGGAAACCAGCACGTGGGCCGCCGCACGTATTCCCCGCCCGGCGAGGGCCCGGCAGGGCGGAGGGTTCGCCGCGGGCCCGCAGGGGGCGTCCGGCCGGAGCCGGGCGCCCCCTGCGCGAGGGCCGGGAGGGTCAGCCGAGGCCGGGGCCGCGGACCGGGATGCTGGTGAAGGTCGGCGCCGGGGCGGGCTCGGTGAAGAAGTCGTTGCCCTTGTCGTCGACGACGACGAACGCGGGGAAGTCCTCGACCTCGATCCGCCAGACCGCCTCCATGCCGAGCTCCTCGTACTCGACGACCTCGACCTTCTTGATGCAGTCCTGGGCGAGGCGCGCCGCGGGCCCGCCGATCGAGCCGAGGTAGAACCCGCCGTGCGCGTCGCACGCGTCCGTGACCTGCTTGGACCGGTTGCCCTTGGCGAGCATCACCTTGGAACCGCCCGCGGCCTGGAACTGTGCGACGTAGCTGTCCATGCGTCCGGCCGTGGTCGGGCCGAAGGAGCCGGAGGCGTAGCCCTCGGGGGTCTTCGCGGGGCCCGCGTAGTACACCGGGTGGTCCTTGAGGTACTGCGGCATCTCCTCGCCCGCGTCGAGCCGCTCCTTGATCTTGGCGTGCGCGATGTCGCGCGCCACGACCAGCGGGCCGGTCAGGGAGAGCCGGGTCTTGACCGGGTACTTGGTCAGCTCGGCGAGGATCTCGTCCATGGGCCGGTTCAGGTCGATCCTCACCACGTCACCGGACTCGTCCAGGTGCTCGTCGGTGGTGTCCGGCAGGAAGCGCGCCGGGTCCGTCTCCAGCTGCTCCAGGAAGACGCCCTCCGCGGTGATCTTCGCGGTGGCCTGCCGGTCCGCCGAGCAGGAGACGGCGATGGCGACGGGGAGCGAGGCGCCGTGCCGCGGCAGGCGCACCACGCGCACGTCGTGGCAGAAGTACTTGCCGCCGAACTGCGCACCGATCCCGATCCTCTGGGTGAGCTCGAAGACCTTCTCCTCCAGCTCCTTGTCCCGGAAGCCGTGACCGGTCGGCGAGCCCTCGGCGGGCAGCTCGTCGAGGTAGTGCGCGGAGGCGTACTTCGCGGTCTTCAGCGCGAACTCGGCGGACGTGCCGCCGACCACGATCGCCAGGTGGTAGGGCGGGCAGGCCGCCGTACCCAGGGAACGGATCTTCTCCTCCAGGAACTTCATCATGGAGGCCTCGTTGAGGACGGCCTTCGTCTCCTGGAAGAGGAACGACTTGTTGGCCGAGCCGCCGCCCTTCGCCATGAAGAGGAACTTGTAGGCGCCGCCGTCGGTCGCGTACAGCTCGATCTGCGCCGGCAGGTTCGAGCCGGTGTTCTTCTCGTCCCACATGGTCAGCGGGGCCATCTGCGAATAGCGCAGGTTCAGCTTCGTGTAGGCGTCGAAGATGCCGTGCGACAGGGCCTCCTCGTCACCGCCCTCGGTCAGGACGTTCTGCCCGCGCTTGCCCATGACGATCGCGGTGCCGGTGTCCTGGCACATGGGGAGGACGCCCGCGGCGGCGATGTTCGCGTTCTTCAGGAGGTCCAGCGCGACGAACTTGTCGTTGGAGGAGGCTTCGGGGTCGTCCACGATCCGCCGCAGCTGCGCCAGGTGCGCGGGCCGCAGATAGTGCGAGATGTCGTGCATGGCCTCAGCGGCGAGCGTGCGCAGGGCCTCGGGGGCCACCTTGAGGAACGTACGGCCGTCGGCCTCGAAGGTCGAGACGCCGTCGGCGGTCACCAGCCGGTAGGGCGTGGTGTCCTCTCCCAGGGGGAGCAGATCGGAGTACGCAAACTCTGGCATTACGGCCATTCCTCACTCGGTGACAGCGGCTGACCTCCCTCGGGCAGCGCATCCATCAGGGTAGAGCGCCGGAACGGAACGGGCCCTGTGAGGTAAGGCTCACCGGGACCGCCCGGCCGGAGCGGGCCCGGCCCGCTCCGGGCCGGCGCCTTTCCGGCCCGGATTCGCGGCAGGGCCGGAGAGGCACTGGTCGCGATCTATCGCGTTTCGGTACGCTTGGCCGGTGGACCTCGAAAAGCAGCCCCAGCAGCCCGTCGCTCCGGCCGGTCCCGCGCCCGCCGGAATCCGCGCGTCCGACGCGGACCGCGACCGGATCGCGGACATCCTGCGGGAGGCCATGGCCGAGGGCAGGCTGACCGCCGAGGAGCACGCCGAGCGGGTCGACCTCGTCTACCGGGCCAAGACCGTCGGCGAACTGGAGCCCCTGGTGCGGGATCTGCCCGCGCAGTCCGGGACGAGCCGCCTCGACACCTCGCCGTACGGCTACGGCCCCGAGGCGGCGGCCGGGGCCGCGGAGAACCTGGTGGCGGTGTTCAGCAGCTCCACCCGCAGGGGCCGTTGGCGCGTGGGCGGCCGCACGAACGCCTTCTCCCTCTTCGGAAGCGTCGAAATAGACCTCACCGAGGCGCTTTTCGGCCAGCGTCTGACCGTCATCAACGCGACGTCCATCTTCGGGAGTGTCGAGATCAAGGTGCCGGAGAACATCTCCCTGCGCGGCAGCGGCACGGGCGTCTTCGGCAGTTTCGAGGTCGACACCCTGGAATCCGCCGACCCCGAAGCACCCGTCGTCGTGGTGAACGGCTATTCCGTGTTCGGGAGCGTCGAGGCGAAGCCCAAGCGCGGCAAGCTCATCACCAACCTCCAGCGGCAGCTGCGCAAACACCTGGGTCACTGACGCCGGGCGGGCGGTCCGGCGCGAATTCCGGCCATGCCGTGACGAGGTGTTCCGGTGGCGGGCCAAGTGGGAACCACTCAGTGCATAGGGGTGCGTACAGCGGGTAGGGAGTGCTGCATCGCCTCTCGCTCACGAAGCCCAAGCCGTCGTCAGGAGTGGACCGTGCTGCATTTGCCGCATCAGCCCCTGCAGGTCGCCGCCGTGCCCGCCCGGCGCACCCCCGCGCGGGAGGACGAGGCGGGGCCCTGGCACTCGGAGGCGGTGTGCCGCCGGGACGAGGCCGGGCTGTTCTTCGCCCCGTCGAAGGAGCCGACAGCCGCCCGGCTCTCCCGCGAGGAAGCGGCGAAGCAGGTCTGCGCGAGATGCCCGGTCATGGTGGAGTGCCGGGAACACGCACTCGTCCAGCCCGAGCCCTACGGGGTGTGGGGCGGCCTCACCGCCGCCGAGCGCCGTGTGGCACTGGCCCGGCGCCGCAGACGGGACATCGAGCTCAAGGCCGCCGCCCCGGGCGAGCGCATAGCCGCCGCGGGCTGAGGCCCGCGTGCACGGACGGGGGGAACCGGCCCTGACCGGTCCCCACCATCCGCACGGCAGGGCCTACTTGGCGCGGTCGAAGTCGATCGCGCTGTAGGCGCGCAGCTTCGACAGCCGGTGCGTCGAGTCGATCCGGCGGATCGTGCCGGACTTGGAGCGCATCACGAGGGAGTCGGTGGTGGCCGTCTCCGCGCGGTACCGCACACCGCGCAGCAGTTCACCGTCGGTGATCCCGGTGGCGACGAAGAAGACGTTGTCGCCGCTGACGAGGTCGTCCGTCGACAGCACCCGGTCGAGGTCGTGTCCCGCGTCGAGCGCCCGCTGCCGCTCCGCCTCGTCCTTGGGCCAGAGCTTGCCCTGGATGACACCGCCCAGGCACTTTATGGCGCACGCCGAGATGATGCCCTCGGGGGTTCCGCCGATCCCCATGAGGAGGTCGACGCCGGTGCCCTCGCGGGCGGCCATGATCGACCCGGCGACGTCGCCGTCGGAGATGAACTTGATCCGCGCACCCGTCTCCCGGATCTCCCGCACGATCGTGTCGTGCCGGGGGCGGTCCAGGATGATGACCGTGACGTCCTCGGGGGTCGAGTTCTTGGCCTTCGCGACGCGCCGGATGTTCACGGACACGGGCGCGTTGATGTCGACGAAGTCGGCCGCCTCGGGGCCGGTGACCAGCTTGTCCATGTAGAACACGGCGGACGGGTCGAACATCGCGCCCCGGTCGGCCGCCGCCAGCACCGCGATGGCGTTGGGCATGCCCTTGGCGTTGAGCGTGGTGCCGTCGATCGGGTCGACGGCGATGTCGACCTCGGCCCCGGTGCCGTCGCCGACACGCTCGCCGTTGAACAGCATGGGCGCTTCGTCCTTCTCGCCCTCGCCGATGACGACGATGCCGTTCATCGACACCGTGGAGACGAGCGTGCGCATGGCTTTCACCGCGGCACCGTCGGCGCCGATCTTGTCGCCGCGGCCGACCCAGCGCCCGGCGGCCATGGCGGCGGCCTCGGTGACCCGGACCAGCTCCAGGGCCAGGTTGCGGTCGGGGGCCTCCGGAGAGACCTCGAGCTGGGACGGCAGATGATGCTCGGACATCGGAGCGCACCTTTCTGTACGACGACGACCGGAAAAGAGGGTGCTGTGACTCTATCGGTAGGTCGATAAAATGAGCAGGGCGGGTCACGAATGAGCGGCTGCCCCTGGCCGGGCGGGGGGACGCCCCCTCGCGGGCCGTCCGGAGGCGGCATGCCACCATTGAGTCCGTGGCAAGCAAGCGAGGCAAGCAGACCGTCCGGGACATGTTCCTGTCGATGCTCGTGATCACCGCAGTGGCGGGGGTCGTCTACATCTTCATTCCGCACGACGACAAGGCCGACCCGGTCAAGGCGGTCGACTACCGCGTCGAGCTGGCGACGGCCCGGCGCGCCGCGCCGTACCCCGTGGTCGCGCCCGACGGACTGGCCAAGGGCTGGAAGCCGACCTCGGTGTCCTACCAGGGACAGGACGGCTCCGGCTGGCACCTCGGCTTCCTCGACCCGGACAGGAAGTACGTCGCGGTCGAGCAGTCCACGAGCCCGGCCCGCAAGTACGTCCCCGAGGTCAGCCGGGACGCCCGCGACACCGGGCGCACGCGCGAGGTCGCGGGCAAGGCGTGGCAGGTCTGGGAGGGCTCCAAGTACGACGCCCTCGTGCTGCACGCCGACGGCGTCACCACCGTGGTCACCGGCTCGGCCCCGGCGGACCGCCTCGCCGAGATGGCCACCGCGCTGACGGCCGAGCCGTCCGCCGCCACCCAGGCCCCCTGACGGCGCCGCACGAGACCGCACGCAGAATCCCCGTGGCGCCCGGCGCCACGGGGATTCCTGTCGTCCGGCACGATCGGGCCCCGCACGATCGACCGCACACCGGTGGCGGACCGGCGCGGAGAAGAAGGGACCTCCCGGGGGCCCGGGCCCGCGCCTCGCTCAGGTCGCGCCGTCGCCGCCCTCGCCGCCCTCGCCGGACTCCTCCGGGGACGCCAGCGCCGCGTCGAGCCTGGCCCGCGCGCCCTCCAACCAGCGCCGGCACACCTTCGCCAGCTCCTCGCCCCGCTCCCACAGGGCCAGCGACTCCTCCAGCGTCGTGCCGCCCGCCTCCAGGCGGCGTACGACCTCGATCAGCTCGTCCCGCGCCTGCTCGTAGCCGAGCGTGCCCGTCGCGGCAGCCACCGTCGTCCCGTCGTCCGTCATATCGACCACCCTATGCGCGGGGTCCGGCGATCCCGGCCCCTCATTCCGCCACCCGTACCGTGAACTCGCCCTCCGACACCCGCGCCCGCAGCTCCTCGCCCGGCGCCCCCGCATCGGCGGGGGAGCGCACCACATGGCCGTCCGGCCGCTGCAGCACGGCGTACCCCCGCTCCAGCGTCGCCGCCGGCGACAGCGCCACCACCCGGGCGCGGGTGTGCGCGAGCTCCGAGTCGGCGCGGTCCAGCAGATGCCCCAGCACCCGGCGGCTGCGCCCCACCAGGGCGTCGATCTCGGAGGCCCGCTCGTCCACCATGCGGTGCGGGCGCTCCATCGAGGACCGGCCCAGCGCGTGCGCCAGCCCCCGCTCCTCCCGCTCGATCAGCCCCCGCACCGTCCGCAGGCCGCGGTCCCGCAGCTGCTGCACCCGGTCCAGCTCCTCGCCCACGTCCGGCACGACCTTCTTCGCCGCGTCCGTCGGCGTCGACGCGCGCAGGTCGGCGACCAGGTCGAGCAGCGGCGAGTCCGGCTCGTGCCCGATCGCGGAGACCACCGGCGTACGGCACGCGGCCACCGTCCGGATCAGCTCCTCGTCGGAGAACGGCAGGAGGTCCTCCACGCTGCCGCCGCCGCGGGCGACCACGATCACGTCGACGTCCTCCATGGCATCCAGCTCCTTGACGGCCTGGACCACCTGATTCACCGCGTGCACCCCCTGCACCGCGGTGTTGCGCACCTCGAAGCGCACGGCCGGCCAGCGCCGCCTGGCGTTCTCCAGCACATCGCGCTCCGCCGCCGACGCCCGTCCGCAGACCAGGCCGACCAGCTGCGGCAGGAAGGGCAGCGGCTTCTTGCGGTCCAGGGCGAACAGCCCCTCGGCCGCCAGGGACTTCTTCAGCTGCTCCAGCCGCACCAGCAGTTCACCGATGCCGACCGGCCGTATCTCCGTCGCTCGCAGGGACAGCTGCCCCCGGGGGGCGTACCACTCGGGCTTCGCCAGGACGACGACCCGCGCGCCCTCGGTCACCACGTCGGCGATCCGGTCGAAGACCTGCCGGAAGCAGGTCACGCTCACCGAGATGTCGTGCGACGGATCGCGCAGCGTCAGGAACACCACCCCGGCGCCCGGCCGGCGCGACAGCTGGGTGATCTGCCCCTCGACCCAGACGGCGCCGAGCCGGTCGATCCACCCGCCGATCAGCCGCGACACGTCGCCTACGGGCAGCGGGGCTTCCGGGGACGTAGTGAGAGCCATACGGGGGAGCGTATCGGCCGGTACCGACAATCAGGCGGCCCGCCGCCCCCACTGCACCGCCAGCACCACGAGCCCGATCCCCAGCCAGCACAGCCCCACCAGCTGAGCGCTCGTCGTCGCCTCCAGGATCACCGCGACCAGGACGGCGGCCCCGACCACCGGCATCAGCACATGGCGCCACCAGCTGGGCGGGCCCTCCATGCGGCGTACGACGAACCAGCCCACCACCGAGGCGTGCAGCAGCACGAACGCCGTGAGCGCGCCCACGTCCACCACCGACACCAGGTGGTCGAGCCCGTCGTCGCGCCGGGCCGCCCACACCGCCGCCACCAGCGTCACCACCGCGGCACACGTGATCGCCACGCGCGGCACCCCGGACCTGGTGTCCACCTGGGACAGCACCGAGGGCAGGCGCCGTTCCCGGGCCATCGCGAACAGCAGCCGCCCCGCCGCCGCCTGGCCCGCCAGAGCCGCGAAAGCCGCACCGATCGCCTTGCTCACGGCGACCAGGTCGTGCAGCCAGGTGCCGACGGAGGCGTCCACCGTGTCGTAGAAGGCCGACCCCTGCTTCACCGGGTCCGCCGCGAGCTCCGCCGACGACACCGGTTCCAGCAGCCCGGCGAGATACGTCTGGACGATGAACAGCACCCCGGCGAGCACCAGGCAGAACAGCACGGCCCGCGCCACCTTGGCCGACCCGCCCGTCACCTCCTCGGCGAACGAGGCGATCGCGTCGAAGCCCAGATACGACAGCACGGCGACGGACACCGCTCCCAGCACGGCCGTCGCCGAGAAGCCCGAGTCACCGCTGAGCGGACTCAGCCAGCCGCGCTCCGCGCCGTCCCTGACCAGCACGACCACCGCCGACACGACGAAGACCAGCAGCACCACGATCTCCATGGCGAGCACCGCGAAGCCCACCCGCGCCGCCGCCCGGACGCCCCAGAGGTTGAGCAGGGTCGTCACGACCACCGCGATCGCCGTCCACACCCACCGCGACACCTCCGGGACCAGCGCGTTCATCGCGATCCCGGAGAAGAGGTAGGCGACCGCCGGGATGAGCAGGTAGTCGAGCATCGCCATCCAGCCGGCGATGAACCCCGGCCCCTCGCCGAGCCCCTTCCGGGCGTACGCGAAGACCGAGCCGGCGAGCGGGGCGACGTGGACCATCTGGGCGTAGCTGAAAGCGGTGAAGGCCATCACGACCGTCGCCACGATGTACACCAGCGCCACGGCGCCGTCCGACTTGGCGTCCAGGGTGCCGAACACGCCCACCGGGGCCATGGGGGCGATGAACAGCAGCCCGTAGACCACCAGGTCCCGGAACCCGAGTGTGCGCCGCAGCCTTCCGTCGTCCGTGCTGCTGCCGCTGCCCGCCATGTGGCCTCCGTCGCTGGATTGCGTACGCATCAGTCTCCCGACCCCGCCGAACCGGCGCCTGTTCGGTACGGCCTTACGATGGGACGCATGACTGCAACGCCCAGCCCGTCACCCGCCACCGCCCCGAGCGGAGGCGCTCCGCGCCGCGGTGGCAGCCGCCGCGTCCTGCTCGCCGCGCCCCGCGGCTACTGCGCGGGCGTGGACCGTGCCGTGATCGCCGTGGAGAAGGCCCTGGAGCAGTACGGGGCCCCGATCTACGTCCGCCACGAGATCGTGCACAACAAGTACGTCGTGCAAACCCTCGAGAAGAAGGGCGCGATCTTCGTCGACGTGACCGCCGAGGTGCCCGAGGGCTCCATCGTGATGTTCTCCGCGCACGGTGTCGCCCCGACGGTCCACGCCGAGGCCGCCGAGCGCAAGCTCGCCACGATCGACGCGACGTGCCCCCTGGTGACCAAGGTCCACAAGGAAGCCGTGCGGTACGCCAAGGAGGACTACGACATCCTCCTGATCGGCCACGAGGGCCACGAGGAGGTCATCGGCACGAGCGGCGAGGCCCCCGACCACATCACCCTCGTCGACGGACCCGAGGACGTCGCGAACGTCGAGGTCCGCGACGAGTCCAAGGTCGTCTGGCTCTCCCAGACCACGCTCTCCGTCGACGAGACGATGGAGACGGTCGGCGCCCTCAAGAACAAGTTCCCGAACCTCCTCTCCCCGCCGAGCGACGACATCTGCTACGCCACGCAGAACCGCCAGGTCGCGGTGAAGAAGCTGGCCGAGGACGCCGAGCTCGTCATCGTCGTCGGCTCGAAGAACTCCTCCAACTCGATCCGCATGGTCGAGGTCGCCCTGGACGCCGGTGCGCCGGCCGCCCACCTGGTGGACTTCGCCGACGAGATCGACGAGGCCTGGCTGGAGGGTGTCACCACGGTCGGCCTGACCTCCGGCGCCTCGGTGCCCGACGTCCTCGTCGACGGCGTGCTGGAGTGGCTGGGCGAGCGGGGCTACGCGGACGTCGAGACGGTGAAGACCGCCGACGAGTCGATCACCTTCTCGCTGCCCAAGGAGCTGCGGCGCGACCTGCGCGCCGAGGCCGCCGCACTCTCCGCGGAGTGACGACGCGGGTGCGCCCGCCCGCCACCGCGCGGGCGGACGCACACCGAGTGCGCCGTACGACCGGGCACACCCCCGCCCGTCCCTCCGGTGCGTGATCCGTGCCACCTGCCCGTACCGTGGATCCCATGGAGATCTTCGGTGTGGACATCGGTGGTTCAGGGATCAAGGGCGCGCCCGTCGACCTGGACCGCGGAGAGCTGGCGCAGCCGCGCCACAAGGTTTTGACCCCCCACCCGGCGACGCCCGAGAGCGTCGCCGACGGTGTGGCCGAGGTGGTGGGCCACTTCGACTGGCAGGGGCCGGTCGGCATCACGTTCCCCGGAGTCGTCACGGGCGGAATCACCAGGACCGCGGCCAACGTCGACAAGGGCTGGATCGACACGGACGCCCGGGCGCTGCTCACCGAACGCATCGGCCGGAGCGTCACGATCCTGAACGACGCCGACGCGGCGGGCATCGCCGAGATGACCTTCGGCGCGGGCAAGGACCGCAAGGGCACGGTCATCATGCTGACCCTCGGCACGGGCATCGGCAGCGCCGTCTTCACCGACGGGCACCTCGTCCCCAACACCGAGCTCGGCCACCTGGAACTGCACGGCCACGACGCCGAGAAGCGCGCCTCCACGAAGGCCAAGGAGGACGAGGACCTCAGCTGGGCCCACTGGGCGCACCGGGTGCAGAAGTACCTGGTCCACGTGGAGATGCTGTTCTCGCCCGAACTCTTCATCATCGGCGGCGGAGTCAGCCGCAAGGCCGAGAAGTTCCTGCCCCTGATCGAGCACGTACGGGCCGAGCTCGTCCCCGCACAGCTGCAGAACAACGCGGGCATCGTCGGCGCCGCGATGGCCGCCGCGGGCAAGTAGCCCGTAGCCCTACACGCGGGGGCGGCGTGCGCTCCGGTCGGCCCTGACCAGGTGGCGCTGCCGCTCCCGCATCCGACGGATCTTCCGCACGGTGGCGATGAGGCCCGCGACGAGCGTGCCGCCGTACAGCCAGCCCGCGTGCACGGCCAGCGCCGTCACGACGGCCATGACCTGCCCGCCGAACCCGCCCGTGCCCCCGGCGACGGGGATCACGCCCACGGCGAAGGCGATGGGCACGATGATCGGGGCCGTCACCAGGTCGGCGGGCCGCACCCACAGGGCGGTCAGCGCGCTGACCGGCAGGAAGAGCACCCCGTACACGATCTCCGAGCTGCCCAGGAGCAGCCGGTCCAGGCAGGCCAGCAGGAACATCGTCAGGGTCGCGAAGAGACCGGCGCCGATGCCGGTCAGCCGCGGATTGGGAAATCTGCGCAGCGCGAGCACCACGGGCGCGACGGGACCGGTACGGCGGCCGGGAACGGGCCCGGCCGCGGGCGCCGTGGCCACCGCCACCGACGCCGGATAGCCGGACGGAGCCTCACCGAGGCCGCCGGACGGGCCGGAGGCCACCTGCTGGGGCTGCCTGCGCTGCGGGGTACGAGTCCTGTGCTGCTCCACCCCGACAACCTAGGTCGCGGGCCGGGTCCTTTCGGGCGTTGGACACGCGTTTTGGCCGACCTTGGCGTTGCGTTCGACCCCTCGGGGCCGAAACACCACCGTTCGGCCCCGCCCGCGCCCGGCGGAGCCGCCTCCGCTCCCCGTACGCCTCCCACGCCCCGCACCCGTGACGGGGCGCCCCGGCCCGCCCGTAAACTGGAGAATCGGGTCAGCCACGGCCCGCCCGCACAGCCCCTCTCCTCACTCCAGGAAGTCGCCAAAGTGTCGCTCACGATCGGAATCGTCGGCCTGCCGAATGTCGGCAAGTCGACCCTGTTCAACGCCCTGACCAAGAACGACGTGCTGGCGGCCAACTACCCGTTCGCCACGATCGAGCCCAACGTCGGCGTCGTCGGTGTCCCCGACCCCCGCCTGAACAAGCTCGCCGAGATCTTCAGCTCGCAGAAGCTGCTCCCGGCCACCGTCGACTTCGTCGACATCGCCGGCATCGTGCGCGGCGCGAGCGAGGGCGAGGGCCTGGGCAACAAGTTCCTGGCGAACATCCGCGAGTCCGACGCGATCTGCCAGGTCATCCGCGCCTTCAAGGACGAGAACGTCGTCCACGTCGACGGCAAGGTCTCGCCGAAGGACGACATCGAGACGATCAACACCGAGCTGATCCTGGCCGACCTCCAGTCCGTCGAGAAGGCCGTCCCGCGCCTGACGAAGGAGTCCCGCCTCCAGAAGGAGAAGGTCGCGGTCCTCGCGGCCGTCGAGGAGGCCCAGAAGATCCTCGAAGCGGGCGACACCCTCTTCTCCCGCGGCATCACCGCCGGCACGGAGAAGGGCCGCCTCCTCCACGAACTGCACCTGCTCACGACGAAGCCGTTCCTCTACGTGTTCAACGTCGACGAGGACGAGCTGGTCGACGAGGACTTCAAGAACGAGCAGCGCGCCCTGGTCGCCCCGGCGGAGGCCATCTTCCTGAACGCCAAGATCGAGTCCGAGCTGATCGAGCTCGACGACGAGGAGGCCCTCGAACTCCTCCAGTCGATGGGCCAGGAGGAGCCCGGCCTGGCCACCCTCGGCCGCGTCGGCTTCGACACCCTGGGCCTGCAGACCTACCTCACGGCAGGTCCGAAGGAGACCCGCGCCTGGACGATCAAGAAGGGCGCCACGGCCCCGGAGGCGGCCGGTGTGATCCACACCGACTTCCAGAAGGGCTTCATCAAGGCGGAGATCATCTCCTTCGACGACCTCGTCGAGACGGGCTCGGTCGCCGAGGCCCGCGCCAAGGGCAAGGCGCGCATGGAGGGCAAGGACTACGTGATGCAGGACGGCGACGTGGTGGAGTTCCGCTTCAACGTCTGATGCCATGTCGACCCTGTGTCCGATCCGCCTGTCGGCGGGTCGGGCACAGGGCTCCGGCCGCGGTGAGCCCTCGATCCGGCGGCCGGCCTTTCAGCTGCTGTGCGGCGGCGTCAGCCTGTCGAGCTCCAGGCTGATCTCGAAGGGCACCGGGCGCTGGAGGGTGCCACGGAAGATCCCGGCGGGCGCGTAGGCGCCAGTGGGTTCGTCGAGCTCGTAGACGTGGACGACGGGCGCCCCTTCCTCGTCCTCGATGCACCAGTAGTGCGGGATGCCCGCCTCGGCGTATTTGCGGAGCTTCACCGTGCGATCGCGATGGGCGGACTCGGGTGAGACGACCTCGATGACGAGCCGGACTTCCTCCGGTGCGAACCAGGTGCGGTCACCGTCGAAGTCGGCCGTTGTCACCAGCAGGTCCGGTTCGGGGCGGTTGCGCGGGTCCAGCTTGATGGTCATCTCGCGGCTGACCCTGGTATCGGCGGGCACCTGTTCCATGAGCGCGACCGTGAGCATGGTGACGAGGTGGCCGTGCCACCACCTCTGGGGCGACATCATGAAGACGAGGGCTCCATCGATCAGCTCCGTGTGGCGGGGTGCCTCGGGCAGGCGGTCCAGATCCTCCGCGAACCAGCCTTCCGCGCGAGGCGGGCGCATCCAGTCGGGCAGTGCGGTCATGAACCAACCCTAGCGAGTGCAGGCCCTGCGAGGGGGGCGCTGCGCCGTTGATCATCCGGCGGACTCACGCAGCGGCGACAGCGCCCGGGAGCCGCGCATCCGGGACATCGGGCATCGGCTGGAAGGAACAGTCCTCCTCGCCGGGCACGTGCGGGAGGAAGCCGTCGGGGAGGGTGCGGGCGGCCGTCGTGAGGAGACGCTTCAGCACGTCCTGGTCGCCGGCCGCAGGAAGCCCCAGGGCGGTGAGGAGGCGGTCGCGCAGGGCTGGGTGGTCCGGGTTGTCCTCCAGGTAGTCGGAGCCGAGGGCCGGGGGACGGGAGCCGGCCAGGGCCTCCTGCCAGGACGGGAGGACGATGACGAGGGTCAGGGCCTCGGCCAGTGACTCGGCGATCAGCGCGGCCCGGCCCTCGGAGTCGGTGTAGAGGACCGGGCGCGGGTGGCCGGGGAACGCCGGGCCGCAGAGGTAATGGGTGCCTCCCGCGTTGCATCCGGCCACGGGCTCCACCCGAAGGCCGTTGGGCAGGGCTATCTGCTCGATCGGGTCGGTGCGGGCGAGGTCGAACGCACCGCCGCAGGCCAGGTAGGAGGAGGCCTCGGGGTGCGCCGCGATCCTGCGGAGCAGGGCGTCGTCCGAGAGGGCGGCCGGGTCGAGGGCCGCGCTGATCGCAGGGGTGAGGGGATGCCCGGCGAGGACGTGGCGGACGGCATCGAGGGGGACGGGACGCTCGTAGTAGTCCTCGAAGTACGCCTGGACGGCCTCGGGGGAGCGGTCCGTCAGGAGATGGAAGAGGTAACCGGAGCCGTCCGGGTCCTCGCTGCCGGGCGGGAAGTCGATGCCCGAACCGGTGCGCCAGGCCGTGTCGTCGGTCTCCCGCCACAGACAGGCGGTGACACGAGGGACGCCGGAGCCGCCCTCCTCGCGAAAGGCGGGATCGTCCAGGAGCGGGCGCAACGCGGCCGGCACCTCGTCGATCACTCCGGGCCAGACCTCCTCGTCGTCCGACCCGTACGGGCTCATCTGCGACTCGTGGTCGAAGCCGCGTATGAGCACACCGTCCGTGGTGAAGTGGACGGAGAAGTCGTCCCCCGAGCCGTTGTCCATCAGGGCCGCCTCCTCGCCGGGGCCCCATGCGGCGTCGAAGGTGTAGCAGCAGAAGGCCGGATCGTCGCCGAGAGCGGCGTCCAGAACGGCCAGCGCGCGCAGATGGAGACGGAGTTCGTCGGGGGCCGGGAGGAGGGCGGCGGTCTCGTGCACAGTGCTCATTTCGTCATGGAAGCAGGGGGCACTGACAACCCGGCACGTTGCCTGCGGCCTTCCGGTGCGCATCGGAAGGGAACCAGGCCGCACCCGCACCCCCTTGGTCCGCGCGGGCGGCGGGGGAGCCCCGCCGCCCGCGCGGACCGCATGCGGTTACGCCGCCCTGCGGGCGAACGCCTCGGCCCTGGTGCGGCGTTTCGGGTCGAAGGCGTCGACGGTGCCCGCGCCCGCGTCGCCGGGGCCCGCCTGCCAGCCGCGGATCGTACGGGCCACGCCCTTCACCTTCGGGTGGCCCGGCTTGTGCGCGAGCTCGAAGTGGGACTCCTTCGGGGCGGCGACCTCGCCACCCCAGACGACCGCACCGTCCAGCTCGGCGAGGATGTCCCGCACCACGACGAGTTCGTGCGGGTAGAGGCCGCCCTTGACGCCTGCCGGGTAGGCGAGCGGACGGATCGCCAGGGCGGTGCCCGACAGGTAGTTGGACTCGTAGTCCTCGGCCACGGTGCGCGCCGTCCGGTGGCCCGTGACGTCGTCCTCGCGGAGCTGGTCGATCTCGTAGTGGAAGCGGCGGGCCACGTGCAGCAGGATCACCGCCGCGTCACCCCCCGCGAGACGCACGGACCGGCCGGAGCCCTCGATCGTGAAGAGCTCCGCCTCGTCGAGGACGGGCCAGCCGTTCGCGGACTTCGCACCCGCCCAGCGCCGGCCGGTGGGAGCGCCGGCGGCCGACGGGACGGCCGGGGCGGCGTACGCGGTGCCGGGCAGGCCGGCCAGGGCCGTGGTGGCCCCTATCGCGGCGCCCGCGAGGAGCACACCGCGTCGGTCAATCTTGTTTCTCACTCTTCTTCCTTCCGATGACCGCCGTCGCGACAGCACCCGCGGCACAGCCGACGAGCAGCAGCGCGATGGCGACGAGAGTGGGGTTGACCCAGGCGGGGACCAGGTCGAATCCGGCGTTGCACCTGTTGTGCAGGGGGAACCACCGGGACGGCTCGCGCCAGGACTCCGACCGGTAGGCGTCGTCGTAGCCCGCTCCCCGGGAGGCGCAGGCCTCCCGGACGTCGAGACCGCCGGAGAAGACCCCGACGAACCAGACGACGCAGCCGAGCCCGGTCAGCACCACCGCCGGGAACACCCACCAACCGGGGCGTTCCCAACGGCGTGCGGACAGTCCGCGCGCGGTTTTCCAGACACTCAGCACGAACACCGCCAGGACGAGTGGGGGGAGTGCGATGGCGGCCAGTGCCGAGACGGCGTTCACTTACGGGGTGGTCCCTTCGTTCATTCGCGGGCCGCGCGGCTCCTGGCGGCCTTCAGGTACTTCTCGTGGTTCGCTTCATAGGTGGCACGCAGGCGCCGTTCGGTTCCCGTGCGGGCCAGCATCACGTCGACGAAGCCCTGCTCGAAGGGCTCCAGGTCGTCGTACCCGAGCATCGCGGGCAGCGTCTTGATCCCGCCCCGTACGGTGACGAGCCCGATCTGGGCGGCGATGACCTTCGCGTCGTCGGCCGCGGTGAGGATGTTGTGGGCGAGGAACTTGGCGTCCTCCGCGTTGCCGCTGAAGCGCCCGCTCCAGTAGCGGCTGAAGCGTGTCAGGCCGCCGCCCCCGTTGTAGAGGTCGCGGACGGCCTGGACGATCGTCTTCCCGTCACGGACCGCCTTGGCCAGCAGCCAGGCATCCGCGTCCTCGATCAGGTCGTTGTAGCCGAAGCTGGACGCGACCCCGACCTTGGCCATCTTCAGCTGCACGAAGTTGCGGCCGTCGGGGTACTGGTCCGAGGCCCGGCGCCAGTCGACGTAGAGGGTCAGCAGGTCGCCGCCCCAGCCCGCGACGTCGCCCGCGTTCACCGAACGCGGGTTGGACGGCATCCAGGAGACGAAGTGCCCGTTGGCGGACGCCATGAGGTGCTCGGCGCCGAGTTCGTACGCCGTGTACGGGTCGGTGAAGTCGGTCATCACCGACATGCCTTTTCCGTTGGCGTAGTCGACGAACTCCGAGTTGTACGACCCGATCAGGAAGTCCCAGTCGCCGCCGCCGTACGCCTTGTGCCGGATGTACTCCATGACCAGCTGGTTCGGGTCGCCCTCGCCCGGGTAGGCCACGGCGTGGTCGTACAGGCGCTGGACGTAGTCGATGAAGCCGTCCGCCGGGCCCGACGGCTTGTTCACGCTGCTCTGGCCGGGGTCGATGCCGGAGACCACGTCACGGTCGAGGTCGAAGGTGTCCGACCCGTTGGTGACCTTGAACTCCTTGATCTGGTTGAACGACCAGTTCGCGGGGATCGGGAAGCCGAGGTTGCCGGAGAAGCCCCATGACATGCCCGAGACGAACGAGTAGCGGGCCCCGGTCTGCCGGCTGACGACGGTGCACACGTTCCGCGAGCCGTACACGCCGTGCACGTAGCGCCTGCCGTTGTAGGCCAGGCCGGCGGCCACTCCGTGGAAGTACGGCACGATCGCCGCGTCGATCTCGTCGCGGGTGGCGTCGTAGTCCACCGCGAAGTAGATGACGGTCCCGCGGTTGAAGCCGTAACCGGAGGCCAGGCTGTGGGCGTTGAGCGCGTGCTGGTAGCCCTGGCTGTAGGTGAAGTCGGAGAGCTGCCGGGCGTTGTCCTGGTAGATCGGGAAGACCTTCAGCCCGTTGCTGAACATCGTGTTCAGCTCGCCCGGCTTGATCTCCTTGTCCAGGGTCGAGCCCGGCGGGTCGTAGATGTAGCGGCCCACGACCGCGTAGCCGTTGTTGCGCAGCCACTGGGCGCGGGAGGCGGTGATCTCGAAGCGGGTGTCGGAGCCGGTGGCGGGGCGGTCGGGGTCACCCATGGAGACCAGGAGCTGCGCCCATGTCCGGTAGTCCGAACGCCCGTTGACGTCCAGTTTCGAGAACCTCTGGAATATCTCGACCCACTCGCGGAGCTTGGAGTCGTAGCTGCTGCGCCACGTGGTGGGGGTGCCGGTCTCACTCGTGCCGGTCGGGACGGGGGAGTTGAAGACGCAGGCGGCGGAGAACAGCTGGACCCACAGGCCCGAACTGCCCTCACCGAGGTTCTTGGTCTGCAGCCCGGCCTGGGTGGCCGGGCCGAAGTTCCCGTTCGGGGCGGCGATCCCGAGCTCGTACTGGATGGCGATCATCATGGACTTCTGCACGTCACGGGAGTAGATCCCGTCGCAGGGGCCGATGGTGTAGGCGTCCCTGGTCCAGTAACTGCCGTTGAGCCAGCGCTGGATCGAGCGGATGTCGTCCGTACCGCCGCTGACCTTCGTGTACGCGTCCATGTTCAGGATGCACTTGAAGATCTTCGGTGTCGTGACGCCGCCGGCGGTGCCGGTGCCCCCGTCGGGCAGGCCCATGTCGGTGAGGAGGTTCTTGACGGCCTCGGTCGTGACGGCGCCGTAGCCGCCGTAGCCGTTGGCCCCCCAGTAGCCCTTGCAGAACAGGCCGTGCTGGATGATGCGGACGATGTTGGTGTTCTTGTCCCAGCCGAAGCCGATGTCGCCCAGGGCCTGGAGCCTGGACATCGTGGTCGGGCCGAAGCTGGCGACCACCGGGCTGATGCCCAGTTCGTGCTGGAGGCCCATCACGAGGGCGTTCATGGTGGACCAGCCTGTGCGGCCGTCCTCTGGGCACCGTACGTATCCGGAGACGCCTCCGTAGGTCGCGTTGACCCACGTCTGGGCGTCGAGGACCTTCTCGTCCAATGTCGATCCCTTTCTCGGCAAGGGGCGGCACCTGGCCCGGCGTGTGCCACGACGACGTCGCGGTACAGCGCCGAGGACATGCTGCTCTGCCGCGGACGCTACGCAGCGGAAGTCTCCGTTCCCTCTCCGCGGACCGTTCCCTCTCCCCGGCCCGCTCGCCCTCTACGGCCCGCTTCCCCTCCGCGGGCCGTCGCCTCGCCGCGACGGCCCGGACGGCGGGACCGTCGTACCGTGGTGGCAGGGACGTCCGATGCCCCCAGCACGCGGTGTCGCACGCCGGTCACGGAACGTCGGCCGTGTCCCGTCGTTCCCGCGGACCCGCGGGAACGCGGAGGCGGGACGCGTGGGGCGGGCGGCACCAGGACAGGAGAGCGGCATGTCGTATCCGGAACCCGTCTACGCCGGCGGCGAGGGCGAGATCACCGCGGTGTACCGACCGGCGGACACCGCCCCGAACCTGCTGACCCGCAGCGGCGGCAGCACCGACTACCTGGCCACCACCGGCTCGACGCACGGCGAGTTCGGGCTCTACCGGATCACCATGGGCCCCCGGGCGGGCGGCCCCGCCACACACTTCCACCGGTCGATCTCGGAGTCCTTCTACATCCTCGGCGGGACGGTCCGGATCTTCGACGGCGAACGCTGGACCGACACCGGGGAGGGCGACTTCCTGTACGTCCCCCAAGGCGGCCTGCACGCCTTCCGCAACGACTCCGACGAGCCCGCGTCCATGCTGCTGCTCTTCACGCCCGGAGCGCCCCGCGAGGAGTACTTCGAGAAGGTGGGGCAGGTCTCGGACTGGCCGGAGAAGCAGCGGGCGGAGTTCTTCATCAAGCACGACACCTACTGGACGGACTGAGTCCGTTCAGGGCGCGAGGCCCGTCTTCAGACCGGCCCCGCAGAGCGGGACGACGACGCTCCGGCCCGTCTCGCCCCCCACGGCCGCCCAGCACGCCACCCCGGTGGTCTCCACGAAGAAGCCCCGGGCCGCCAGGTCCCGTTGTGCCGCCCGGACCTGATCCTCCGTCACCGTCAGGAAGGTGCCCCCGGACTCCCGGACGGCCGCGAGGATCTGCCGGGCACGGGGCGGGCGCGGGATGGCGATCCCCTCGGCGAGCGTCGCCAGGACCGGCGCGGCGGTGTCCGGCAGATCCTCGGCCCCGGCGTGGAAGGCGGCGGCCAGCGGGGACACCGCCTCGGCCTGTACGGCGATCAGGGCCGGGCGGCGGTCGATCAGGCCCTGGGCGAGGAGTTCCGAGGTGGCGAGCGCCGCGCCCAGCAGCAGGGTGCCGTTGCCCACGGGCACGGCGATGGCGTCCGGCAGGGTCCCGCCGAGCTCCTCCCAGATCTCGTAGACGTACGTCTTGGTGCCGTGCAGGAAGTACGGGTTGAAGACGTGCGAGGCGTAGAAGGTGCCGGGCACGTCCGCGGCGGCACGGGCGGCGGCCGCGGTCGCCTCACGGCCGCCGGGCACGGTCTCCAGGCGGGCGCCGTGGGCCCGGATCTGCTCGGTCTTCTTCGGGGAGGTCCCCTCGGGGACGTAGACGGTGCAGGGCAGGCCCGCCCGGGCGCAGTAGGCGGCGACGGCCGTGCCCGCGTTGCCGCTGCTGTCCGCGACGACCCGGTCCGGGGAGAGCCTGCGGGCCAGTTCGGCGAGCATCACGGCGCCGCGGTCCTTGAAGGAGAGCGTCGGCATGAGGAAGTCGAGCTTGGCCGAGACGTGTCCGGTCAGGGGGACGAGCGGGGTACGGCCCTCGCCGAGGGAGACGGCCGCGCCGTCGAGCGGGAGGGCCTCCGCGTAGCGCCACAGCGAGTTGACGCGCCCGGCCAGCGCGCCGAGCGCCACCGGGGCCCGCGGACCGGTGTCCAGATCCCAGGGACCCCGGCAGACCGGGCAGCACCACGCCGTAGACGCGGCACCGGCCCGCGTCCCGTCCTGCGGGCAGATGTACGTCGCCGTGGGCATGCGGAGGTCGGCCATGGGGCGAATCTAAGGCCGCGCGCCACCCGTGATCCAGTCCGGCGCGTGGTGGGGAGCGCGCGGGACGGCCGTCCCGCGCGCTCCCCACCCCGTCGTGTCCGTCAGCGGCGTCCCAGGCCGCGGGCGACCGCGGCCATCAGCTCGCCGTCGTCGGTGTCCCCGTCCAGCGACCAGAACATCGCGCCGCCGAGCCCGCGCTCGCGGATGTACGAGGTCTTGGCGCGCAGCACCTGCGGGTCGTCGTAGGTCCACAGGGTCGTGCCGTCGAACAGCCAGGCGTGGCCGTTCCTGACGTCCCGGTGCACCTTGTACGCGCCGGATTCGGCCAGTTTCTTCAGGGCCTTGTAGTCCTCGTAACCGGCGGCCCAGGTGGCGGGCGCGGGTCCGGCGGCGGGCTGGCCGAGGCCGTCGCCGCCACCCGTGACACCGGTCCAGCCCTGCCCGTAGAACGGCATGCCCATCACGAGTTTGCGGGCCGGGGCGCCGCGCCGGAGCCAGTCACGGACCGTCTGGTCGACGCTGAAATCGCCCCTGGCGCGGAGGGCGGACTGCTGTGCCGTCGTCGCCTCGCCGGAGACGTGGAAGTCGTAACCCTGGAGGTTGACGAAGTCGAAGTCCCGCATGATGCGCGGCACGTCGAAGCCGGCGTCGATCTTGGCGGGCGCGGTGGGGACGAAGGCGGAGAGCTCGTAGTGCTTCGGCTTGCCCTTCCGCTCGCGGCCGCTCCTGGCGTAGGCGTCGAGCTGCGTGCGGAACTCGTGCACCAGGGCGGTGAAGTTCCGCTTGTCCTCGGGGCGGTAGACCGTGTCCGTGTCGCCGGCCGAGCCGGGCCACTCCCAGTCGAGGTCGATGCCGTCGAAGAGGCCCGCGGCGGCGCCCTGACCCCCGCGCGTTCCGTCCACGGGCAGGTTGCCCTTGATGTACAGGTCGATGCACGACGAGACGAGCGCCTTGCGGGAGGCCGGGGTGCGCGCGGCATCCGAGAAGTGGGTGGACCAGCTCCAGCCGCCGAGCGAGATCATCACCTTGAGGCCGGGGTGGGCGGCCTTGAGTTCGCGGAGCTGGTTGAAGTTGCCCGCGAGCGGCTGGTCCCCGGTGTCGCCGACGCCGTCCACCGACCCGGCGTCGTCGAGCGGCCGGGCGTAGTCCGCCCAGGCGTCGGCCTCGCCGGGCACGTTGCCGGTGAAGCAGGTGCCTTCGGGGCTGACGTTGCCGAAGGCGTAGTTGATGTGGGTGAGCCGGGCCGCGGCGCCGCTGGTGTCCAGGTCCTTGACCTGGAAGTCGCGCCCGTAGACCCCCCATTGGGTGAAGTAGCCGACGCTGCGGTACGCGGGGTCGTGGTGGCCCGCGCCGCGGTCGTGGCCTCGGCCTTCGGCGGTCGCCGCCGGGGCGAGGCCGGCGAGCAGGGTGAGGGCGCAGGCCGCGGTGGTCAGTCCGGTCAGGGTTCTTCGACGCATGGGGCTCGTTCCTGTGCGTGGGCCGGGATGGGATCCGGGCGCGGGCCCGGGTGTTCCGGTGCCCGAGGGCAGCGGGAGCCGTGCTGTGCACAGGAAGGTATTGGTCTGGACCAAAAACGGTCAAGGGTCCGGACGTGTCCGGTCCGGGTATGCGCTGGTCGGCGTCGAATCATCACTTCGGGTGAAACTCTGGCCCGTGCTTGCGGTTCTCAACCCACGGTTGCGACGCTGTTGCTGTCTGTCAACCTGTTGGGAGTGGCCTGTGCCTTTCGGTGAGCAGCCCGCCTATCTGCGCGTGGCGAGCGATCTCAGGGAGAAGATCGTCAACGGCGCGCTGCCGCCCCATACCCGCCTGCCGTCGCAGGCCCGCATCCGCGAGGAGTACGGGGTCTCGGACACCGTTGCGCTGGAGGCGCGCAAGGTGCTGATGGCCGAGGGGCTGGTCGAGGGCCGGTCGGGCTCGGGGACCTACGTGCGCGAGCGGCCCGTGCCGCGACGGATCGCGCGCTCCGGCTACCGCCACGGGCCGGGGGCGAGTCCGTTCCGTCAGGAACAGACGGCGGAAGGAGCGCGGGGAACCTGGGAGTCCCGCAGCGAGCAGGAGGAGGCGAGCCCCGAGGTCGCCGAGCGCCTCGGGATCGAGCAGGGTGACCGCGTGATGCGCACGAGGTACGTCTTCCGGGAGGCGGGCGAGCCGGTGATGCTGTCCACCTCCTGGGAACCCCTCGCCGTCACGGGGCGTACGCCGGTGATGCTGCCGGAGGAGGGGCCGTTGGGCGGCTGCGGTGTCGTCGACCGGATGGCGGCCATCGACGTCGTCGTGGACAACGTCGCCGAGGAGGTCGGCGCCCGCCCCGGCCTCGCGGAGGAGCTCCTGACGCTCGGCGGGGTGCCCGGCCATGTGGTGATGGTCATCGGGCGGACGTACTACGCCTCGGGCCTGGCGGTGGAGACCGCCGACGTCGTGGTGCCCGCCGACCGCTACCGGATCGCCTACCATCTGCCGGTCAAGTGACCGGTGGGGCGGCTGTGATGACCGCTGGGAGCGACGCGCTGTCCGCCGCCCGTGATGCGGAGTTAACGCACCCGCGCCGCTCTTAACCGGCGGGCAACGCCTCGCCGTGACGACTTGTCATGTCCGGCTCCTACCTTCCCGTTCGTCACCCGCACACCGGACCGACGAACGGGAAGTCACCGATGACGGACATCGCAACGCCCCCCACGGGCGAGGCGTCACAACCGGCCCCGCCGGACGGCCCCCACGCGCCGCGGCGCAGCTACGCCAGGCTCGCGGCCGACGAGAGCCGCGAGGACTACTCCCTGCGCTACGCGCCGCACTCCTTCAGGCGCTGGTCTCCCTCCATGGTCGCCGGGACGGCCCTCGGCGGGATCGCGTACCTCGCCGACTTCGCGATCGGCGCGTCGATCGTCTTCACGTACGGATTCACCAGCGGGCTCGCCTCGATCCTGGCCGCCGCGGTGATCATCTTCCTCACCGGCATCCCGATCGCCCGCGCCTGTGCGACGTACGGGCTGGACATGGACCTGGTCACCCGTGGTGCCGGCTTCGGCTACTTCGGCTCGACCCTGACCTCGCTGATCTACGCGTCCTTCACCTTCATCTTCTTCGCGCTCGAAGGCTCGATCATGGCGCAGGCCATGCACCAGGCGGTGGGGCTGCCCGTCGAGGCCGGATACCTGATCACGACGCTGATCGTGATCCCCATCGTCTTCCGGGGCATGGGCGCGCTGGCCAAGGTGCAGGCGTGGACGCAGCCGGTGTGGATCATCGGCCTGGTACTGCCGTTCGTGGTGCTGGCCTTCGAGGCCCCGGACGCCTGGGGGGCGTTCAGCTCCTTCGGAGGCACGGAGGGCGCCGGGCCGGGGTTCTCCTGGATCGCCTTCGGACTGGGCACGGGTGTCGCGCTCTCGCTCATCGCCCAGATCGGCGAACAGGCGGACTACCTGCGCTTCATGCCGGCCAGGACGGAGGCCAACAGGCGGCGGTGGAACCTCGCGGTGCTCGCCGCGGGCCCCGGATGGGTCGTCATCGGGGCCGCGAAGCAGCTCGGCGGCGCCTTCCTGGCCTTCGTGGCGCTGGAGGCGGTCGGCAGGACCCACGCCCTGGAACCGATCGCCCCGCAGATCGAGGCGCTGAAGCCGTGGCTCGGCTCCTTCGCGCTCCCCGCGGCGGCCGTGTTCGTGATCGTGTCCCAGATCAAGATCAACGTCACCAACGCCTACAGCGGCTCCCTGTCCTGGTCGAACTTCTTCTCCCGGATCACGCACAGGCACCCGGGCCGGGTCTGGTACATCTTCCTCAACCTCGCCATCGCGCTGACGCTGATGGAGATGAACATGTTCGCGGCCCTGAACAAGCTGCTGGGCTTCTACTCCAACGTGGGCATCGCCTGGATCGCGGCCGTCGCCGCCGACCTGGTCATCAACAAGCGCGTCGGGCTGAGTCCCCGCTACATCGAGTTCAAGCGCGCCTACCTCCACGCGGTCAACCCGGCGGGCTTCGGGGCGATGGTGATCGCCTCGACCGTCTCGATCCTCGCCTTCTTCGGGCTGTTCGGCCGGTACGCCGAGGCGTTCTCCACCTTCATCGCGGCCGGACTCTCCCTCGTCCTGTGCCCGTTGATCGCCTGGCTCACGAAGGGGAAGTACTACCTGGCGCGGCCGAACCCCGTGAACGGCCCCGGCGCCGAGGTCGCCGACATCACCGCCACGCACACCTGCGCGGAGTGCGAGACCGGCTACGAACTGCCGGACATCGCCGACTGCCCGGTCCGGTCGGGCCCCGTCTGCTCCCTGTGCTGCTCGCTGGACGCGGAGTGCGGTGACGTCTGCCGCAAGGAGCCCGCCGGCCGGGTGGTGCTGCCGATGCCCACGGTGCGCACGCCGGGCACCCCGGCGGGCTGACCCGACGGAAGCGGGGGCGCATTCAACGGAGTGCGCCCCCACCGGTGTTGGCCGGATAGGTGTCTCTTTGTGCGAACTCGCATCCGCTGAGTGAAGGTCAGGCGTACGCTCGGGCATATGCGTACTGCGGTTTCCTGGGGATCCTTAGAAGCGTGCACGCCGGTGGGGAGAGGGGCGAGATGCTGGGGAGGAACGGCATGACCGACAGCGGTGCCGTGCTCCCCTGGCTGGTGATCAGACAGGACGACAACGGCAACAGGTATCGCGTCGGCCGCTATGCGACGCAGGACGAGGCACAGAAGATCGCCGACGGCCTGGACCGTCACGGGCACAAGCAGCTCTACTGGGTGGAGCGCACCGGCCGGACCGCACGACCGTAGCGGGCGGGAGCCACCGGTTACGCTCCGGCACATGAGTGATTCCGTGGTGGTCGCAGGGGCCGTCTGTGACGGAGGGCGGCTCCTGGCCGCCCGGCGCAGCGCCCCGCCCGAGCTCGCCGGCCGCTGGGAGCTTCCGGGCGGCAAGCTGGAGCCGGGCGAGAGCGGTGAGCAGGCGCTCGTGCGCGAACTCCGCGAGGAGCTCGGCGTGGAGGCGCAGCCGCTGGAGCGCATCCCGGGGGAGTGGCCGCTGAACCCGGGCTACGTGCTGCGCGTGTGGATGGTCCGGCTGGTCTCGGGTGAGCCCAGGCCCCTGGAGGACCACGACGAACTGCGCTGGCTCGACGCGGGAGAGGCGGACACCGTCGACTGGCTGGACCAGGACCGCCCCGCGGTGGCCGAGGCCGTACGCCGCCTGCGCGGGACCCCGGGCGCCTGACGGAGGCCCCGCCGGCACATTCCGCGCGGTCCGCACGTCTGCCGGCGAGCACGGCCACGACCAGGGTCCGGCCTTCGTGCCCGCCGGCACATTCCGCGCGGTCCGCACGTCTGCCCCCGCCCCGGCTCCCGCGACATCGCTCCGCGTGCCCCGCTCGCCGGACACCTCCGCGCAGCCCGCGCCGCGCGCCGCCTTTCCCCGCCATGGTCCGCCGACGACACCGCGCCCCGTCCGCAGGCGGCACCGCGGGCCTTCTCCTCGTGCGGGGCGCGTACACCCGTACGCCCCCACCCGATCGTCCGCGCGATAAAGTGCGCCGTATATCGGGTATGTGCCGATTGGACCCCTGAGGGTGGGTGCCCCCGCTGTCGACCCTGGGAAGTGATCGGCGTGACCGACCCCGACGGCGACCGTGCCGAGTGGAGCTTTCCGGCGGCGCCGGGCTCCGTGCGCACCGCCAGGCACGCGGTCCGTGACGCACTGCACCAGTGGGGGTACAACGGCGGTCTGGGGGACATCGCCGTCCTGCTCGTCAGTGAGCTGGTGACCAATTCGCTGCGCCACGCGTCGGGCCCCATCGGCGTCCGGCTCGTGCGGCCGCACCCCAGCGGTGACGGTGCCGGCGCACGCGACGACGGGCGGGGTCTGCTGGTCGAAGTCTCCGATCCGGTTCCGGATGCGCCCACCGAACGCACGGCCGGACCCGAGGACGAGAGCGGGCGCGGACTGCAGCTCGTGGCTTGTTCCGCACGCCGCTGGGGGACCCGGCGCGGAAAGAGCGGCAAGACGGTGTGGTTCGAGCTCCCTCTGCCTGGTTAGGAGTGGGGAGGGACGCACAGCGATCACCGGAGGTCGGGCAGGACCTGGCTGAAAGGGACTGAGACCGTGCTGTGATCGTGAACGCCGTGCCGGTGGGGCCCGTAGTGCTGAATACTGCGGGCAGGACCGGTCCGGTGTGTGAGCTGGAGGGGACGGTCGCGTGAGCGAGATACCTGGGACAGCGGGCGACGTCGTGTGGCAGAGCAGCCCGCCTGGCTCGATCTACGAATACATCAGGGTCGCCTCCTTCTCCATCGGGGCGGACGGGTTGATCGAGCAGTGGAGCCGGCGGGCCGCCGGTCTGTTCGGCATGGCCTCCGACGAGGTCGTGGGCAGAGACCCGGTCGAGGCCTTCATGCCCGCCGAGCTGCGCCCCGACGCCCACAGGCGGGTCGGCGAGATCCTCGACGGCAAGGAGTGGACGGGCCTGGTCCCGTTCCGTATGCCGGGCGAGAACGGGGCGAGCGGCCTCGCCGAGATCTACGTCATGCCCAGCCTCACCGGGGCGGGGGAGCGGGCCGCGCTCTGCATCGTGGTGGACGTCCGCGCGCTGCGCCGCATCGAGACGGACCTCGCGGCCTCACAGGCGATATTCGGCCAATCTCCCTTCGGTTTCGTCCTCTTCGGTACCGATTTCACGGTCGTACGGGCCAACAAGCGCTTCGCCACGGTCTTCGGGGGCGAGGCGGACGACCACCGCGGACGCACCGTGGACGACTACCTGGCCAGGCCCGAGGCGGAACGGCTCTCCGGCACGCTGCGGCGCGTCCTGGAGACGGGCGACGCCGTCACCGATCTGCAGCTCGTCGGCGTCCCTCCCGGCGGCATCGGCCGGCGCCACTGGTCCATGAACCTCTACCGGGTGCACAGCGGATCCGGGCGCCCCATCGGCGTCGCCGGGCTCGCCACCGACGTCACGCAGCGGCACATCGCCGCGCGCGAGGCCGCGAGCGCGCGCCGCAATCTCGCCCTGCTCAACGAGGCCAGCGCGCGCATCGGCAACTCCCTGGACCTGGAGACCACCGCCAGGGAACTGCTCGACGTCGCCGTGCCCGGTTTCTGCGACATCGCCTCCGTCGACCTGTACCAGGGACTGCTCACCGGGGAGGAGGCCTCGCCCTCCAGCTGGGGCGGGCACCAGGAGTCCGGTACCGGCTCGGCCGAACTGCGCCGGGTCGCCCACGCCAGCGCGGTCGCCGACGTGTCCGGCGTCCTCCCCGGCACGGCGGACGCACCCGGGCCGGAAGCCGGCGCGGCCTCCGGGGCGGGCGGCGGGGAGCCCGCGCTCGGTTCGGTCCACCGCTTCCCGTTCCAGTCCCCCTGCGCCGTCGCCCTGCGCACCAGCCGCGTCGAGGCGGTGCCCGGGGACGACCGCGGATTCGTCCAGTCCACCCTCGCGGTGCCGATGGTCGCGCACGACGTGGTCGTCGGCCTCGTACAGTTCTCCCGCACCAAGGGCAGCGAGCCCTTCGGCGAGCGGGACCGGGCCCTGGCCACGGAGCTCGCCGCCCGCGCCGCCGTGTGCATCGACAACGCCCGCCTCTACCGCCGGGAGCACGAGCGGGCGCTGATCCTCCAGCGCAGCCTGCTCCCGCCCGGTGACCCCGAGGCGGCCGGTCTCGACATCGCCTGCCGGTACCTCCCCGGCAACACCGCCACCGAGGTCGGCGGCGACTGGTTCGACGTGATCGAGCTCCCCGGCCACCGCACGGCCCTGGTCGTCGGCGACGTGATGGGCCGCGGACTGCGGGCGGCCGTCGCCATGGGCGAACTGCGCACCGCCGTACGCACCCTGGCCCTCCTGGACCTGGAGCCCGCCGAGGTCCTCTCCGCCCTGGACGAGGTCGCGCGCGGCCTGGGCACCCCCGGAGGTGGCGAGCGGAGCGACGGCTTCGGCGCGGGCGGCGGGGCTCAGTGGCCCTCGCGCGTGGCCCACAAGTCCCGCGAGGCCGACCTCTCCGAGGTGTATCTGGCGACGTGCGTGTACGCGGTGTACGACCCGGTCACCCGGCGGTGCACCTTCGCCAACGCCGGCCACCTGCCGCCCGTGGTGGCCGAGCCCGGTGAGCCGCCCCAGCTGCTGGAGGTGCCGCCCGGCATGCCCCTGGGCGTCGGCGGCGAGCCCTTCGAGGAGGTGGAGATCGAGCTGCAGGAGGGCTCCCTCCTCGCCCTCTACACCGACGGGCTCGTGGAGTCCCGGGACCATCCCCTCGACGAGGGCCTGCAGGCCTTCCGGCAGGCGCTCGCCGATCCGTCGCAGCAGTTGGAGGACGTCTGCGACCACGTGCTGACGACCCTGCACACCCGGCACGGCGAGGACGACATCGCCTTGCTGATGGCGCGTATCCAGGGGCTGGAGGCGGACGCGGTGGGCGACTGGCGGCTGCCGCGCGAACCGCGCTCCGTCGGCCGGGCCCGTGAGCTGGCGCGGGGACAGCTCGGCGCCTGGGGCCTCGACGACCTGGTGGACACCACCGAACTGCTCGTCAGCGAACTCGTCACCAACGCCCTGCGTTACGGCGAGGGCGAGATACGGCTGAGGCTGCTGCGGGACCGCACCCTCGTCTGCGAGGTGTGGGACGCGGGGCTGGTCCAGCCGCGGCGCCGGCGGGCACGCGACACCGACGAGGGCGGCCGCGGTCTGCAACTGGTCGGACTGCTCAGCGCGGCCTGGGGATCGCGGCGCACCCCGCGCGGCAAGACGGTGTGGTTCGAGCTGGCACTGCCGGACGGGGAGCCGTCCCCGGAACTCTCGGTGGACCAGCTGCTGAGCATGTACTGACCCGCGTACGCCCGGGAAGGCCCCCGCGCGGGGGCTTCGCGGCCCGGCGCCGGAGGCCGGGCACCCGCACGGAGCGGGCACCCGCCCCCGGCCGGGCCGTCCTTCACGACGCGGACTTGAGGGCGGCGAGGCGGGCCTCGATCTCCGCGCTGTCGCCGACGCTGTCGAGCTGCTCGAACTGCGCGTCGAGGGACGACGCGGCCAGCTCCTGCTTGCCCACCGCCCTCGCCTCCTCGCGCCGCACCTTGTCCTCGAAGCGGCCGAGCTCGCTCGTCGGGTCCATGACGTCGATGCTCTTGACCGCGTCCATCATCCGGTTCTGGGCCCGCGCCGACGCGTCCCGCGCGACCAGTTCGTCGCGCTTGGACTTCAGCCGGGTCAGCTTCTCCCTCATCTGGTCGAGGCCGGTCTTCAGCTTCTCCACGACGACCGTCTGCGAGGCGATCGTCGGGGCGGCCGTCTTGGCCTCCTGCTCCGACTGCAGCTGCCGGCCCAGCGCCACCTTGGCCAGGTTGTCGAACGTGTCGGCCTCCGCGCCCGCCGCCGCGGCCCGCAGCTCGTCCGCCTTCCGGCTGGCCGCCAGGGCCTTCTGGCCCCATTCCCGGGCCGCGTCGACGTCCTCCCGGTGGTCCTCCTCCATCAGCCGGAGGTTGCCGATGGTGGCGGCCACCGCCTGCTCGGCCTCCGCGATGTTGGCGGTGTAGTCGCGGATCAGCTGGTCGAGCATCTTCTGCGGATCCTCGGCCTGGTCGATCAGAGCGTTGATGTTGGCCCGGGCCAGCTGGGTGACGCGGCCGAGGACGGTCTGCTTGGTCATGGCACCTCTCCTAGTACGACATCGTGGAACGCCGGGCCGGACCCGCCGTCAGAAGCGGCCTCCGCCGCCGCGCCGTCCCCGGGTCCCCCCGCCGCCGAAGCTGCCCGGCCCGCCGCCGAACCCGCCCCCGCCGAGCCCGCCGCCGAAGCCCCCGCCGAACCCGCCGCCCCGGCCGCCGCCGCCCAGCAGGCCGCCGAGGATGATCCCGCCCAGGACCGCGCCGCCCGTCCCGCCGCCCCCGCGCATGCCTCCCGGACCGCTGCGGTCGCGATACGCGCGCACGTCCTGCTCGGCCAGGCTCCGCGCCTGCGTGGCCAGCGCGTCCGCCTGCTGCGCCTGGGCCAGGGCGCCCTGCGGGTCGCCGGCCTCCGACAGTTCCCCGGCCCGCTCCCACCGGCGCTGCGCCTCCGCGAGCCGGGTGCGGGCCTGACTGCCGACCGCGCCGCGGTTGGTGGTGACGTAGTCCGCGGCGGCGCCGATCGACGCCCGCGCGGTGAGCAGGGACTGGTCGAGCAGCGAACGCGCCCGGCGGTCCCCGTGCTCCTGCTCGCGGGCACCGGCGAGCGCCTCGTCCAGCGCGGCGTCCGCCTCCTCGACCCGGCGCAGCGCGTCGACGGGGTCGTAGGGCCCCGAGCCGAGCGCACCCCGCACGTCGGCGTGCACCGCATCGGCGCGGGCGATCCGGCCCTGGAGGTCCGCGGTCGGCACATCCTCCGCGGTTCCCCCGAGCAGCCCCCTGGCGTCCGCCAGGTCCGTCTCCATCTCGGTGAGCGCGCCCGGCAGGCCGCTCGCCGCCGCGGCCAGTTCCCCACCGCGCCGGTCCACCCCGTCCACGAGCGTGGAGACCTGCTGGATCGCCCCCTCGGCGGCACGGACGTAGACGGCGGCCTCCGCGTTGTTGCCGGAGTCCACGGCCTGGCGCGCCCGGGTCAGGCTGGAGGTGGTGAAGACCAGCCGGTCCTTCGCCCGTTCGACGTCCTGGGCCGCGGGCGCCGTCGCCGACTCCGCGTAGCGCTCGCGCAGCGCCCCGACGGCCGTCTCCGCGGCGGTGACGCGGTCCTTGAGCTCTCGGAAGGCGGCCTCGGCGGAGTCCACGGCCTGCGGGGCGGTCTGTTCGAGTGCGCGCAGCCGGTCGAAGTCCTCGGCCACGGCGTCCAGGCGGCCGTTGGCGTCCGCGCAGCGGCTGATGATCTCGTCGAGCATGCCGCGCCGGGTCTCGTCGTCCTCGGGGAACGCGTCGTCGAGCTGCTGCCGGAGCCGGAACGCCGCGGTGAGCTCGGTCCGCGCACGCCGGACCGCCTCCGCGAAGGGGGCTGCCGCCTCCTCGCCGAACTGGGCGGTGGCGAAGCCGAGTTCCTCCTGGCTCGTGCGCACGGCGTCGTCGGTGTCCACCAGGTCGGCCTTCGCCCGGGCGTCGAGTTCCGGCAGCGCGGCCCGGGGCTCGCCCCCGGGCCCGGCCCCGCTGCCCCAGCCGCCGGGCGCCGGGGTCGTCCGGGTCGCCGTACGCCGCTTGCGGCGGGTGAAGACGAAGGCGGCGACCACGACCGCGGCGACGAGCACCGCCACGGGCACGATGAGGTTGACGGAGGCGCCCTCGTCGTCGGCGCCGCTGGGATCCGCGGGGCCCGGTGTGATCGCGGGGGTGGGGACGGGCTCACCTGCGAGTACCGCGGCGTAGCCGTCGGCGGCGCCGATCGCGGCGCCGGCCCAGTCGTTCTCCCGGAGGGCGGGCTCGATCGCGGTGGTGGCGACGTCGGCGAGCTGGGCGTCGGTGAGCCGGGACCCCTGGTCGACGGAGTAGGCGTACTGCCGGTCGTGCGTGGCCACCGCCAGCAGCACGTCGTCCTGGCCCAGCCCGTTGCGGTTCGCGGTCTCGTCGGCCCAGGTCTGCGGGGCCCGGCCGGAGAAGTCGCGTACGTACACGACGAAGAGCTGGATGCGCCGGGCCGCGTACAGGCGGTCGAGCGTGCCCTCGACCTGGGGCCCCTGGTCGCCCAGCGCCCCCACCCTGTCGGTGATCTGCCCTTCGCGCGACAGCGGGACGGGGGCGTCGGCCACGGCGGCGGGCGAACCCGCCAGGACCATCCCGATCACCGCGGTCAGGACGGCGAGAAGGGCCCTGCCGGGTGTCGGAGGCCGGGACGTCCCGGTACGGCTCACAGGCGGCGTCACATTTGGGAGGCTATGTCCGCCCGTTGCGACCCGCGACCCGGCGTACCCGAAAATAGACAGGCCGCCTTGCAAGATGGCCTGTCCATCTTTATGGTGAAGGTATGTCCAGCAGCTCCGCCACCCCCCTGCCCTCCGACCCCGGGCCCGACTCCGGCCCCGGCGAGGCGCCCGGTGCCGAACGCGTGGCGGACGATCTCGCCGCCGTCGTGAGCAGGCTGCTGCGGCGGCTGCGCGGCTCGTCGGCGGACAGTCTGCTGACCCCCTCCCAGCGCTCGGTCCTGGCCAGGCTCCAGGACGGCGGTCCCGCCACCACCGCGTCGCTGGCCCGCGCCGAACTCGTGCGGCCCCAGTCGATGCGGCTGACGCTGGGCGCGCTGGAGAGCCGGGGTCTCGTGACACGCGCCCCCGACCTCGCCGACGGCCGCAAATCGGTCGTGTCGGTCACCGAGGCCGGCAGCACCACCCTGGCCGGCGTGCGCGCCGCGAAGCGGAGCTGGCTGGCCGAAGCGATCGCCGGTGAACTGGACGGGGCCGAGCGCCGCACGCTCGCCGAGGCCGTCGAGCTCATCGGCCGTCTGGTCGACGAATGACCCGGTACGCCGGCGGCCGGAGCCCCGGCGGTGCGACGACCGGTCCGCCGCGGGAGGCACCGTCACCGGCGACCGGCACGACCGGTCCGCGGGAGGCACCGACACCGGCGCCCCCGCCCGCCCCCGGGTTCAGCACCCGCCTCACCGCGCCCCTGCTGATGGGCTCCCTGCTCAACCCGCTGAACACCACCATGATCTCCACCGCCCTGGTGGCCATCGGGCACTCCTTCGGGATCGGGGCCGCCGACACCGCGTGGCTCATCTCGGTCCTCTACCTCGCCAGCGCCGTCGCCCAGCCGGTGCTCGGGAAGCTCGCCGACACCCTGGGTCCGCGCCGCGTCTTCCTGGCCGGCCTCGTGGTCGTGATCGCGTCCGGCCTGGTCGGAGCACTCGCCCCCGACTTCGGCACGCTGCTCGTCTCCCGCCTGCTGCTCGGGGTCGGCACCTCGGCCGCCTACCCGGCCGCCATGGCGGTCCTGCGCGACGAGTCGCGGCGGCTCGGCCGTCCCACCCCGCGCCCCGTGCTCGCGCGGCTCTCCTTCGCCGCGCTGGGCAGCGCGGCGGTCGGCCCCGCGCTCGGCGGACTGCTGGTGACGTTCGTGGGCTGGCGCGGCATCTTCGCCGTCAACGTGCCGATCGCGCTGCTCGCGCTCAGTGCCGCACTCCTGTGCATCCCGGCGGACCCGCCGCGCGACCGGGCCGGAGCGCCCAGGCCGTCGCTGGACCCGCTGGGCATCTGCCTGTTCTCCGGGGCGCTGACCGTCCTGGTCTTCTTCCTGCTCGACCTGGCGCACCCGCGGTGGTGGCTCCTCGCGCCGTCGGCCGTACTGACCGCCGTGCTGGTCCGGTGGCAGCTGCGGGCCACGCAGCCGTTCATCGACATGCGCATGCTCGCCGGGAACGGCCCCCTGCTGCGCACCTACGTCCGTCACGGCCTCGGCTACCTGCTGATCTACTGCGTGATGTACGGCTACACGCAGTGGCTGGAGGAGGCCCGCGGCTTCTCCCCGGGGCACACCGGGCTGCTCATGCTGCCCATGTCCCTGGCCGCGCTCGTCTGCTCATTGCTGGGCGCCCGCACCAAGGGGCTGCGCGCCCCGCTGACCGTCGCCTGCGTCCTGCTCACCGCCGGCGCCGCCGTCCTGGCGTTCCTGTCGCACGACACCCCGCTGGCCGTGCTGCTGCTCGCCGGGGCGTGTTTCGGCGCACCCCAGGGGCTCATCGGCACGAGCAACCAGGCGGCCGTGCAGGCGTACGCGCCGCCCGAGAGCATCGGAGCCGCGGCCGGCCTCCAGCGAACCGCCCAGTACATCGGCGCCATCACCGCGTCGAGCCTGATCGCCCTCGCCTACGCCGACGCGGCGAGCGACGCCGGGCTGCACCTCATGGCGGGCGTGGCCGTCGTCCTCGCGGTCCTGCTGACCGTCCTGACCCTGACCGACCGCGCCCTGCGCGCCCGCACCTGACCCCACCGACCCGAGCGCCCCCGCGCTCGCCCCCCACCCGGCCGCGCCCGCGCGGCCGGCCGGCACCGCCCCAAGGAGTACGCACATGACCGCCACCGTCCTCGACCCCCGTACCGCCCTCGTCGTCGTCGACCTGCAGAAGGGCATCGTCGGACTGCCGACCGCCCACTCCGCGGACGAGGTCGTCGCCAACTCCGCTGCCCTCGCCGAGGCCTTCCGCGCCAAGGGCCTCCCGGTCTTCCTCGTCCGCGTGACCGGTGGCGCGCCCGGCCGCACCGAGGGCCCCGCCCGGTCCGGGCAGCCCGCCGCGGACTGGGCCGACCTCGTGCCCGGGATCGGGCAGCGGGAGTCCGACATCGTCGTCACCAAGCAGCAGTGGGGCGCCTTCCACGGCACCGCGCTCGACCTCGAACTGCGCCGCCGCGGCATCACGCAGGTCGTGCTGACCGGCATCGCCACGAGCATCGGCGTCGAGTCCACCGCCCGCGCGGCGCACGAGCTGGGCTACCACGTCACCGTCGCCACGGACGCGGTCACCGACATGGACGCCGACGCCCACCGCAACAGCGTCGAGAAGATCTTCCCCAGGCTCGGGGAGACCGGCACCACCGCCGCGATCACCGCGCTGCTGGGCTGAACCGAGGCACGGCAGGGGCCGCACGGGTGATGTGTGCGGCCCCCGCGGCCGTGTCTGCCCCCGCTGCCGGGTGCGGGTGCGTTCAGTGGATCAGCGAACCAGTCTGATCAACTGCAAATGCCACCAGAACGCATCATCCGGTCCATTCGGCGACGAGATGGACCGGGCCGGCCCCGGAGGTATCAGCCATGGCCCACGTCGGCGTCCCGCGCGGGACGGCCCGAAAGCGCCGCTCGGTCGCGCTCCTGGCGACAGGTGTGCTCACGATCCCGGTGCTGGCGGGCTGCAGCTCGGACAGCGAGAGCCCCTCCCGGGTGGCCGTCCCGCAGGACATCGCCCCGGCCGCCCGGGAGCGGGTGACGGAGGGGTCGACGCTCACCTGGGCGATCGACGCGGTCCCGGCCACCCTCAACGCCTTCCAGGCCGACGCCGACGGCGCGACCACGCGGATCACCGGCGCCCTGCTGCCCAGCCTCTTCCCGATGGACGAGCGGGGGGAGCCCCGGCTCAACCCGGACTACCTCGAATCGGCGAAGGTCATCGAGCAGGAGCCCAAGCAGGTCGTCCTGTACAAGCTCAACCAGCAGGCGGTGTGGAGCGACGGCCGCGAGATCGGCGCCCCGGACTTCGTCGCCCAGTGGCGCGCGCTGAGCGGTAAGGACTCGGCGTTCTGGACCGCGCGCAACGCGGGATACGAGCGGATCGAGAAGATCGAGCGCGGCAAGGACGACCTGCAGGTCCGGGTGACGTTCTCCAAGCCGTACGGGGACTGGCGCTCCCTCTTCTCGCCGCTGTACCCGAAGGAGGTCACCGCGACCCCCGCGGCCTTCAACGACGGGGCCAGGACCACCATCAAGAACACCGCAGGACCGTTTCGGCTGCGCAGCGTCAGCAAGGCGAAGGGGACGGTCGTGCTCGACCGGAACCCGCGCTGGTGGGGCAACGAGGCCAAGCTGGAGTCGCTGGTCTTCCGGGCCGTCGCCCCCGGGGACCGGAGCAAGGCACTGACCCAGGGCACGGTCCAGGTCGCCGACATCGACACGGCGACGGCCGACAGCATCGCCCGCGCGGCACGCTACCGCGGCGGCAACGGGCAGCCGCCCGCCCACGGGCCCGGCGCCGACGTCACCCCCGCCTCCGCCCTGCGGTCCTGGGCGCTGGCCCACGGCTCGGACGAGAAGGCCGCCGAGACCGCGCAGGCCGCCCGCGAGAAGAGCCGGCAGGCCGTCGCCGTGTACGCCGCCGAGCAGAAGTCGCTGCGTTCCTTCGCCGTGCGCAAGTCCCTGGAGCCCGCGTACACGCAGCTCGCCCTGAACGGCGAGTCCGGGCCGCTGGCCGACGACCGGGTGCGCCGGGCGATCGCCCGCACGCTGGACCGGCAGGAACTCGCCGACACCGTGCTGAAGCCGCTCGGCCTCCCCGCCAAGCCGCCGGGCAGCCACCTGGCCCTGGCCGGGCAGCCCGCCTACAAGGACGGCAGCGGCGCGCTCGGCGACCGGGACACCAAGGAGGCCCAGGCACTGCTGGCCGACGCCGGATTCACCACCGCCGGTGCCGTCCGCAGGACCGAGGACACCAAGGCGGGCAGCGAGGCCGAGAAGAAGAAGGCCGCCGAGGACGCCGCCGCGGGGGAGAAGGACAAGAAGGCGGAGGGCGAGGACAAGACCGGGAAGAAGGCCGACGAGGAGAAGAAGGCCGACGAGGAGAAGAAGGCAGGCAAGGCCGACGAGGCGGAGAAGGACGACAAGGCCTCGCGCGAGGAGGGCACGTACATCGTCGGTGACGACAAGCCGGGCAGCCGCCGGGCGGGCGATGTCGAGGTCACGGCGCAGGACCGGCAGCCCGGCGGCCCGGCCGGCGCCTACGCCCCGGCGGGTACCGCCGCGCCGGCCCCCGCCTCGGTGAAGGGCCGCCTCGGCAAGGACGGCAAGCCGCTGACGCTGCGCTTCGTCCTCCCGTCGGGCCCCGGCTCGCAGTCGCTGCGCACCGTCGGGGAGAAGATCGTCGAGATGCTCGACTCGATCGGCATCGGAACGACGGTCACCAAGGTCTCCGACGACAGCTACTTCAAGGACCACATCGCCTCGGGCGACTACGACATGGCGCTGTACTCGTGGCCCGCCACCGCCTACCCGGCCACCGACGGGCGCCCGATCTTCGCCAAGCCGGAGCCCGCGACGGACGGCTCGCTGCTCGTGGAGCAGAACTACACCCGGGTCGGCTCGGACCACATCGACCAGTTGTTCGACCGGGCGGCCTCGGAGCTCGACGCCAAGAAGTCGAGGGATCTGCTCAGGCAGGCCGACGCCCGGATCTGGGCAGCTGCGGGATCGATTCCGCTGTATCAGAGGCCACAGCTGGTCGCCGTCGACAAGAAGCTCGCCAACATCGGCGCCTTCGGCTTCTCCTCGCCCCGCTACGAGGACATCGGGTTCACCGCGCGAGAAGCGGCAGGTTCCCCCGCGAATCGTAAGAAGTAGCAGGTCAAAGCCTTAGCGCAAGCTCAGGATCAGCTCAAATCCCTTGCCCGCCGGTGTCCCCGGCGGGCAAGGTCGTGTTCGCCCAGACCCGGGTCGTTCGTCTTCTCACACCCCTTGCCGTCCCGCCGGACATCGGCCGGATGTTGACGTAATACCGGCTGAATATCGGCTGAATCACGGCCGCAGGACCGTCCCGCTGATCGGGCCGGGAAGCCCCGGACCCCTCGGGCCCGTACCATTGGACTAGCCGTGGCGTGCCGCCCGGCGGGCGTACGAGGACTCGAGACCGACTGAGACGCCTGATCCCACGATCCGAGAGAAGCGCAAGCCACCCATGCCCACGCGCCACGACATCCGTAACGTAGCCATCGTCGCCCACGTCGACCACGGCAAGACCACGCTGGTCGACGCCATGCTCAAGCAGGCGGGCGCCTTCGCCGCGCACGCCGCCGAGAACCTCGACGAACGCATGATGGACTCGAACGACCTGGAGCGTGAGAAGGGCATCACGATCCTGGCCAAGAACACGGCCGTGAAGTACCACCCGAAGGATGGCGGCGACGTCATCACCATCAACATCATCGACACCCCCGGCCACGCCGACTTCGGTGGCGAGGTCGAGCGCGGCCTGTCGATGGTGGACGCGGTCGTCCTGCTCGTCGACGCCTCCGAGGGCCCGCTGCCCCAGACCCGCTTCGTCCTGCGCAAGGCGCTGACGGCCAAGCTGCCGGTCATCCTCTGCATCAACAAGACGGACCGCCCGGACTCGCGCATCGCCGAGGTCATCGACGAGACGTACGACCTCTTCCTGGACCTGGACGCCGACGAGAACCAGATCGAGTTCCCGATCGTCTACGCCTGCGCCCGTGACGGCGTCGCCTCGCTGACCAAGCCGGAGGACGGCACCGTCCCGGCCGACAGCGACAGCCTGGAGCCGTTCTTCTCGACCATCCTCTCCACGGTCCCGGCCCCCGAGTACGACGAGGACGCGCCGCTCCAGGCCCACGTCACCAACCTGGACGCCGACAACTTCCTCGGCCGTATCGCGCTCTGCCGTGTCGAGCAGGGCGAGCTGCGCAAGGGCCAGACCGTCACGTGGATCAAGCGCGACGGCTCGATGTCCAACGTCCGCATCACCGAGCTGCTGATGACCGAGGCGCTCACCCGCAAGCCCGCCGAGAAGGCCGGCCCGGGCGACATCTGCGCCATCGCCGGTATCCCGGACATCATGATCGGCGAGACCCTGGCCGACACCGAGAACCCGATCGCGCTGCCGCTGATCACGGTCGACGAGCCGGCCATCTCGATGACCATCGGCGCCAACACCTCGCCGCTCGTCGGCAAGGGCGGCAAGGGCCACAAGGTCACCGCGCGTCAGATCAAGGACCGCCTCGACCGCGAGCTGATCGGTAACGTCTCGCTCCGCGTCCTGGACACCGAGCGCCCCGACGCCTGGGAGGTCCAGGGCCGCGGTGAGCTCGCGCTGGCCATCCTGGTCGAGCAGATGCGCCGCGAGGGCTTCGAACTGACCGTGGGCAAGCCCGAGGTCGTCACGAAGCAGGTCGACGGCAAGACGCACGAGCCGATCGAGCGCATGACGATCGACTCGCCCGAGGAGCACCTCGGCGCGATCACGCAGCTCATGGCGACCCGCAAGGGCCGCATGGAGACGATGACGAACCACGGTTCGGGCTGGGTCCGCATGGAGTGGATCGTCCCCTCCCGCGGCCTCATCGGCTTCCGTACGGAGTTCCTGACCCAGACCCGCGGCACCGGCATCGCGCACTCCCTGTTCGAGGGCCACGAGCCGTGGTTCGGGGAGCTGCGCACGCGTCACAACGGCTCGCTGGTGGCCGACCGTTCCGGCGTCGTGACGCCGTTCGCGATGGTCAACCTCCAGGAGCGCGGTGTCATCTTCACCGAGGCCGGCACCGAGGTCTACGAGGGCATGATCATCGGTGAGAACTCGCGCTCCGACGACATGGACGTGAACATCACCAAGGAGAAGAAGCTCACCAACATGCGTGCGGCTTCCGCCGACACCACGGAGAACGTGGTGCCGGCCCGCAAGCTCTCGCTGGAGCAGTCCCTGGAGTTCTGCCGCGACGACGAGTGCATCGAGGTGACCCCGGAGACCGTCCGCATCCGCAAGGTCGTCCTGGACCAGAAGCAGCGAGGCCGTACGGCCTCGCGCGCCAAGAACGGCTGACCCGGAGCCGGAGGGGTCGGCAGGGGCCTGAGAACGGCCCCTACGACCCGTTGACATGAGGCCTGGGCCCCCGCAGACACTGTGGGGGCCCAGGCCTTTCGTCAACCGGATTTCGTGACCGAGGTGTCCGGATATCGTGCGTCGCTCTCCGGAACATGTGTTAACGGTCCGTTTCGGGGGTGTCTGTCTGGGATCACTTTGTCCGGATTTCGGGCAACCATGGCTTCTCGATGTTGTCAAACCGAGACCCTTTAAGTGTGGTTTACAGCCCGGTGTTACTTAATAGTTGGCTCCATTGAGCTCGGGTCAATGGGTCGGCGCACTGTGGGGAGTGCGGACTCACGAGCACACTCGGGGCACTGCAAACGATCGCCGTCAGGGGTGTCGGTGGATCTCTACAGTGCCCCTCTTGTAGTCAAAAGTGGACTCATGAGGAGGAAACCCATGCGCGGTGCCAAGAGCGCCAAGTGGGTCGCGGGAGCGGCAATCATCGCCCTGGCCGCGACTGCCTGTGGCGGGGGCGACAGTGACGACAACGGCAAGGCTGCCTCGACGGAGAAGGGCAAGCCCGCGGGCTACGTCTCCATCGACGTCGGCGAGCCGCAGAAGCCGCTGATCCCGGCCGACACCAACGAGTCGCTCGGCAGCTACGTCATCCAGTCGCTGTTCACCCAGCTCCTGGACTTCGACGCCGAGGGCAACATCGTCTACACGAACGCCGAGTCCGTGAAGTCGACGGACAACAAGACGTGGACGGTCAAGCTCAAGGCCGGCTGGAAGTTCCACGACGGCACCCCGGTCACCTCCGAGTCGTACATCAAGGCTTGGAACTGGTACGCCAACACCAAGAACGCCCAGCAGAACGCGTTCTGGTTCGAGGACATCAAGGGCTACGCGGACGTCCACCCCGAGAAGGGTGACCCGAAGGCCACGGAGATGTCCGGCCTGAAGGCTGTCGACGACACGACCTTCACGATCGAGCTCAACAACCCGGTGCCGTACTACGAGTACAAGCTCGGCTACGCCACCTTCGCCCCGCTGCCGGAGGTGTTCTACAAGGACACCAAGGCCTTCGGCCAGGCGCCGGTCGGCAACGGTCCCTACATCTTCGAGAAGTGGGACCACAAGAAGCTCATCCAGGTCAAGGCCAACCCTGACTACCAGGGCCCGAACAAGGCCAAGAACAAGGGTGTCCTCTTCAAGAACTACGCGACCGTCGAGGCCGCGTACCAGGACCTCCTGTCCGGCAACCTGGACATGATCCGCCAGGTCGGCCCGAAGGACCTGCCGAAGTACAAGCAGGACCTCGGCGACCGCGCGATCGACCAGCCGTACGCGGCGATCCAGTCGCTCGTCCCGACCTTCTACTCGAAGACCTTCAAGGGCATCGACCCGAAGGTCATCCAGGGTCTGTCGATGGCGATCGACCGTGACACGATCACCAAGACCGTGCTCAACGGCACCCGCAAGCCCGCCACCAGCTTCACGCCTCCGGGCGTCGCCGGTAACCAGGACCTGGGCACCGACGTGTTCAAGTTCGACCCGGCGAAGGCGAAGCAGCTCGTCAAGGACGGCGGCGGCGTCCCGGGCAACAAGGTCTTCATCCAGTACAACGCCGACGGCGGCCACAAGGAGTGGGTGACCGCTGTCTGCGAGTCCATCCGCAACTCGACCGGGGTCGACTGTGTCCCGGACGCCAAGCCGGACTTCCAGACCGACCTGGAAGCGCGTGACAACGACCAGGTCAAGTCGATGTACCGCGGTGGCTGGGTGGCCGACTACCCGCTGAACGTCAACTTCATGCGCGAGCTGTACGGTACGACCGCCGAGGCCAACAACGGCCGGTTCTCCGACAAGGAGGTCGACGCGGCCTTCAAGAAGGGCGACAACGCGGCGACCCTGGACGAGTCCATCAAGGCGTACCAGGAGGCCGAGAAGCTCGTCCTCGCCAAGATGCCGGCCATCCCGCTCTGGGAGTACAAGACGAACGGTGGCTACTCGAAGTCGGTGGACAACGTCACCGTCGACTTCCACGGTGACTACAACATCACCGACGTCACGGTCGCCAAGTAGCAGTAACGCCTGAGGGCCCCCACTCGGCCGTCAGCCGCCCACACAGGCAGTAGGTCCCGGGGGGCCGCTCTTCGTACCCGAAGAGCGGCCCCTCGGGCTGCATTATCCCTATCGGAGGCAAACATGGGGCGTTACGTCGCGCGGCGACTGCTCCAGATGATCCCGGTCTTCCTCGGGTCGACCGCGCTGGTCTTCGCCATGATGTACGCGCTGCCCGGCGACCCCGTGCGCGCGCTCGCGGGCGAACAGTCGGTCGACCCCACGCAGATCGCGGAAATGAAGAAGGAGCTCGGGCTCGACCTGCCGCTCTGGCACCAGTACTGGAACTACCTTGTGAACTTGTTCCAGGGTGACTTCGGCACGCAGATCGCGAGCGGCCGACCGGTCGCCGACATCATCTCGGAATCGTTTCCGATCACGGTCCGGCTGGCCCTGTTTGCCTTCATCTTCACGGTCGTCGTCGGTATCTCCATGGGTGTCTTCGCCGGCCTGAAGGCCGACACCCTCCGGGACCGCGGACTGCTGGTCCTGACGCTCCTGCTGATCTCGGTCCCCTCCTTCGTGCTCGGGTTCCTCGGTCAGTACTTCTTCGCCTTCCAGCTCGGCTGGGTCGAGCCCAACGTGAGCATCGAGGCGAACAGCAACGAGCTGATCCTGCCCGCCGTCGTACTGGGGTCCTTGTCGCTCGCCTACGTCGCGCGCCTGACCCGCACCTCGGTCGCCGAGAACCTGCGCTCCGACTACATGCGCACCGCCGTCGCGAAGGGCCTGCCCCGGCGCCGCGTCATCGGTGTGCACCTGATGCGCAACTCGATGATCCCCGTGGTCACCTTCCTCGGCACCGACCTCGGTGCCCTGCTCGGCGGCGCGGTCGTCACCGAGGGCATCTTCAACGTCAAGGGTGTCGGCTCCGCCGTCTTCGACGCGCTCAGGCACCGTGAGGGTGCCACGGTCGTCGGCATCGTGACGCTGATCGTCGTCGTCTATCTCGTCGCCAGCCTGGTCGTCGACCTGCTTTACGCGGTCCTGGACCCGAGGATCCGTTATGCCTGAGACGCTCAAGGAAACCGCCGCGGACGCTCCCGCCGGAACCGCGGCACCGCAGTCCGCCACCGCCGCCGTGGGCAAGCCCCGCAGCCTGTGGTCGGACGCCTGGCACGACCTGCGGCGCAGCCCGCTGTTCGTGGTCTCGGCCGTCCTGATCATCTTCCTGCTGGTGATGGCGGTCTTCCCCGGCCTGTTCACCGGCGCCGACCCGCGTTACGCGGACCTGGCCCACCACTACCTGCAGAAGCCCAAGTGGGGGAACGTCTTCCAGGAGGACTGGTTCGGGTACGACATCCAGGGGCGCTCGATCTACGCGCGCGTCGTCTACGGTGCCCGTGCCTCGATCACCGTCGCCGTCGTCGTCACGGTCCTCGTGACGGTCCTGGGCACCGTGGTCGGCATGCTCGCCGGATACTTCGGCGGCTGGATCGACACGCTCCTGTCCCGTGTCACGGACATCTTCTTCGGCGTCCCGTTCATCCTCGGCGCGATGGTCGTCCTGACCTCGTTCGAGGAGCGCAAGATCTGGGTCGTCATCCTGGCCCTGGCCTTCCTCGGCTGGACCCAGATAGCCCGTGTCGCCCGTGGTTCGGTGCTGACGATCAAGCAGGCGGACTACGTGATGGCGGCCAAGGCGCTCGGCGCCTCGACCACCCGCATCCTGCTCCGGCACATCCTGCCCAACGCGATCGCCCCGGTGATCGTGGTGTCGACCATCGCGCTCGGCGGTTACATCTCGGCCGAGGCCACGCTGTCCTTCCTGGGCATCGGCCTCGCCGAACCGACCGTGTCGTGGGGTGTCGACATCTCCTCCGGCCAGGAGCAGCTGCGCAACGCCGCGTTCGTGCTGATCATCCCGTCGGTCATGGTGTCGATCACGGTTCTGGCATTCATCATGCTCGGCGATGCTGTACGCAACGCCCTCGACCCCAAGCTGCGCTGAGGGAGGCGTACATGACCATCATCGACAAGACGGCGGATGTTCCTGCTCCGCGTGGTTCGAGCGACAAGAGCGGCCCGCTGCTCGAAGTGCGCGACCTGCACGTGGAGTTCCACACCCGCGACGGCGTCGCCAAGGCCGTCAACGGAGTCAACTACAGCGTCTCGGCCGGCGAGACCCTCGCCGTGCTCGGCGAGTCCGGCTCCGGCAAGTCCGTGACCGCCCAGGCGATCATGGGCATCCTGGACATGCCCCCGGGCCGCATCCCGAAGGGCGAGATCCTCTTCCGCGGCCAGGACATGCTCAAGATGTCCAACGAGGAGCGCCGGAAGATCCGCGGCCAGAAGATCGCGATGATCTTCCAGGACGCGCTCTCCTCGCTGAACCCGGTGCTCTCCGTGGGCTACCAGCTCGGCGAGATGTTCCGCGTGCACCAGGGCCTCTCCAAGAAGGAGGCCAAGGCCAAGGCCATCGCGCTGATGGACCGCGTGCGCATCCCGGCGGCGAAGGAGCGGGTCAACGACTACCCGCACCAGTTCTCCGGCGGTATGCGCCAGCGCATCATGATCGCCATGGCGCTGGCCCTGGAGCCCGACCTGATCATCGCGGACGAGCCCACCACGGCGCTCGACGTGACCGTGCAGGCCCAGGTCATGGACCTGCTCGCGGAGCTGCAGCGCGACTTCAACATGGGCCTGATCCTGATCACCCACGACCTCGGCGTCGTCGCCGACGTCGCGGACAAGATCGCGGTGATGTACGCGGGCCGGATCGTCGAGACCGCCCCGGTCCACGAGATCTACAAGCGCCCCGCGCACCCGTACACCAAGGGTCTGCTGGAGTCGATCCCGCGCCTGGACCAGAAGGGCCAGGAGCTCTACGCGATCAAGGGCCTGCCGCCCAACCTGCTGCACGTGCCGTCAGGCTGCGCCTTCAACCCGCGCTGCACGATGGCGCAGGACATCTGCCGTACGGACATCCCGGCCCTGCGCCCGGTGACCGAGCAGGACGGCACCGAGCTGGTCGGCCGCGGCAGTGCGTGCCACTTCTGGAAGGAGACGATCCATGGCTGAGCTCAAGAAGGAGTCCGTGGACGCCACCCCGAACGTCACCGAAGTGGCGACGGTCAATGCGGCGAGCGAGACGGAGGCCGTGGCCGCCCTCGACGCCCCGGTGTCGCAGGGGGAGCCGATCCTCCAGGTGCGCAACCTGGTCAAGCACTTCCCGCTGACCCAGGGCATCCTGTTCAAGAAGCAGGTCGGCGCGGTCAAGGCCGTGGACGGCATCTCGTTCGACCTGTACCAGGGCGAGACGCTGGGCATCGTGGGCGAGTCCGGCTGTGGCAAGTCCACGGTCGCCAAGCTCCTGATGACGCTGGAGCGGGCCACCGCCGGTGAGGTCTTCTACAAGGGCCAGGACATCACCAAGCTGTCCGGCCGCGCGCTGAAGGCCGTGCGCCGCAACATCCAGATGGTGTTCCAGGACCCGTACACCTCGCTGAACCCGCGCATGACGGTCGGCGACATCATCGGGGAGACCTACGAGATCCACCCCGAGGTGGCTCCGAAGGGCGACCGGCGCCGCAGGGTGCAGGACCTCCTGGACGTCGTCGGCCTGAACCCGGAGTACATCAACCGGTACCCGCACCAGTTCTCCGGCGGTCAGCGCCAGCGCATCGGCATCGCCCGCGGCCTCGCGCTCAACCCGGAGATCATCATCTGCGACGAGCCGGTCTCCGCGCTCGACGTGTCGGTGCAGGCCCAGGTCATCAACCTGATGGAGAAGCTCCAGGAGGAGTTCAACCTCTCCTACCTCTTCATCGCGCACGACCTGTCGATCGTCCGGCACATCTCGGACCGGGTCGGCGTCATGTACCTCGGCAAGATGGCCGAGATCGGTACGGACACGCAGATCTACGACCACCCGACGCACCCCTACACCCAGGCGCTGCTGTCGGCGGTCCCGGTTCCGGACCCGGAGGCCCGTGAGGGCCGCGAGCGGATCATCCTCTCCGGTGACGTCCCGTCGCCGGCGAACCCGCCGTCGGGCTGCCGCTTCCGTACGCGGTGCTGGAAGGCCCAGGACAAGTGCGCCACCGAGGTGCCGCTGCTGGCGATCCCCGAGCGCTTCAAGGCCTCCCAGACGCCCGCCGCGCACGAGTCGGCGTGCCACTTCGCCGAGGAGAAGGACGTCGTCCACGCGGCGTAGTCCCCCCGGTCCGCACGAACGAGGACGCCCGGCCCCCGCGAGGGGGCCGGGCGTCCTCGCGTTCCGGCAGCCACGTACGGAGGACATGAACATGCGACGGGCTGTCATATGGGGTGATATGGGGCATTGAGCTACTCAATGGACACCTAGGAGGCACTCCATGCGCGGAGCCACACGAGCCAGGTGGGCCGTCGGTGCGGTCGCCGTCGCCCTGACGGCCACGGCGTGCGGCGGCGGGGACAGCGGTGGCGGCGGTGGCGGTGGTGGCGCCGACGGGATCGTGAGCTCCTCCTGGGGCGACCCGCAGAACCCGCTGGAGCCCGCGAACACCAACGAGGTGCAGGGCGGCAAGGTCCTCGACATGGTCTTCCGGGGGCTCGTGCGCTACGACTCCAAGACCGGTCAGGCGAAGAACGAGATCGCCGAGAAGATCGACTCGTCGGACTCGCAGAACTTCACGATCACGATCAAGGACAACTGGACCTTCAGCAACGGCGAGAAGGTCACCGCACAGTCCTTCGTGGACGCCTGGAACTACGGCGCCGCCCTGAAGAACAACCAGAAGAACGCCTACTTCTTCCAGTACATCGACGGTTACGACAAGGTCCACCCCGAGTCCGGCTCGGCGAGCGTGGACAAGCTCTCCGGCCTGAAGGTCGTCAACCCGACGACCTTCACGGTCAAGCTGTCGCAGAAGTTCTCGCTGTGGCCCGACACCCTCGGCTACGCGGCCTTCGTGCCGCTGCCCAAGGCCTTCTACTCGGACCACGACGCGTGGCTCTCCAAGCCCATCGGCAACGGCCCGTACACCATCGAGTCGTACTCCAAGGGCTCGTCGATGAACCTGCGCCGGTGGGACGACTACCCCGGCACGGACAAGGCGCAGAACGGCGGGATCGACCTCAAGGTCTACACCGACAACAACACCGCCTACACCGACCTCACGGCCGGCAACCTCGACCTGGTCGACGACGTGCCCGCCTCGCAGCTCAAGAACGTCCAGGCGGACCTCGGCGACCGGTACATCAACACCCCGGCCGGCCTCATCCAGACGCTCTCCTTCCCGTTCTACGAGAAGGCCTGGGACACCCCCGGCGCCGTGAAGGTCCGCCAGGGCCTGTCGATGGCGATCAACCGGGACCAGATCACCGACCAGATCTTCCAGAAGACCCGCACCCCCGCCTCGGACTGGACCTCCCCGGTCCTCGGCGAGGAGGGCGGCTTCAAGGAAGGGCTCTGCGGACCGTCCTGCGACTACGACAAGGCCGGGGCGAAGAAGCTGATCGAAGAGGGCGGAGGCATCCCCGGCGGCCAGCTCAAGATCTCGTACAACGCCGACACCGGCTCCCACAAGGAGTGGGTCGACGCCGTCTGCAACAGCATCAACAACGCCCTGGGCAACAACAAGGCGTGCGTCGGCGACCCCATCGGCACCTTCGCCGACTTCCGCAGCCAGGTGTCCACCCAGAAGCTGACCGGAGCCTGGCGCGCGGGCTGGCAGATGGACTACCCGCTGATCCAGAACTTCCTCCAGCCGCTGTACTACACCAACGCCCCGTCGAACGACGGCAAGTGGAGCAACGACGAGTTCGACGGACTGGTGAACAAGGCCAACGCGGAGACGGACAAGGCCAAGGCCGTCAGCACCTTCCAGGACGCCGAGAAGATCCTCGCCGAGCAGATGCCCGTCATCCCGCTCTGGTACCAGAACGGCAGCGCCGGCTACTCGGACAGTGTCGAGAACGTCGCACTGAACGTCTTCAGCGTCCCCGTGTACAACGAGATCAAGGTCAAGTGACCCGCTGAGACGGGGAGGCCGGGCGCCCGCGCACCGGCCTCCCGGCCCCTCGCCCCGACCGTTCACCCCGACCCCCGGAGCCCCTCATGGGACGTTATGTGATCCGGCGGCTGCTGCAGATGATCCCGGTCTTCTTCGGCACCACGTTGTTGATCTTCTTCATGGTGAACGTGCTGGGTGACCCCATCGCGGGCCTCTGCGGAGAGCGTCGCTGCGACCCCGCCACCGCCGCCCGGCTGGCCTCCGAGTTCGGCCTCGACAAGCCCGCCTGGCAGCAGTACCTGACCTACCTGGGCAACATCTTCACCGGCGACTTCGGCACCGCCTTCAACGGGGACAAGGTCATCGACCTGATGGGCGAGGCCTTCCCCGTCACCATCAAGCTCACCGTCGTCGCGATCGTCTTCGAGATCGTCATCGGCATCAGCCTCGGCGTCGTCACCGGGCTGCGCCGCGGGCGGCCCATCGACACCGGGGTGCTGATCCTGACGCTGGTCGTCATCGCCGTACCGACGTTCGTCACCGGCCTGCTGCTCCAGCTCCTCCTCGGTGTGGAGTGGGGCATCATCAAGCCGTCCGTCTCGCCCGAGGCGCCGATCGACGAACTGATCGTGCCCGGTCTCGTGCTGGCCTCCGTCTCCCTCGCCTACGTCACCCGGCTCACCAGGACGTCGATCGCCGAGAACGCCCGCGCCGACTACGTCCGCACCGCGGTGGCCAAGGGACTGCCGCGCCGGCGGGTGATCGTGCGGCACCTGCTGCGCAACTCGCTCATCCCGGTCGTCACCTTCATCGGCACCGACGTGGGCGCCCTCATGGGCGGCGCGATCGTCACCGAGCGCATCTTCAACATCCACGGGGTCGGCTACCAGCTCTACCAGGGCATCCTGCGCCAGAGCTCCCAGACCGTCGTCGGATTCGTCACCGTCCTTGTCCTGGTCTTCCTGGCGGCCAACCTGATCGTCGACCTCCTGTACGCCGTACTCGACCCGAGGATCCGCTATGCCTGAGCAGAAGCCGTGGGAGGACACGTCGGGGGAGGGGCCGATCTCCGGGGACAGGGCGATCTCGGGGGCCGGCGCGGGCGGGGCGATGGACCTCGCCATGGACGAGGGCACCACGCTGGAGAGGAGCCCCGGAGGTCCCGACGACAACGGGCCCGCCGAGAAGCCGCGCAGCCTGTGGTCCGACGCCTGGCGCGACCTGCGCCGCAACCCGGTCTTCATCATCTCCTCACTGATCATCCTCTTCCTGGTGGTCATCTCGATCTGGCCCTGGGCGATCACCGACCTGGACCCGCTCGACTGCGACCTGAGCAAGGCTCAGGAAGGGTCCCAGCCCGGCCACCCCTTCGGCTTCGACGGTCAGGGCTGCGACGTCTACACGCGCACCGTCTACGGCGCCCGCACCTCGGTCACCGTCGGTGTCTGCTCCACCATCGGCGTCTCGCTGCTGGGCGGCATCCTGGGCGGCCTGGCCGGCTTCTTCGGAGGCACGTGGGACGCGCTCCTCTCCCGCCTCACCGACATCTTCTTCGGCATCCCGGTGATCCTCGGCGGCCTGGTCTTCCTCTCCGTGGTGACCAGCTCCACGGTGTGGCCGGTGGTCGGCTTCATCATCCTGCTGGGCTGGCCCCAGATCGCGCGCATCGCACGCGGCTCGGTCATCACCGCGAAACAGAACGACTACGTCCAGGCGGCACGGGCACTGGGCGCCTCCAACTCCCGGATGCTCCTGCGCCACATCACGCCCAACGCCGTCGCCCCCGTCATCGTCGTCGCGACCATCGCCCTCGGGACGTACATCTCGCTGGAGGCGACGCTCTCGTACCTCGGTGTCGGCCTGAAGCCGCCCGCCGTCTCCTGGGGCATCGACATCTCCGCCGCGTCCCAGTACATCCGCAACGCACCGCACATGCTGCTGTGGCCCGCCGGAGCGCTGGCGATCACGGTGCTCGCGTTCATCATGCTCGGCGACGCGGTGCGCGACGCCCTCGACCCCAAGCTGCGCTGAGGAGCCCGCTGCCATGTTGCTCGAAGTGCGCGATCTGCACGTGGAGTTCCACACCCGGGACGGGGTGGCCAAGGCCGTCAACGGGGTCAACTACTCCGTGGCCGAGGGCGAGACGCTCGCGGTGCTGGGCGAGTCGGGGTCCGGGAAGTCGGTCACCGCCCAGGCGGTCATGGGCATCCTCGACATGCCGCCCGGGAAGATCAGCGGGGGAGAGATCCTCTTCAAGGACCGCGACCTGCTGAAGCTCAAGAAGGAGGAACGGCGCCGGATCCGCGGCCAGGAGATGGCCATGATCTTCCAGGACGCGCTCTCCTCGCTGAACCCGGTGCTCAGCGTCGGGCAGCAGCTCGGCGAGATGTTCGTCGTGCACCGCGGGATGTCCCGGGGCGATGCCAAGGCCAAGGCCATCGAGCTCATGGACCGGGTGCGCATCCCGGCGGCCAGGCAGCGGGTCGGCGACTTCCCGCACCAGTTCTCCGGCGGTATGCGCCAGCGCATCATGATCGCCATGGCGATGGCGCTGGAGCCCTCCCTGATCATCGCCGACGAACCGACCACCGCACTCGACGTGACCGTCCAGGCGCAGGTGATGGACCTCCTCGCGGAACTCCAGCGCGAACTCAACATGGGGCTCATCCTCATCACCCACGACCTGGGCGTGGTCGCCGACGTCGCGGACAAGATCGCGGTGATGTACGCCGGCCGGATCGTCGAGACGTCCCCGGTCCACGAGATCTACAAGGCCCCGGCCCACCCGTACACCAAGGGCCTCCTCCGCTCGATCCCGCGGCTGGACCAGAAGGGCCAGGAGCTCTACGCGATCAAGGGACTGCCGCCGAACCTCCTGCGCATCCCGTCCGGCTGCGCCTTCCACCCGCGCTGCCCGATGGCCCAGGCCGTGTGCCGCACGGACGTCCCGCCGCTCTACACCGTCGACGAGGAACGCCGGAGCGCCTGCCACTTCTGGAAGGAGACGCTCGATGCACGCTGAGGACACGGGGCGCGGGGGATCCGCGGGAGGCTCCACACTGCTGTCCGGGGCTCGGGACGCCGACCGGGGGAGGCCGTACGCCGAGGGCGACCCGATCCTGGAGGTACGCGGCCTGGTCAAGCACTTTCCGCTGACCCGGGGCATCCTCTTCCAGAAGCAGATCGGCGCGGTCAAGGCCGTCGACGGCGTGGACTTCGACCTGGCGGCCGGCGAGACGCTCGGCATCGTGGGGGAGTCCGGCTGCGGCAAGTCGACCGTCGCCAAGATGCTCGTGCACCTGGAGCCGCCGACCGGCGGTGTCATCCGCTACAAGGGCGACGACGTCACCAAGCTGTCCGGCCGCGCCCTGAGGGCGGTGCGCCGCAACATCCAGATGGTGTTCCAGGACCCGTACACCTCGCTGAACCCGCGCATGACGGTCGGCGACATCATCGGCGAACCGTACGAGATCCACCCCGAGGTCGCGCCCAAGGGGAGCCGCCGGCAGAAGGTGCAGGACCTGCTGGACGTCGTGGGGCTGAACCCGGAGTACATCAACCGCTATCCGCACCAGTTCTCCGGCGGCCAGCGCCAGCGCATCGGCATCGCCCGCGGCCTCGCCCTCAACCCCGAGATCATCGTGGCGGACGAACCGGTCTCCGCGCTCGACGTCTCCGTGCAGGCCCAGGTCGTGAACCTGCTGGACCGGCTCCAGGCCGAATTCAGTCTGAGCTTCATCTTCATCGCGCACGACCTGTCGATCGTCCGGCACATCTCGGACCGGGTCGGCGTCATGTACCTCGGGCGCATCGTCGAGGTCGGCACCGACTCGGAGATCTACGACCACCCCACGCACCCCTACACCCAGGCGCTGCTCTCCGCCGTGCCGGTGCCCGATCCGACCGCGCGCGCCCACCGCGAGCGGATCATCCTCCACGGCGACGTGCCGTCCCCGGCGAACATCCCGTCCGGCTGCCGCTTCCGTACCCGGTGCTGGAAGGCGCAGGAGCGGTGCGAGCTGGAGGTGCCGCTGCTGGCGGTGCCGGCGGTGTTCCGGGACACGGACACGCCGGCGCGGCACGACTCGGCCTGTCACTTCGCCGAGGAGAAGCAGGTCGTGCCGACGGAAGGTCTCCTCCGGACGCCGGAGCCCGCGGACGCGCCGCCGTCCCTGGACAAGGGCGACCAGGGGGACGCGGGAACGGCTGCCTCCGCAGCCCCCCAGGAGCCGGGGGAGCCCGGGGGGTCCGCGGAGCCCGGAGCGCCCGGGGAGCCCGGTCCCCGGGATGAGCGGGAGCGGTGAAAGGCCCTCACCTGCGTTAACACACAGGCAACTTGACCGTCGCCGCTCCGATATACGGACGCTCCACCATGGACGACGTACGGCCGTGCGGGTGCCGTGAACCGGCCGGGGCGCCCCTCGTGGCGTCCCGGCCGGTTACCCGTGTCCGCCCCGCCCCACAGGCCCCCTTGTCCGCCCGCGGACGGCGGAGGAGTATCGCGGGGTGATACTCACGCGGGGAGCCAGAATCACCGGGGCCGTGCTGCTGGCCGTGCTCGCGGCCGTGGTCGGCGGCTGGATCGTGCGGGACCTCCGGGTCGTGGGGGAGCCGCTGGACCTGCTGCGGTACTGGGCGGGTTACACCGACGCGCGGCCGGAGGGGCTGCCCGCCACCCTGCAGGCCGATCCGGTGCTGTTCCTCGTCTACGTCGTCGCGCTGATCGCCGCGCTGCGCTCGTCCGTGGCGGCCACCACCCTCGTCACCACCGGCATCGTCACCTTCGTACTCCGCCTCCCCGGTGTCTGGATCATCGGCGCATCCTGGATGGACCAGCGGTACGGCGACGAACTGCGCACCCGCGCCCTCATCGGGACCTTCGTCGCCCTCGCCGCGGGCCTCGCGCTGATCGTCACCGGTGCGGCCGGCCGCAGGCAGCCCGCGGACGCCTGCGAACCGCTGCCCACCGGGCCGGGCCAGGGCGCCGGCGTGACCGCGTTCCTGGCGCTCGGCATCTCGGGGGCGGTCCTGATCGCCTGGGAGGTGCGCCAGTTCGTCACGCTGCCCTCCGCGCTCTATCCCGACTGGTTCATCGGCGGGCGCGTCATCCGGACCGGGCTGACCGCCGCCCCGCCCGGCTGGAGCAGCGTGGTGCTCGCGGTGCTGTGCCTCGTGGTGGCGTGGACCGCGCTCTTCCGTGCCGTCCACGCCCGGCCCCTGGGCATGATCCTCGGGGCGTTCCTCCTGGTGTCGGGTGCCACCGGGACCGCCCGGGCCTTCCACCACGGAATGACGGACCGTTTCGGCGACCTCGGGGCCGAGCAGCAGCTCATCGTGCTCACCTCGGTCCTGCTGCTCCTCACCGGGGCGGCGGCCCTGCTGGTCCTCGTGCGCCGGGGCCCACAGGACGCCGACGGCCGGAACCAGGGCTACGGCGGCTACGGCCACCCGCCCGCCGGAACACCCGGGTACGGCTATCCGCGGGGCGGGGCTCCCGGTTACGGCTATCCGCAGGGAGGGACGCCCGGATACGGCTACCCGCAGGGAGGGACGCCCGGGTACGGCTACCCGCCGGGCGGCGGTGGCGCGAACCCGCCGCCGCCCGCGTCGCCGCCGCCGGCCTGGTGAAGTGCCCCCGGCGACAGCCCCCTACGCCCGGGGCAGCCCCAGCGAACGCCTGAGGAAGTCCACCTGGAGCAGAAGCAGGTTCTCGGCCACCTGTTCCTGCGGCGTCATGTGCGTCACCCCGCTCAGCGGCAGCACCTCGTGCGGACGGCCTGCCGAGAGCAGTGCGGAGGAGAGCCGCAGGGCGTGGGCGACCACCACGTTGTCGTCCGCGAGCCCGTGCACGATCATCATCGGCCGTGCGGGGCCGGCCGGCTCGGAGAGCCCCTCGTCGGTCACCAGCGAACTGCGGGCGTAGACCTCCGGCTGCGCCGCCGGGTCGCCGAGGCAGCGCTCGGTGTAGTGCGTGTCGTACAGCCGCCAGTCCGCCACCGGGGCCCCGACGACGGCCGCGTGGAACACGTCCGGGCGGCGCAGGACCGCGAGCGCGGAGAGGTAGCCGCCGAACGACCAGCCGCGCACGGCGACCTTCGAGAGGTCCAGCGGGAACCGCTCCGCCAGCGCGTGCAGCGCCTCGACCTGGTCGTCGAGGGTGAGGGTGAAGTCGTCCCTGACGGCCTTCTCCCAGCCGGGCGAACGTCCCGGCGCGCCCCGGCCGTCCGCGACGACCACGGCGAATCCCTGGTCGGCGAACCACTGGGACGTGAGGTGCGGGTTGTGGGCGGCGACGACCCGCCGCCCGTGAGGGCCGCCGTACGGATCCATCAGCACCGGAAGCGGACCGTCGGAATCCGTGTAGCCGGAGGGGAGCAGCACGGCGCACGGGATACGTCGTGCGCCCCCCTCCGTCAGGTGCACCCGGGCCGAGAGGACCGGCTCCTGGGCGAGGTTCGCGACGGTGGCGATCCGCCTGCCGTCCCCCAGTACCCGTACCGCCGTACCGGGGTGCTCCAGCGAGGCGGACACCAGCACCGTGATCCTGCCCGAGCGCACCGCGGAGTGCACCCCGGCGCCCTCGCTGACCCGCTCGACGCCCAGCTCGTTGACCCGGTACACGTGGCTCTGCCCGGTCTCCGGGTCCGCAGCGCCCTCCCCGGCCGTCGCCTGCACCAGGATGTCCGACTCCCCGATGTCCAGCACCGCCTGGATGTGCAGCCGGTCCCCGGTCAGCAGTCTGTCGCCGACCGCGAGCACCCGGGCGCCGGCCTCGTCGGCGATCCTCACCAGGCGCCCGTCCGGGGCCCAGGCGGGCACCCCGGCGAAAAGATCAAGCCAGATGTCGTCCTCGTCGACGTGCACCGTGCGCGTGGCGCCGCTCTCCGGGTCGACGGCGAGATGGAGCTGGCTGCGCTGGTCGCGCGCCTGCACGAGGAGCAGCGGCGCCCCGTTCGACGACCAGTGCACGCGGGCCAGGTAGGGGAAGCGCGAGCGGTCCCACACGACCTCCGTACGGTTCCCCTCAAGGTCCGTCACGAACAGCGTCACCTCCGCGTTGGCCGTCCCGGCCGCCGGATAACCCACCTCGGCGGGCCTGCTGCCGGGGTGCGCCGGATCGGCGATCCACCACCGCTGGACGGCGCTGTCGTCGACCCGGGCGACCAGCAGGCGGTCCGAGTCCGGCGACCACCAGAAACCCCGGTAGCGGCTCATCTCCTCGGCCGCGACGAACTCCGCGAGACCGTACGAGGTGTGCGCGTCCTCCGGCTCGGCGAGCACGCGGTCGCTCTCGCCCTGTGCGCCGACCACGCGCAACGCGCCCCGGACCACGTAGGCGACGTGCCGGCCGTCGGGGGAGGGCCGCGGGTCGATCACCGGGCCCGGTACCGGCAGGGCGCGCGCGGTGCCCGCCCTCAACTCCGCGACGTACGCCCTCCCGGAGAGCGTGAAGGCGGCCAACTCCGCCGCGTCGTCGACGGCGTAGCCCACGATGCCGGCCGAGCCCTCCCTGGTCCGCTCGCGGCGTGCCCGCTCCTGCGGCGACAGCTTCTCCGCCGAACCGCCGAGCAGGGCGGAGGGGTCGGCGGCGACCCGCTCCTCACCCGTCCCCGTGTCCAGCACCATGAGCCGGTTCGCACGGTCGGTGCCGGAGGCCGACCTGAGGAACATCACCCGCGTCCCATCCGGTGAGACGGTGAACGCCCGCGGTGCGCCGAGAGTGAACCTCTGGGTCCGGGCGTGCTGGCGGGGAAAAGACAGCTTCTGCGAGGTCATGGCCCCGAACCTAGCCCTCGGGGGGCGGTCCGTGCGCCCCTCGTGCTGCTGTGCCCCGATCAATGCGTCGGCACGGATAGTTATGATCCGTAGCGCTCGGTGGGTATGAACCTGCTGGCTCCATGTGTGCTGCCCGTCCCGACCGTACTGATGGAGGTGAACCGCCGTGGCACTCTCGATTTCGGCGGTGGTGCTGCTGGCGATCGTCGTCTTCCTGCTGATCCGGAAATCCGGACTCAAGGGCGGACACGCGGTGGTCTGCATGTTGCTCGGGTTCTACCTGGCGAGCTCGTCGATCGCACCGACCATCTCGGAGGTGACGTCGAACGTGGCAGGGATGATCGGGGGCATCAAGTTCTGACCGGTGCGCGGTGCGCCCCGGAACCCGTGGGGTGTGCGGCCCGGGGGGCCGGCGGCTCGTAGGGTGGTCCCATGAAGGACCTTCCCCGCCGCCGTCTGCTCCTGGTGCACGCGCACCCCGACGACGAGTCGATCAACAACGGCGCCACCATGGCCAGGTACGCCGCCGAGGGCGCCCACGTCGCCCTGGTGACCTGCACCCTCGGCGAGGAGGGCGAGGTCATCCCGCCGGACCTCGCGCACCTGGCCTCGGACCGTGACGGCGGCCTGGGCGCCCACCGCACCGGCGAACTCGCCGCCGCGATGCGGGAGCTCGGCGTCACCGACCACCGCTTCCTGGGCGGCCCCGGCCGGTACCGCGACTCCGGGATGATGGGCACCGAGCAGAACCACCGGCCCGGCGCCTTCTGGGCCGCAGACCCCGACGAGGCGGCCGGCCCCCTCGTCGGAGTGATCCGCACCCTGCGCCCCCAGGTCCTCGTCACGTACGACCCCGACGGCGGCTACGGCCACCCCGACCACGTCCAGGCGCACCGCGTCGCGATGCGGGCGGCCGAGCTGGCCGCCGATCCCGGGTACGACGCCGGTTCCGGCGCCCCGCACACCATCGCCAAGATCTACTGGAACAGGGTGCCGCGGGGGGTGGCCGAGGAACTGTTCGCCCGGCTGCGCGAGACGCGGCCGGACGCCTTCCCGGGGATCGCCGCGATCGACGACGTACCCGGTGTCGTGGACGACGCGGAGATCACGACGGAGATCGACGGCTCGGCGTACGCCGCGGCGAAGACCGCGGCCATGCGGGCGCACGCCACGCAGATCGCCGTGGACGGACCGTTCTTCGCGCTGTCGAACGACCTCGGGCAGCCCCTCTTCACGACCGAGTACTACCAGTTGGTGCGGGGAGTGCCGGGCGGAGCCGACGGTGGCAGGGAGCACGACCTCTTCGCGGGCGTGCCGGACGACGCGGCCCACGCACCGGGAGCACGGTCATGAGCAGCCGGCAGAGGCCGCGCGCCTCGTCCGAGTCGCCGCGCACCAACGCCCCGCCGAGGAGCCCGGCGCCCACCGGTATGGCCGCGCCGCCGAACCCGGCGCGGATCCCCGTGTACGTGGGCCTGGTGGTCCTGGGCGCCGCCGTCGGACTCGCGGGCACGCTCGTCCAGGCGGCCCTGTTCCCGGGCGGGTTGCTGCTCGCCCTCGCCGCCTCGGCCGGACTGTTCTACGGCGGCCGGGTGCTGACCGGGACACAGCTCGGCGCCCTGGTGCCTGCGGTGGGCTGGTTCGTCTGCGTCGTCCTGCTGCTGGGCGGGCGCCCCGAAGGCGACTACGTCTTCGGCGAGGAGATCGGCCTGGCGCTCTTCCTGCTCGGCGGAATGGCGGTCGCTGTGATGTGTGCCACGATGTCGCGGCTCCCATTTCAGGCCAACGACACCGGCCGACCTGGCACATGATGTGGTATGTCCGCCTCCGGATTGCTCCCCCGCCGGGTGATGGGTGCATCCTTGATTCCCCCGCGCGCGGAGAGTCTTACGGTGGCGGCCAGTATGGTGGTGCGCGCGCCGAGCCGTCCCCTGGCCTGCGACATGGGGGAAGTACGGGCGGCGGAGCCAATCGGGAGAACCTGCTTTGAGTCGTGAAACTGACAGTTCGTCCTCCGGCCCCCAGGGGCGCGGCGGAGCCGCGTACCCGTCGGGTACGCCGCCGTACGGATCACGCCAGTATCCGTCGCTGCACCCGTCACAGGACGGGCCGGACGGCACTCCGGAGCCTGCGGATCCGCCTCAGCCCGAGGAGCCCAGAACAGAGACGACGCTGACGACGCGCATCCGGATCAACATCCCCGGCTCGCGTCCGATCCCGCCTGTCGTGATGCGTACGCCGATGAGCGAGACGGACGCCTCCGGCGGACGTCCGGCCGGCGAGCGGACCGGCAGCACGCCCAAGCCCGGCGCCTCCGCGCCGTCCCCCGGCACGTCGGTGCCCGGTGCCGCGGCCGGTGACGGCGCCCCGGCCGCCGAGGCCCCCGCCGAGAAGCCGGCGCGGGAGAAGAGCGGCAGCGACTGGTTCGCACCGCGCAAGGCTCCGGCCCCGCCCCAGGGTTCCGCGCCGGCCACGCAACCGGGACCGCCCGGAGCGGGCTCCACGGGCCCCGCCTCCGGGGATCCCTCGGGCGCGGGCCGGGGCCCCGGCCCCGCGCCGACGCCGCCCCGCGTGGACTCGCCGTACTTCTCGGACGGTCCACAGCAGCCGGGCGCACGGCAGGGCGGCAGCGGCCTCGACGGGATCGGCGCGGGCGGTCCCGGCGGCCCGCTGACCACGCCCGGCCCCGGTGCACGGCAGCCGGGCGGCCCCGGCCCGTCCGGTCCCACCACCGGCCCGGTCACGGGGAGTTCCTCCCTGACGCCGAACCTCGACAACTTCCCGGGCGGTCCGGCGGGCCCGGGCGGCCCGTCCGGCGGCCGTCCCGGCGGTCCCGGTGGTCCCGGCGGTCCCGGGGGTCCCGGTGCGGTGCCGCCGCGGATGTCCGACGACACCGCGATCCTCACCCCCCAGACCCCGGTGCCCGGCCTCGGCCAGGTCCCCGGCGGCAACGTGTCGGGTGACACGCTCACCAGCGGGATCCCCGTCATCCCGTCGGGGTCCCGCCCTGCCTTCCCCGGCGGTCCCGGTGCGGTCCGGCCGTCCGACGGCCAGGGCCGCGGACCGGCGGACCCGGGCGCCCACGTGCCCGCGCCCCGGCCCGCCCCGAAGCCCGCGCCGCCCGCGAAGAAGGGCCGCTCCAAGCCGGTCCTCCTCGGTGCGGCCGTCGTCGTGCTGCTCGGCGTGGCCTACGGTGCCGGGCTGCTGATGAACCACTCCGAGGTGCCCAAGGGCACCACGGTGCTCGGCGTCGACATCGGCGGCGGCACCAAGGAGGAGGCGGTCACCAAGCTCGACGCCGCCTTCGGCAAGCGCGCCCAGGCGCCTCTCAGGCTGTCCGTGGACGGCAAGGAGGAGGAGCTCGCCCCGGACAAGGCCGGTCTCACCCTGGACAGCCAGGAGACCGTCCGCGGCGCCGCGGGCAGCGACTACAACCCGGTCTCCGTGATCGGCTCCCTGTTCGGCGGGGCACGCCCCGCCGACCCGGTGATCCCGGTCGACGAGGAGAAGCTCGGGGTCGCGCTCACCGACCTGGCGGGCGTCTCCGGTTCGGCCAACGACGGCACGATCAGGTTCGAGCCGAACAAGGCCGTCGCCGTGCCCGGCAAGGCGGGCAAGTCGCTCGACGTCAACCGTTCGATGGTCTCGGTGCGCGACGCCTACCGCGCCCAGGTCCAGACCGGCAAGGCGGCCGTCGTCGAACTGCCCGTCGCCGCGACCGAGCCGACCATCGGCCAGGCCGAACTGGACCGGGCCATGAAGGAGTTCGCGGAGCCCGCGATGTCCGGTCTGGTGACGATCAACGCCGGCCCGAAGAAGATCGACTTCGGGCCCGCCCGGTCGCTGCCGCAGATCCTGTCCATGAAGCCGGTCGACGGCCGGCTCGTCGAGGTCTACGACAAGAAGGCCATCGACACCCTGCTGGACGGCGTCTTCGACGGCGTGATGATCACCAAGGCCGACGGTACGAAGCACCAGGTCGGCCCGGACGACGTCGCCCACGCCATGCAGGGGGCGCTGCTCGGCAAGACCAAGGCCGAGCGGACCGTCACGATCGACCTGAGCGGCGAGGGCTGATCCCGCGAGCCGCACCCGCCGGCCGCCCCCGCCCGGACCCGCGGGCGGGGGCGGCCGTGGTTCCGGCCCCGGACGCGGCGCGTACGGGGCTCCGGACGCGCCGGTGCGGGACCGTCTCCGTACCGGCTCGCGAAGAGCACCGCTGAAAGAGGAGGAACCTGTGTCCACCGAGTGGAGTGTGACGATCGACTGCGCGGACCCGGCCGCGCTCGCGAGGTTCTGGGCGCTGGCGCTCGGTTACGTGGAGAAGCCCCCGCCGGCCGGATTCGGGAGCTGGGAGGAGTGGTTCGCGCACCACGACGTCCCCGAGGACGAGTGGAACGACGGCGCGTATCTGTCCGACCCGGACGGCGCGGGGCCGGACCTGTCCTTCATGAAGGTGCCCGAACCGAAGACGGTGAAGAACCGCCTGCACCTCGATGTGCGGGCCGGTGGCGGACGCGAGGTCCCGTGGGAGACGCGGTGGCCGCGGGTCGCCGGGACGGTCGCGAAGCTGGAGGCGGCCGGCGGGACCGTACTCCGGGAGTACGCACTGCGGGGGCTCCCCGACCACGTGATGATGGCCGATCCGGAAGGCCACGAGTTCTGCGTGCTCTGACTGCCGGGGCACCGTACGGGTGCCGTCAGCCGCCGCCGAGTCCCCTCCCGGGTGTACGGGAGGGGACTCGGGTACCGCGGCGAGGGCTCGGAGGGCCCTGTGGCCGGGGCTCGGAGGTCCTACGGGAAGGACACCACCTGCGAGGGGACGGTCGACGTTCCGGACGTGGGTGATCCGCGTCCCCGCCGTTGCTGAGGCGGCAACAAGTGACGCAGGAAGGGCGGCAGTCGGGCTTCTTCGTGCCGGGATCTCCCTGCCCGCGAGTTCATCCGATGGCGGCCGCCGTCGTGCCCGCCCCCGGTATCCCGGTATTGCGCCGGACCAGGAGCGTGGTGATCATTGAGGCGCTCGTCGGCCGGTCGAGTCGGCAACCGATCCAGGGGGAACCTTCCGTGCGCAAACTCGTGTACTACATCGCCGTCACCCTCGACGGCTTCATCGCGGGGCCGGACGGCGCGGATCCCTCGGGGCCCGACGGCTTCTGGCCGATCCCCGCCGACTACGTCCGCCACCTGGCCGAGGAGTACCCGGAGACCCTGCCGGCACCCGCCAGGCAGGCCCTCGGCGTCACCGCGGAGGGCACGCACTTCGACACCGTCCTCGAAGGACGCAGGACGTACGAGGTCGGCCTCCGGGCCGGAGTCACCGACGCCTACCCGCACCTGCGGCACCTGGTGTTCTCGACCACCCTGACCGAGAGCCCCGACCCGGCCGTGGAACTGGTCGCGAGCGATCCGGTGGCGCGGGTGCGCGAGCTGAAGCAGGAGGAGGGCAAGGACCTCTGGCTCATCGGCGGCGGTGAACTGGCCGGCGCGCTCTACCCGGAGATCGACCGGCTCATCGTCAAACTGGGCCCGCTGACCATCGGTTCCGGCATCCCGATCTTCGGCCGCACGGCCGCGTTCGACCCGCGCGTCTGGCGCCTCACGGACCACACCGTCATGGAGAGCGGCGCGGCGTTCCTCACCTACGCCCGCGGCTGACGGCCTGCCGCTGACGCCCCCGCGCAGCCCCGGGGCCGGTCGCGAAACCATCCTGCCCGCCGTCGAGGGGCTCGTGGCCGGGCCCCTGCGTCCTGGCGGCTCCCTCCTGCGGGTCCATCCGTGCGCGTCACCCGGGATCGCTCTGCGTGGGACAGCAGGGGGAGGGTGCAGGACAGGCCGGGGCCGGTGGGCAGCGCCGAGCCATGCGGTCTTCCTTCCCGGCTGTTCCTCCTGATCCGTGCGGCACGCAGGGTGCCTTCATCGATGGAACCAGCCTTCTCCGCCACGGCCCGGTGGCCGGTTCACCGAGCGTCGGCCTGACGGTGCACGTCGACGGGTGCCGCCGGCCCTCCGTACTTCTTTCCGTCGTTCCAGCTGTACGGCTCCAGTTCGGGTACGCCGGCGAGACGGGTTTCCATGGGCCGTCCTTCCGGCGCTCGCCCGCACACGCGGCGTCGATCCGTCGCCCCACTTCGAGCAGCGGGACCCGTTGGAGCCGGCGAACTCCGCGTGGGCGTCGCCCGTTCGCCGGCCCGGGCTCTCGCGTACCGACCGGGGCTCCCGCCGTGCGGGACGACGTCGGTCCCGAGAAGTCACCGCGGGCAATGCGCTTTCAGGCCGGACGGCTTCGGACCCGTTCGGGACTTTCCCGCCTTGCTCCGTCCACCTGTCGCGGAGCAGATGGGGTGATTCAGGCAACATGATCCAATTTGCTTGACTCATCAACAGTAATTAGGGTTTGTGCTTGCAAACGCCGCGCCCTTAACCGGCCAAAAGCACCTGGGCGCGGGCTTCGTGCTGCCTGGTCGCCGGGACGCGGGGGTCCCGGGGGCGATCGACGTCGAGAGCGACCGGCGCCGACATGCATGCGCGTACGGCGGATGCGTCGAGCGCGGTCGAACATGAACACATTGGAGAGAAGCGTGTCCCCCAAGAAGAAGACACTCCGTCTGGCGGTTCCGGCTGTTCTGGCGGCAACGGCCGTGGTCGGACTGACTGTTCCGGCCTTCGCCGACCTCCCGGGCGCCGGATCCGGCTGGCAGCCGGTGACGTACTCGGGCGGCCAGATCCAGAGCAGCACCACGGAGGGAGAGGCGCGGGACGAGCTCAGCAACGTCCTTCACGCCTGGCACGCCGCGGACAACGACAACCTCTGGATCTCGCTCAACAACGGGCCCGCCCTCCAGCTGCCGGCCACGGCCGGATCGCCCGACCACGCCCAGTCGTCCGCCGCTCCCACGGTGATCTGGACCAAGGACGGGGGCCGCGGCAACTTCCGCATCTTCCACACGGGCAAGGACGGTCACATCTACCAGCACCGTATCCAGCTCACCACCAGCTACCAGTTGCCGGCGGCGCTGCCCAACGCCACGGAGATCACCAACAACGCGCGCACCAACACCAGCCAGCCCGTGGCCGCGGCGGCGCTCCCCAACAACTCCTACATGCTCGCCTGGAACAGCCAGTCCTCGGACGACATCTGGACGATGTACTACGACGCCGCGACCGGGAAGTTCAACCCCGCCGCCGCGGTTCCCAACGCCCGGAGCAAGGACGCGCCCACGCTGGCCGCGCAGGTGGACGACGGCAACGACCCCGCTCCCTGGAACCAGGTCGTCCTCGCCTTCGAGGGCACCGACTTCAACATGTACATGTCCCGGCAGCAGTACGGAACGTCCACCTGGACCAACCCGAAGAAGGTCGGTCCGTACACCACGCACTCGCCGTCGGTCGCCCTCACCGACAACGGCTACGGCGTGATCACCTTCCGGGACTACGACGGAACCGTCGGCAACTACCAGATCAACCGGCACGGCGACGTCATGGGCAGCTCCAAGGACGCGAGCTACGGCTGGACGAACAGCGCCCCGCTCGCCACGAGCAGCGGCCCGCTCGTCTACAACGTCATCACCGGTGGTGGCGGCGGCTACAGCGGAGTGGTCTGGAAGCAGGCTGCCGACTTCCGTGGCCTGCCCACGCCTGCCGCCCCCCAGTGGTGATTCCACGCCCCGGCGGGATGCCGGTACCGGCACGGTAGAGACCACCCGTCCGCTGCCGCACCCTCCCGCTCGGCCCTGTCCACCTCTGCGCACGGGCACTCGCTCCGGTCCCGCGCAGCGGTGACCTCGGGCGCCGGTCCGTCCCGGCGCCCGCGAACACGACGGTCCCGACATCGATGCCTGAAGCCGGTGTCGGGACCGTCGCGCATTTCCCGGGGGTGCCCGGCCCGCAGGTCCGGGACGCGGCCGGCACGCCGCAGGCGAGTCGCCCACGGCCACCGGACGAGCACGGGCCTCCCCACTCACCACACGCATCGATGCAGAAATGAGCTCACGTGAGAAGCCTCAGACCGGTTGCCGTACTGGTGTCCGGCCTATTGCTGTCCCTAGGCCTGCCGTCGCTCGCGGTGGGCCAGGCCATGGCCTCCCCGGCGAAGGCGCCCGCCGCGACTTCGGGGCCGGGTGCGGAAGGACCGGACCTCACCGGTGCCAACCGGGCCACCTCGCCCCCCGGCATGCCGGACTGGTCGCGAGCGGGCTACCGGGGCGGTTCCCCGCTTCCCGGCGACGGCGAGATGACCAGCGACGCATCCTGCCTCATCACCCCCGCACGGCTCTCGTCCGAGTACAAGGTGACCGCGGACGACGGTGCCGATGACACGACCGGCCTGCAGCGCGCCATCGACGACATCAAGAGCCAGTGCTCGCCGTCGGCCAGCTACGACCGGCTCTCGCTCATCACCCTGCCCTCCGGACGCATCGACCTCTCCCGTCAGATCTACGTGGACGCGAGCTTCCTGGTCGTCCGCGGGCAGGGCTCCGGCGACGGCGGCACGAAGCTGGTGTTCCGGCCGGACGTCAACACCCGCTACGACACGGTGGTCAACGGGCGCTGGGACCAGGACAGCATGAAGGCCGGCAGCGGCAGCGACATCGGCACGGGCGGCTGGATGTGGCCGGGCCGCGGGATGTTCCGGGTGCAGACCCGGGACGTCGCCGACCGGTACAAGGACGACTGGGCGGCCGCTGCGGCCAACCGCAAGGACATCTTCGAGGGCTCGGTCAACCAGCACTGGGCGTCGGGCGTCAAGGTCGCGGGTGCGGCGGGGGACACGGCGTACTCCGCCCGCAAGGGCAGCACGACCGTCCAGCTGATCTCGACGGCCCCCATGTCCAAGTTCGTACCGGGCGGCTACGTCTGGGTGGGCGCGGCCAACAGCGTCAAGTTCTACGAGCAACAGGGCGTCAGCGACGAGGGCATGATGGAAGACCTCCACATGCGCCAGCAGATGTTCAGGGTTCTCGACGTCGACGCCGGTGCCAGAACGATCAGGCTCGACCGTCCGCTGGAGTGGGACCTGCCGGTGGACTCCACCTCGGACGGCTCCGATGCACTGGGCGACAAGCCGTATGCGAGCAAGGTCACTCCCCTGAACGTCGTGGAGGGAGTGGGCTTCGAGAACTTCGCGTTCACCCAGGACATGAACGGCGTGCCGAAACTGGGCGGTGGGACCTACCAGCTCACCCCGGAGCAGGCAGTCCACAACTACGGCAACATAGCCCCCGAGTACGCCATGCACGGCATCGTGTACAAGTGGGCCGCCAACAGCTGGGCCCGCGGGCTCAAGGCGACCATGACCGGCTCGCACCCGATCGTCACGGAGAACGCCCTCAACCTGCAGATCGAGCGCAACAGCTTCGACGGTGCCTGGAACAAGGGCAAGGGAGGCAACGGCTACCTGCGCGGCAGCCGTGTGTGGAACTCCCTGTGGGCCTACAACCTCAGCCGCAATCTGCGCCACTTCACCTTCCAGTGGTCGGCCAGTGGGAACGTCGCCTTCCGTAACGACCTCGACTCCGACCTGAACCTCCACGGTGGCTGGGAGCACGACAACCTGTTCGAAGGGAACACCGTCAGGGTTCCGTACGAGCACCGCTCGGCCAACTGCCAGGCGAACTGCGGCGGCGAGGGCGGTGAGATCGACGAGGGCACCTGGTACCCCGTCTGGTGGGCGGCCGGGCCCAAGGCGGTCAAGTGGTCCGGTTCCTCCGGCCCGCAGAACGTCTTCTACAACAACACGCTGATCAAGCAGACCACCCCCGGCGGAGCGTTCGAGCCGTACACCCCGTACGGCGCGCAGTCCGGCACCGCGTTCCAGTTCGGTTCCAAGAACGACGAGCCCGACGAGTTCGAGTCCCTCAGCCAGGGCGGGCAGGCGATCCCCGACTGGACCGGCCGGGAAACCCTGGACTACAAGGGCCACGGAGTGGTTCCCGCCGATCTGGGCAAGCGGCCGTCCCTCTTCCTGGCGAAGGTCGACGGCCAGCTCGACCCCCGCGCCGGAACGACGAGGAACGTCGCCACCTGGAACATGCAGGGCGCGACCACCACCAAGAACGGCAGTACCTGGGACAAGTACCGAGACGTGCGCAGCCTGCTGGAGGGCGGTTCGAACGGCGCCGACGTCGTTCTCCTCCAGGAGGCCGGTGTGCCGCCGACGGGCGCGGCTGCCCGGATCACCCTGGTGGGCGACTACGCCCAGACCCACTACACGCGTCCCGACGGCACGCAGCCCCGGATCCGGGAATACCGCTTCCAGCCCACACCGAGCCGGGCCAACGGATACATCTACTGGCTGCACACCAATGACACCGCCGACGGCGGGTACGGACGCGTCAACCTCGCTGTGGCCAGCCGTACACGGATCGCCCCGGAGGACCTGTTCGTCGTCAGCCCGGGTGTACAGGGCGGCCGGCCCGCGCTCGGCGTCCGGATCGGTGGCGTCGTCTACTTCACCGTGCACGCCAGTGCGGACAACAGTGGCGCCGACGCTCCGGCCCTGCTGAGCAACATCGCCGACGTGATGTCCGGTCTGGGCCCCGACGACCAGGCGCTGCCCTGGGCTGCGGGCGGCGACTTCAACCGCGAGCCCGGCGATCTGCGAGCCGGAGCGGTCGCGGCGGGGATGCCATGGCTGGGCACGGTGGCATCCACTGCTCCGACACACCACAATCCGTCACGGACGCTCGACTACATGGTCACGCCCCGCATCGCGGAACTGGGAGGGATCCAGCCCGACGCGACGGCCGTGATGACCGATTACAACGACTCCGACCACTACCCCGTCTTCACCCGCTTCAGGGACCTGCCGGACAGTGCCCCCGCACCGTCCAGCACGCCGGCACTCCCGCGGAACGACGTCATCGTGATGAGCGCCCACACCCTCAATGTGGCAGGGTTCGCCAGCGCCGGCAGCAACGTGATCGGCGACGTGAAGTTCGACTACAAGAACCCGGGTGCGAACCTGAAGTTCGGACTCCAGGAGTCCTCCGAACATCCCGGCTACTTCAACCTGCTCTCCAAGGATCCGAAGTACTTCAACCAGTACCTGGGACAGGAGGGCGGAAAGCTCGACGGCAAGATCGTCCTCTGGAAGACCCCGGCGCTCGACCAGCTGTGGAAGCCGAACTACGAGGGCGACGGAACCTGGAGCCTGGAGAACTTCAAGACCGGGCAGTTCCTCACGGCGGACCTCAAGGGGGGCGCGCTCTTCGCCCACAACCAGGTCGACCAGGCGGCCAACCAGCGCTGGTTCCTGCGGGACACCGAGGCCACGAGCAGTCGCAACGAGGTACTGCTGAGGTCGAAGGACGGGGCGCCCTGGATCCTCAACGCCTGGAGCGACGCCATCGACGAATACCCGGTCGTGCTCGACGAGGACGACGACGCGCCCGAGGAGCAGTTCATCACCATCCCGGCAGGCAGGACCGGTCAGGACGAGTGCTACTACCTGGCCAACGACGGTCGCTACATGACGTCGACGGGCGACGCGGGGACACCTGCCAACAACAACCACGTCACCATGCATGAGTTCGTGCCCAACGCCGACAGCTTCCTGTGGTGTCTGGAACCCGCGCAATACGGATTCCTGCTGGGCAATCACACGGGTCCCGATGATCGCGACGAGCCCCTGTATCTCACAGGCGGCGGATTGCACGGGCGAGTGACGATCACGGACCGGCCCGACTGGGCGGCGGACGTCTGGGACCTGTCGCCCGTGTGACCGGATGATGTCGCCTGAGGCCGTGTGAGACAGCCCCGGGGAGACCGTGTCCGACCGGATGGCGGACACCACCCTCACCGACCGGCCTGTCGCGGCGCGCGGATCCACCCGCTGCCGCGACAGGCCGGTGCCGTGTCGTCCACAGCCCGGATCCGCCTGTCGCAAGGCCTAGTTCAGCAGCGCCCTGGCGGCCTGGGCGCGATGGCGGATGGCCTCGGCCGCCGTCGGCTCGATACCGTCGACGATCTCGGCGTACTCGTCCATCTCGGCCGCTCCGCGCATGAACTCGCCCCGCTGCACGAGGAGCTGGGCCCGTTCGTAGCGGAGCCTGGCCGGGTGCGAGGGCAGCAGCAGGGAGAGTTCGAGCGCCCACAGCGCCACGTCGGTGCGCTCGGGGCGGGCCGACGCCCAGGCCCTGACGTTGTTCAGGATGCGCAGCACCGTCTCCAGCGGCCTCGCGGGTACGAGCATCGACGGCTCCAGCGCCGCCCCCGTCGTACCGGCCACCAGCAGTCCGGCGTCCTCGCCGCTCAACGGGACGCCCCCGGCGAAGGGGTCGGCCAGCACGCGCTGCGCCGGGTCGCCGAAACCGACGACGTAGTGTCCGGGGAGGGCCACCCCGTACACGGGGGCGCCGGCCCGCCGCGCGACCTCGATCCAGACCACGGAGAGCAGGATGGGCAGTCCCCTGCGGCGCCGCAGCACCTGTTGCAGCAGCGATGACTCGAGCCGCTGGTAGTCCGGCGGCGAGCCCGTGAAACCGCAGCGCCCGCCGAGGAGTTCCGCGAGCGAGGACGCCCAGGCGCGGGCGTCGCGGGCGCCGTAGGGGAGGAGGCCGGCCAGCCGGTCGAGCTCGATCTGCGCGGCGTCGATGCCGTACGGATCGGCCTCCCCGGCGGGGCCGGGTGCCGCATACGCCTCCGCCCCCAGCAGCAGGCACAGCAGCGCGAGGTCCGGGCGCTCGGCGCGCGCCTCCTCGGCGAACCGTCGCCGTCGCTCGGCGGTGGCGGAATCCTGGGCGTTCATGTGCACACGTACCCCTGCTGCTGTCCCCGCTACGCGGGCCGGAAGTGGTGGTAGAGGTGGTGGGTCGCGAAGCCCATGCCGTCGTACAGCGCACGGGCCCCCTCATTGTCCGCCTCCACCTGCAGCCACGCGGCCGAGGCGCCCTCGTCGAGCGCCACGCGCGCCAGTGCCGCCATGACGGCCGTCGCCAGACCGCGCCGCCGGTACTCCCGGCCCACCTCGACGGCCATGAAGCCGGCCCAGCGGCCGTCCACCACGCACCGGCCGATCGCGGCGGGGACCCCGTCGGCGTCCTCGCCCGGTACGGAGGCGAACCACACGGAGGGCCCGCTGCCCAGGACCTCCAGCACGTGCGGCCCCGGGGTCTCGAAACGCTGGTAGCGGGAGAGCCACGCGGCGTCCGTCTCCCGTGCCGTCCGCACGGCGGAGACGTCCGCGTCCAGGTCGCCCAGGGGTGCCAGCGCCGCGATCCGGACCTCGGCCGACACCTCGCGCCGCCACCCGTGGTCCTCCAGATCCGCGCACAGCCGCTCCTGCGTGCCCTCGGCGCCCGTGGAGGCCTGGACGTACGCCGGCAGGTCCCGGGCCGCGTACCAGGCCCTCACGCGCTCCAGCGCCTCGCCGACGGGGAGCCCCGGATCCCCCAGCGGGAGCGCGGAGTTGGCGCGGCGCGTGAAGCCGCCGGCGGCGCGCAGCAGCCACCCGCCGAGCGCTTCGCTCTCCACGGGCTGCCAGGCGCGTGCGGTGGCCGAGGCGAGTTCCGCGAAGGAGGCGGCCGGTCCGCGACGGCGTGCCGGGGCCGGGGGCACGGTCTTGCCCGCCACCAGAGAGGATTCCGGAATGCGGACAATCCGGCCCTGCTTCGTCGTGACGGACAGCACGCCGTCATCCCAGGATGTGAGAACTCCGACCGTATCGGTGAACCTGGCCCCCTCGGCGGGTGCTTCGGCGACGCGCCGCACGGATACGCGTTTGCCCACGTCAGCGGGTGTCATGCGAACCTCGAGTTGTCCGCCGATGGTGAATTCCACAGCTCTGTACGCCCCTCCTGTTCGGATCGTGCCCCGGAACGGAGATACTAGGGGCGGGCATCGACGACGCCGCGCTCCCGCGCGAGAGCCAACGCCCTACCGAGGAGGAACGACAGCGTGACCTACGTCATCGCGCAGCCTTGTGTCGACGTGAAGGACAAGGCCTGCATCGAGGAGTGCCCCGTCGACTGCATCTACGAGGGCTCCAGGTCCTTGTACATCCATCCGGACGAGTGCGTCGACTGCGGAGCCTGTGAGCCGGTCTGCCCGGTCGAGGCCATCTTCTACGAGGACGACACCCCGGAGGAGTGGAAGGACTACTACAAGGCGAACGTCGAGTTCTTCGACGACCTCGGCTCCCCGGGTGGCGCCTCCAAGCTGGGCCTCATCGAGCGCGACCACGCGTTCATCGCCGCGCTGCCCCCGCAGAACCAGTAGCGACGGCCGCACGAGCGCCGCCCGGTCCCGTACGGCTCGTCACCGTGCGGGACCGAGGTGTTTCCGGCAGCAATGCCACGTACGAGAAAGCAGAGTTCCGTGTCCGCAGCAGCCCCCGTCTCCTCCCGCCTCCCGGTGTTCCCCTGGGACAGGCTCGCGCCGTACAAGTCGACGGCCGCCGCCCACCCGGGCGGCATCGTGGACCTGTCGGTCGGCACCCCCGTCGACCCGGTACCCGAGCTGATCCAGGCGGCGCTGAAGGCCGCGTCGGACAGCCCCGGCTATCCGACGGTGTGGGGCACCGAGGCGCTGCGGGACGCGCTGACCGGCTGGGTGGAGCGCAGGCTGGGCGCGGCCGGCGTGGCGCACGAGAACGTGCTGCCGGTCGTCGGCTCCAAGGAACTGGTCGCCTGGCTCCCCACCCAGCTGGGCCTCGGCCCGGGCGACAGGGTCGCCTACCCGCGGCTCGCCTACCCGACGTACGAGGTGGGTGCGCGGCTCTGCGGCGCCGAGCCCGTCGTCTACGACGACCCGACGGAGCTGGACCCCGAAGGGCTGAAGCTCCTCTGGCTCAACTCCCCCTCCAACCCCACCGGCCGGGTCCTGCCGAAGGACGAGCTGATCCGGATCGTGGCCTGGGCGCGGGAACACGGGGTGCTGGTCTTCAGCGACGAGTGCTACCTGGAACTCGGCTGGGAGGCCGAGCCCGTGTCCGTGCTGCACGCGGACGTCTGCGGCGGGACGTACGAGGGCGTCGTCGCCGTCCACTCGCTCTCCAAGCGCTCCAACCTCGCCGGATACCGGGCGGCCTTCGTCGCGGGTGACGCGGCCGTCCTGCACGAGCTGCTCCAGATCCGCAAGCACGGCGGGATGATGACCCCGGCGCCCGTCCAGGCGGCGACGGTGGCCGCGCTCGGCGACGACGAGCACGTGGCACAGCAGCGGGCGCGGTACGCCCGGCGGCGCGCCGTGCTCCGGGCGGCGCTGGAGGCGCACGGCTTCCGGATCGAGCACAGCGAGGCCAGCCTCTACCTGTGGGCCACCCGCGACGAACCGTGCTGGGACACCGTGGCGCACCTCGCCGGGCTCGGCATCCTCGTGGCGCCGGGCGACTTCTACGGTCCGGCCGGCGACCACTTCGTACGGGTGGCGCTGACCGCCTCGGACGAGCGCGTGGACGCGGCCGTCGCACGGCTGGCCTGACGGCGGGACGAACGCCGAGGGGCCTCGGGAGTGCGCACTCCCGAGGCCCCTTCGCGCGTCCGTGCGGCGCGCACACCGGCTGATCAGCCGATCGGCAGGCCCTTGGTCGGCAGGCTGTCGGTCGGCAGGGTGTCGCCCGACAGCTCGCCCTCGGCCACCGAGCCGGCCTGCTGCAGGGACTTGCCCGCGGCGGGGAGGGTCGTGCCGACCACCTTGCCGCCGGTGTCGTTCGCGACCTCGGAACCCTGCTTCGAGGTGGAGTCCAGCGTGCTGCTCAGGCCCGCGCCGTCGAGCGAGGTCAGGCCACCGAGTGCGGGGGTCTGCGGAAGCCCCGCGGCGCTCGCGGCGCCGGCCGCGCCGACCACGGGCGCCGCCGCGGCGATCAGGAGTGCGGCACGGGCGATCCGGCGGGTCAGGGGGAGGGACATGTTGCTCCTTCGGCGGTACGTCAACGGTTGCCGGCGGATGCGGGATCCGCCTGTCCGGTGATCGGACGCACTGAACAACAGGTCCGGGGGCGGGGAAGGTTGCGGGGCACCGAGGTAAAGACTGCGCAACGCGTCAGATAATCCGCAACGGAGGAACCCGGGCGAACGGTGTATTCGGCCGCAGCCTGATGAAGCGTCACTTCCCTTGTGCCGCAAGGGGATCACCCCTGCGGGAGAGGCGGGAGGGGAGGCGTCGGCGGACCGCGGCGGGGCGGGGCCGGACTGCCCGTACGGAGGACGGGGCGTACTAGTGAACGAGCCTCATCCGGACGCTTTCGGAGCCCGAATCCTCACGTTCCGTCCGCCAGCCCGTGTCCGCGGTCCAGACGCGCCCCGCGTACGAGACCTGGTCGATCCGCAGGGTGCCGGCGCGCGCCACCGCCCAGTGGGCGAGCTCCCAGCCGCGCCGGGAGGCCCCGCCGTCCTCGGTGGGTACGGGCACCGAGACCGTGCTCGCGGCGGCGGCGCCCGCGGAGGAGGGCGCGGGCGGCAGGACGCTTCTGCCGAAGGCGCGCACCAGATCGGCGCGCACCTCGGCCGCGTCACCCGGCCCCGGGGCGGTGGCCGCGGCGGACGAGCAGGTCAGTGAGGCGGGCTCCCGGCCGGTCAGCGCGGCGGAGAGCAGCGCGGCATCCGGCTCGTGCTTCGCGTACGCCTGCGGGAACCCGCTCTTCTGCACCCGCTGGGCCGCCACGGTCAGGGGCAGTCGCGAGTAGCCCGGGACGTCGACGAGGTGGTCGTAGAACTTCCCGGACGAGTAGACGGGGTCCATGATCTGCCCGGGTGTGCCCCAGCCCTGCGAGGGGCGCTGCTGGAAGAGCCCGAGGGAGTCCCGGTCGCCGTGGTCGATGTTGCGCAGCGCGGACTCCTGCAGCGCGGTCGCCAGGGCGATGGTCACGGCACGCTCCGGCAGGCCGCGCGTGGTGCCCACGGCGGAGACCGTCGCGGCGTTGGCGGCCTGCTCCGGGCTCAGCGTGTAGGTGCGCCCCTCGCCGCCGTCCGAAGGGCCGACGGTGCAACGGGGCGAGCCCCGGTTGCCGGAGAGGTACTGCAGGGCCATGTAGCAGGCCACGGCCACGAACACGACGAGGGCCGCCGTGACGCGGTAGAGACGGCTGCGGCGGCGGCGGGACGAGGCTGCGGTCGTGGGCACGGGGCCCACCGTACTGGAGAGTACGACCGGGGCCGAGACCCGATTCCCTTAGGCTCGTGGCCATGGATGGACACACGCTCGACCTTTCACTCGACGGCCCCGCGCTCACCGCGCGGCTGGTCGACTTCCCGTCGGTCAGCGGGCAGGAGAAGGACCTCGCCGACGCCGTCGAGGCGGCGCTGCGCACCCTTCCGCACCTGACCGTGGACCGCCACGGGAACAACGTCGTGGCGAGGACGCGGCTCGGCCGGGGCGAGCGTGTCGTCCTGGCCGGCCACATCGACACCGTGCCGATCGCGGACAACGTGCCGTCCAGGCTCGACGCCGACGGCGTGCTGTGGGGATGCGGGACCTCCGACATGAAGTCCGGCGTCGCCGTCCAGCTGCGGATCGCGGCGACGGTCCCCGAACCCAACCGGGACCTCACCTTCATCTTCTACGACAACGAAGAGGTGGCCGCCCACCTCAACGGCCTCGGACACGTGGCCGAGGCGCACCCCGACTGGCTCGACGCGGACTTCGCCGTCCTCCTGGAACCCTCCGACGCGCAGGTCGAGGGCGGCTGCCAGGGCACCGTCCGGGTGCACCTGCGCCTCGCGGGGGAGCGGGCCCACTCCGCACGCAGCTGGATGGGGTCCAACGCCATCCACGCCGCCGCACCGGTGCTGGCCAGGCTCGCCGCGTACGAACCGCGCCGCCCGGTCATCGACGGCCTCGAGTACCACGAGGGGCTCAACGCCGTGGGCATCGAGGGCGGCGTCGCCACCAACGTCATCCCGGACTCCTGCACCGTGGTCGTCAACTACCGGTACGCCCCGGACCTCACCCCCGAGCAGGCGGAGGCCCACGTGCGGGAGGTCTTCGAGGACTGCGGCGTCGCGGAGTTCACCGTCGACGACCACTCCGGCGCGGCGATGCCCGGCCTCTCGCACCCCGCCGCCAAGGCCTTCATGGAAGCGGTCGGCGGAACGGCCCAGCCCAAGTTCGGCTGGACGGACGTGTCCCGCTTCGGCGCCCTCGGTGTGCCCGCGGTCAATTACGGCCCCGGCGACGCGCTGTTCGCGCACAAGCGCGACGAGCACGTGTCCGTCGACCGGATCACCCACTGCGAGGAGCGCCTGCGCTCCTGGCTCACCGCCTGACCCACGGCATTCCCCTGCGCGTAACCTCCGCCGATCTACGCTGATGCGACACACGCACATCGCAGGTCGGCGGAGGGAGCAGGTCATGGGCAACCCGGAGGACGCACGGATCCCCGAGGGCGCACAGATTCCCGAGGGTGCGGTCAAGCCCGAGGAACAGCGGACGGGTCCCGTGCTGCGACGCAGGGAGCAGGTCCAGCCCGGCACGACCGACCAGCGGCTGCTGGACTCCGAGGGCGACTCAGAATGGGTGCACACCGACCCCTGGCGGGTCATGCGCATCCAGTCCGAGTTCGTGGAAGGCTTCGGCGCGCTGGCCGAACTCCCGAGCGCCATCAGTGTCTTCGGCTCCGCCCGCACCCCGGCCGGCAGCCCGGACTACGAGGCGGGCGTCCAGATCGGCAAGGCGCTGGTCGAGGCCGGGTTCGCGGTCATCACCGGCGGCGGCCCCGGCGCGATGGAAGCGGCGAACAAGGGGGCGCGGGACGCGAAGGGCGTCTCCGTCGGCCTCGGCATCGAGCTGCCGTTCGAGTCCGGGCTCAATCCGCACGTCGACATCGGCGTCAACTTCCGCTACTTCTTCGTCCGCAAGACGATGTTCGTGAAGTACGCCCAGGGCTTCGTCGTCCTGCCCGGGGGCCTCGGCACGCTGGACGAACTCTTCGAGGCGCTGACCCTGGTCCAGACCGGCAAGGTGACCCGCTTCCCGATCGTCCTGTTCGGCTCCGCCTACTGGGGCGGTCTCGTCGACTGGCTGCGGGACACGGTCGTCGCCGGCGGGAAGGCGTCGGAACGCGACCTGATGCTGTTCCACATCACGGACGACGTGGACGAGGCGGTCAGGCTGGTGACGAAGGAAGTGGGCCGCTGAGGGCTGTCGCGTGATCCCTGGTGGATCAGCGCGCGGCGTCTGATGCGGTGCATCGCAGGGCGGAGGGACGTCCGCATACGGGGTGTATTCGGGCGTTCCGGCAATGCGGCGAGGCGCCGTAGCTGTCGTCGCGCGCCCGCCGGGGATCACGGGACAGCCCTTCGGGCCCATCGCCCGGAGGCACACCCGTACCGGGGTGCCTCCGGGCACGGTGTGCGGGTCATCCGCGCGGACCGGCAGGGCGGGGACGCGGGCAGGGCGGGAACCCCGCCCGCGCCCGGCCGACTCCGCTACGCCAGCCCCCGCCGCGCGACCGCCGGAGGCCGGTGGCCCGCGATGGACGCCACCATGTCCAGGACCTGCCGCGTCTCGGCGACCTCGTGCACCCGGTACACCCGCGCCCCCAGCCACGCCGACACGGCCGTCGTCGCGAGTGTGCCGATCACCCGCTCCTTCACCGGCCTGTCGAGCGTCTCCCCGACGAAGTCCTTGTTGGACAGCGAGACCAGCACCGGCCAGCCCGTGGCCGTCATCTCGTCCAGTCGGCGCGTCGCCTCGAGGGAGTGCCGCGTGTTCTTCCCGAAGTCGTGGCCCGGGTCGATCATGATCCCGTCCGGCCTGACCCCGAGCCCCACGGCCCGCTCCGCGAGACCCACGGTCACCCCCAGGATGTCCGCCATCACGTCGTCGTACGCGACCCGGTGCGGCCGGGTCCGGGGCTCGGCGCCGCCCGCGTGGGTGCACACCAGCCCCGCGCCGTAGCGCGCGGCGACCTCCGCCAGCTTCGGGTCGACACCGCCCCACGCGTCGTTCAGCACGTCGGCCCCGGCCTCGCAGACCGCCTCGCCCACGTCGTGCCGCCAGGTGTCCACGCTGATCACCACGTCGGGGTGGCGGCGGCGCACCTCGGCGACGAACCCGACCGTGCGGCGCGCCTCCTCCTCGGCGGTGACCTCCTCGCCGGGCCCGGCCTTCACCCCGCCGATGTCGATGATCGCGGCGCCCTCCGCGACCGCCTGCTCGACCCGGGACAGCGCGGGTTCGTCGCGGAACGTGGCGCCCTGGTCGTAGAAGGAATCCGGAGTCCGGTTCACGATGGCCATGATCACCGGTTCGTGCGGCCCGAATTCCCGCCGCCCGAGCCTGAGCGCCCCGCTTCGCATTCCTGGTTCCTTCCTGTAGTCCGCCTGCGACCTTAGGCCCTTCGCCGATCACACGGCGTCCCGGCGCCGGGTGCGCCGGCCGGCGGCCGTCCCGGAGGAAGAACCCGCACTGTCGGTGGCACGTGGCACGATCTGACCCGGACAGCCATTCCGCTCCCCGGGAGATGCACGTGTTCTGGTTCTTGCTCGTCACGATGGCCGTGGTCGTGGCCGCGGTCACCCTCGCGGTGGTCGGTGGAGGCTCAAGCCCGGTCCTGCAGGACGTCGAGCCGGAACGGCTCACGGACCCGCTGCCCGCGAACCGCCCGGTCGGCCGCGCCGACGTCGAGGCCATGCGGCTGCCCATGGCGGTGCGGGGCTACCGCATGACGGACGTGGACGAGGCCCTCGGACGCCTCGGGGCCGAGCTCGCCGAGCGCGACGCGCACATCGCGGAGCTGGAGTCGGCACTGGCCGGGGCGCAGGCCACGGCGGTCACCGGACCCGACCTGTTCAAGAGTCCGGGCGAACCGCTCACCGGCGGGAGCGCCAAGGGCGGCGCGCAGGACGAGGAGGACGGGCGTTGAGCGGCGCGCAGCCGGCGGCGGACGGCCGTCCGCGCTGCCCGTGGGGCCTGTCCACGGACGACTACCTCGCCTACCACGACACGGAGTGGGGCCGCCCCGTCCACGGCGACGACGCCCTGTTCGAGCGGCTCTGCCTTGAGGCCTTCCAGTCGGGGCTGTCGTGGCTGACGATCCTGCGCCGCCGCGAAGGGTTCCGCAGCGCGTTCGCAGGGTTCAGCATCCCCGCGGTCGCGAAGTTCACCGACGCCGACCGGGAACGCCTCCTCGCCGACCCCGGGATCATCCGCAACCGGGCGAAGGTCGACGCCACGCTCGCCAACGCGCGGGTGCTGGCGGGCTGGAGCCCGGGGGAGCTGGACGCCCTCATCTGGTCGTACGCCCCGGACCCGGCCTCCCGGCCCGCCCCGCGCACCCTCGGCGACGTCCCGGCGGTCACCCCGGAGTCCACCGCGCTGGCCAAGGCGCTGAAGAAGCGGTCCATCCGCTTCGTCGGTCCCACCACGGCGTACGCGCTGATGCAGGCCTGCGGCCTGGTCGACGACCACCTCGCCGACTGTGTGGCCCGGGGCGGCCGGTAGCCGGTCCTACCTGCCCAGGTACTTCGGCGGCTGCTTGGCGAGGAACGCCTCGACGGCGATCGTGTGGTCCTGCGACGCGCCCGCCCTCGTCTGGAGTTCGTCCTCCTTCTCCAGCGTCTCGGAGAGGGAGTGCGCCGCGCCGTACGCCATCGACGCCTTCAGAGCCGCGTACGCCACCGTCGGGCCGTCCGCGAGGGCGCGGGCCACCGCCAGGGCCTCCTTCGCCAGGTCCGCGGCGGGCACCACCTTGTTGGCGATGCCGAGCTCGTAGGCGTCCTGCGCGGAGACGGACCGCGGGAAGAGGAGCAGGTCCGCGGCGCGGCTCGCGCCGATCAGCCGGGGCAGCGTCCAGGAGACCCCCGAGTCCGCGGTCAGCGCCACCCCCGCGAAGGACGTGTTGAAGGACGCGGTGTCGGCGACCACGCGGTAGTCGGCGGCGAGCGCGAACCCGAAGCCGGCCCCCGCCGCGACCCCGTTGACCCCCGCCACCACGGGCTTCCGCATCTCGGTCAGGGCGCGCACGATGGGGTTGTAGTGCTCCCGTACGGTGCTGAGCGCGTTGCCGCCGCCCGACGCGCGCGCCTCGGAGAGCTTGGCGACGTGCTCCTTGAGATCCTGGCCGACGCAGAAGGCGCGCCCGGTCGCGGTGAGCAGAACCGCCCGTACGGCGGGGTCGTCCGCGACCGCCAGGAGTGCGTCGCGGAGTGCGACCTTGGCGGCGGTGTTCATGGCGTTCATGGCGTCGGGGCGGTTGATCGTGATCGTCGCGAGCCCGTCGCTCACGTCCGTGAGCACGGCGTCAGCCATGGTGTCGGCCATTCCTTGATCCCCTTACGGCTCCGGCGTCGTGCCCGTCCGGGCACTGTCGAGGCAAGCATGGCGGACTCCGGGCGGGCCGGGCATGTGACCTGCGTCTAACGATTGGACCTCGACCGGAGGTCGCGGGCGGCGCAGTATCGCAGCTGGATCGCCGAATTGGGTGGTTATGGGAAAGCGCGTTGCGCAAGCGATGCCGACCGATGTTGGTCATCGGGGTCCCTGATGCGGGATAATGCGAAGGAAGCATTGTGTTCGACGCCGGTGAGGCAGCGCCTGTCATGGAGCCGCCGGCTGCGATGAGCTGGTTTCAGGAAGGGGAACGAGCATGGCGGCCATGAAGCCGCGGACGGGCGACGGCCCGCTCGAGGTGACAAAGGAGGGGCGGGGCATCGTCATGCGCGTTCCGCTCGAAGGCGGCGGTCGGCTTGTCGTCGAGCTGACTCCGGACGAGGCCGATGCACTCGGTGACGCCCTGAAGAAGGTCGTCGGCTGAGGCGGAGCGCCCACACTTCACCACCGCCCCGGCACGGACTCCGTGCCGGGGCGGTGGTGCGTCCGGGGCGGTGCGGGGACACCGCCCGCGCCGGTGGGCCGGGTAGGCGAGGTGCGGCGGCGCCGGGGCGTCGACCACGGTGAGCCGACTGCGGTCGGGGCGCCCCGAAGGGCGTGCGGCGGGCGGTCAGCCGCGCCGCACCGCACACAGAAGTCCGTCACCCACCGGCAGGAGCGTGGCCATGAGCTCCTGGCTCTCGCGCACCGCCCGCAGCAGCTCCCGCAGTCGCAGCACCTCGGCCGGCTGCGCGGCGGAGTCGATCGTGCGGCCGTCCGCGAAGACGCCCTCGAAGCAGACCAGACCGCCGGGCCGGAGCAGGCGCAACGATTCAGCGAGGCAGTCCAGGCTCTCCAGCCGGTCGCCGTCGCAGAAGACGAGGTCGTACCCGCCGTCGGCGAGGCGCGGCAGTACGTCGAGGGCCCGGCCGGGGATGAAGCGGGCCCGGTTCGTCGCGAACCCGGCCGCCCGGAAGGCCTGGCGGGCGAACTGCTGGCGCTCGGGTTCCGGATCGACGGTGGTCAGGACACCGTCCGGGCGCATGCCCTGCAGCAGATAGATGCCCGACACGCCCGTTCCGGTGCCGATCTCGGCCACCGCCTTGGCGTCCGCCGTGGCCGCGAGCAGGCGCAACGCCGCGCCGGTGCCTGACGACACCGGGCGGAGCCCCGCCTCGTGGGCCCGGTCCCGGGCCCAGAGCAGAGCTTCTTCCTCGGCGACAAAGGCGTCGGCGAATGCCCAGCTCGTCTGCCGGTTGGCGGTAATGACCCTCTCCTGTCCCCGTAGTTGGCGCAACGGTGACTGTATCCGCTGCGCCCGGGAACCCGCAGATGGGACCGGGCGTTATGAGGGGGTGCGGGAGAACAGCTGGACCGGGCCCCGCGGCGCGGCCCGGAATGTGCCTCTTGCCCCCGGTGGGACCGGGGCGCGAGCAGGGAAAAAGGCTTATCCGGAGCTAACGGGCGAGGTGGCTATGGTAGGGGCTCCACTGGACACCACCAGAGCCGATAGGGGAGGTGCGGCTGCGCCTGTGGATCGGGGAGGAGCGCTGCGGCGCTTTCTCAGGTCGGCGGGTGAGCCGAAATCCGTGACCAACACCGCTGACCGTTCTTCCAACGACTCCGCACCGACCGCGACCTTCGCCTCAGATGCGGATTCTCAGGCGTGGACCCCGCCCTCATGGGAAGAGATCGTCAGCACGCACAGCGGCCGGGTGTACCGACTCGCCTACCGGCTGACGGGTAACCAGCACGACGCCGAGGACCTCACCCAGGAGGTCTTCGTCCGCGTCTTCCGGTCGCTGTCGACCTATACGCCCGGCACCTTCGAGGGCTGGCTGCACAGGATCACGACGAATCTCTTCCTGGACATGGTCCGCCGAAAGCAGCGGATCCGTTTCGACTCACTCGGCGACGACGCGGCGGAGCGGCTGCCCAGCCGCGAGCCGTCCCCGCAGCAGGTCTTCAACGACACGCACTTCGACGCGGACGTCCAGCAGGCGCTGGACACCCTCGCGCCGGAGTTCCGTGCCGCGGTCGTGCTCTGCGACATCGAGGGCCTCTCCTACGAGGAGATCGCCGCGACGCTCGGCGTCAAGCTCGGCACCGTGCGCAGCCGCATCCACCGCGGCCGCTCGCACCTGCGCAAGGCGCTCCGCCACCGTTCGCCCGAGGCGCGCGCCGAGCAGCGTTCCCTGGCGGACGCGGTGCTGGCGGGGGAGGGAGGATCGGCGTGAACGGCACAGGTGCGACCCCCGCGGAGCAGCATCTGGGGGACCGGCTCGCCGCCCTCGTCGACGGCGAGCTCAAACACGACGCCCGGGAGCGGGTCCTGGCCCACCTGGCGACCTGCGCCAGGTGCAAGGCCGAGGCCGACGCCCAACGCCGGCTGAAGAGCGCCTTCGCGTCCTCCGCCGCACCCTCGCCCTCCGAGGGTTTCCTCGCCCGGCTCCAGGGACTTCCCGCAGGCCCGGGCGACGGTCCCGGAGACGGACGGCGCTTCGGTGAGGGGATCCTCCCCGTGATGCAGCCGGGCGGTCCGGCCGGCTCGGGGCGCACCCACTTCGGCGACCTCGGATACATGCCCACGGTCCACGGCTCGACCGCCGTGCTGCCGGGCGGCCCCTCCGGGTCCGGCTTCCGTATCCACGCCGTCGGCCGGGACGCCGACCGTTCCCCCTGGCGCGGCAGGCGCTTCGCCTTCGCGGCGGCCAGTGCCGTCTCGCTCGCGGCCATCGCGCTGGGCGGCGCGCTCCCCCTGGACTACGCCCCCGACGCACCGTTGAGGGCCGAGGAGGCGGGTACCGGCACGACCCCGCTGATCGCCGAGGAGCGGACCGGCAGCACACGCGCCGCGGGCCGCGGCGGGGCGCTCGCCGTCGCAGACGGGCGGGGCCCCCTGCAGACGACCGCACCGTCCTCGTCCGCCAGGCCGCTGCTCGCCTCCGCACCGGCCCTGCTGAACGCGTCCGCATTCGCCGGCGGCACCGCTGCCTTCCCGGTGCTCAACGTCGCGGTCCCGCCGCTGATACGGCCCACAAACGCCGGCCCGCTCTACTCGGCGGCGCTCGGCCCGGGCACCGACCCGACGCTGCCCGCACCCTCCGCGACGGCCTCCGCTCCGCTGCCGGCCGACCGCACCACCGCGCTTTCCCCGCTCCGCTGACCACGGGTCTGCGCACGGATTCGCAAACCTGGTTGAATTCCCCGGAGGGACGCCCCTGTGAGGCGTGCGAGGGCCAGTTGCGGGGAGAGCATGGACGACGGTAGGCCCAGCGGGCCGAAGACGAAGTGGTGGAGCCGGCCCTCGACGGACCGGCCCGGCCCGGCCGGTCCCGAGGACGCGGCACCCGTCGCCGGAACGACGGGCGGCACCACCGGACACGGCGCGACCGCGCCGGCGCCCCCTGAGGGATCGGCGCCCCGGGCCGCCGAACCCGAGGACTACACGCCCGCACCTCCGCTCCCGCCGGCGGACCGGGCCGGGCATGTGCCCGTGCCGACGACCGCCGAGGACCGCGCGGACGCGTACACGCCCGCACCGCCGTCGCCCGCACGCGTCGCCCCGGACGCAGCCGCGCCCGACCCCGGGGGTCACGCGTCCGCGCCGACCGCCGCGCACGGGACCCCGGCGGCTCCGGCGTCCGCGCCCGCCCCCGACGCGTACCCGCCCCGACCGGCGTCCGCGCAGCCGCCCGTCGGGCCCCTCGCCCCGGAGCCGTTCGCCCCCGCGCCCCGTGCGGAGCCGTTGCACGCACCCGACGAATACAGCACCCCGCCGTACGGCGGACCCGGGCCGTGGGCTCCCGCGCCGCCCGTGCAGCGCCCCGTGCCGACCCCGGCCCACGGAACCCCCGTACCCCCGCCGTACGGGGGGACCGACGGCCACGGGGCGGCCCCGGCCCCGGCCGTACCCACCGAGGGCTACGCGCCGCCGAACGCCGTGCCGCAGCAGCCCGGTGGCCCGGCGCGGCCTCCGCAGGGCCCGCCGGCCTCGCAGTGGATGCGCTACGACCCGTGGGGCGCGCCCCAGCAGCCGCTGAGCCACCCGGGCCCCGTGGCGGACACCCGGCGCCCGCGCGGCGGCCGCCGCGGGAGCCTGCTCGTGGGCGCCGCGCTCCTCGCCCTCGTCGCGGGAGGGGTCGGCGGCGGAATCGGTGCCTACGTCGAACGCAACGGCGGCCTGGCCACCGTCGAACTCCAGCAGGCCGACCGGGACAACGGCGGCCGGGCTCCCGACAGCGTCGCGGGCATCGCCGCCAGCGCGCTGCCCAGCGTCGTCACCCTCCACGTCAACGGCTCCGCGGAGTCGGGCACCGGGACCGGGTTCGTCCTCGACGGCAAGGGCCACATCCTCACCAACAACCACGTGGTCGCCCCGGCCGGTTCGACCGGCGACATCACCGTGACCTTCAGCGGCGGCGAGACCGCTCCCGCCGAGGTCGTCGGCAAGGACAGCGGGTACGACCTGGCCGTCGTCAAGGTCTCCGGGGTCTCGGGGCTCAAGCCGCTGCCGCTCGGGAACTCCGACAACGTGCAGGTCGGCGATCCGGTCGTGGCCATCGGTGCCCCGTTCGACCTCTCCAACACCGTCACGTCCGGAATCATCAGCGCCAAGCAGCGGCCCATCACCGCGGGCGGCGAGAAGGGCGACGGCACGGACGTCAGCTACGTCGACGCCCTGCAGACCGACGCCCCGATCAACCCCGGCAACTCCGGTGGACCGCTGGTCGACACCGAGGCCAGGGTGATCGGCATCAACAGCGCCATCCGCGCCGCCGACAGTGCCGCGGGCGCCGAAGGCGGCCAGTCGGGTTCCATCGGGCTCGGCTTCGCGATACCGATCAACCAGGGCAAGCGGGTCGCCGAGGAGCTGATCAACACCGGCAAGGCCACCCATCCGGTGATCGGCGTCACGCTGGACATGGAGTTCGCCGGGGACGGGGCCAAGGTCGGGGGGAAGGCGGACAGCGGTGGACCGGCCGTGACCGAGGCGGGACCCGCCGACAAGGCGGGCATCCGGGCGGGCGACGTCATCACCGAGGTCGACGGCCGGCGTGTGCACAGCGGCGAGGAACTGATCGTCAAGATCCGCGCACACAGGCCCGGCGACGAACTCCGCGTCCGGCTGACACGTGGTGGTAAGGACCTGTCCATGACTTTGACGCTGGGTTCGGCGAGCGGCACCTGACGGCCACCCGCAGGTACCGCGTCGGCAGCTTCGCCGGGTACCGTGGAGCGGTCCGGGCCCCGGTGACCTGGCGGGGGAGAACTCGCAGAGAACACGAGGAGCATCAAGGTGTTCAATGACATAGGCGCACTCGAGCTGCTGACGCTCGTGGTTCTCGCCGTGCTCGTATTCGGCCCGGAGAAGCTGCCGAAGGTCATCCAGGACGTCACGCGCACCATCCGCAAGATCCGGGAGTTCTCGGACAGCGCGAAGGAGGACATCCGCTCGGAGCTCGGCCCGCAGTTCAAGGACTTCGAGTTCGAGGACCTCAACCCCAAGACGTTCGTGCGCAAGCAGCTCATGGACGGCGGCAACGACGACCTGGGGCTCAAGGAGATCCGGGAGAGCTTCGACCTGCGCAAGGAGCTGGCGGACGTCACCGACGCGGTGAACGGCCGTGAGACGGCGTCGGCCGCCGGTGCCGCCGCCGCCGGTGGGGCCGCCTCCGGTGCCGCGGCGGGCGGGCCCGATCTGCTCAAGAAGCCGGCGCAGCCCGCGAAGGACGAGCGCCCGCCCTTCGACGCAGACGCCACCTGAGACCCGTCAATCCCGACTCGTCCGGACGGTATGGCTATTCTCCATCTGTCCGGTTGCGAGGTTGCCCATGCCCACGGGGGGAGGGCCGCTCCGGATCAGCGGAAGATCGAGGAGGCGGCCGGACAGATGGAGACGACGAGTCGGGTAGGGGCGGACGATGCGCCCAGCGCAGTCACCGCAGAGGGGGTGCCGGCGACCCGGCGTACTGTCGACGGCTATCTCAAGGCGCCGTTCCCCTGGTACGGACTGGACGGGGCCTTCACCGGGCCGCGCTGGCTGATGCACGTCACCGCGGCGGCGGACGACACGGTGCAGCACGGTTCCACCGGGCACGGTGAGGAGCCCGTCGTGCGGGCCGACGCCGGGGCGGAGAAGGCGCGCTTCGCGGTGGTCGTGACCGTGGGCAACAACCCCGTGAGGGACAGCGACGACGGTACGGGCGTGCTGGACGCGACCACGGTCTCGTCGGCCGCCTGGCTGGCCGGTTCGGGCCTGCTGGACTGCACGTGGCCGCCGCAGATGGACCACACCCTGCGTGGCGAATGGCTGAATCAGCAGACGGAGACCGCGTTCGAGCTCGCGGACGACCTCGGCCGGGAGCCGTGGTCGACGCTGTCGCTCCCGGTGGACGGGGTGCCGGTGGAGTTCCACTACCGGGAGTCCGAGTTCGGCTGGGTGCTCGCGGGATCGGCGCCGGACGGGGTCCACATCGGCGCCTACGGCCGCGGCATGAGCGCCTACGGCCTGGGATTCGCGGTGATCGGCGACATCGCCTCCTACGAGGCCTGAGCCACACGCACACGGGTGGGGGCCGCCTCTGCGAAGAGGCGGCCCCCACCCGTGTGAGCGCTCAGAACTTGTTGCGCGGCGTGAGACCCAGCGACATGCCCGACAGGCCGCGCTGACGGCCACTCAGCCTGCTGGCGATGGAACGCAGCGCCGAGCCCGCCGGGGAGTCCGGGTCGGACAGGACGACCGGCTTGCCCTCGTCGCCGCCCTCCCGCAGCCGTACGTCGATCGGGATGGACCCGAGGACCGGCACCTCGGCGCCGACCGTCCTGGTCAGCCCGTCGGCGACCCTCTGGCCCCCGCCCGAACCGAAGACGTCGACCATCTCGTCGCAGTGCGGGCACGGCATGCCCGACATGTTCTCGACGACACCGACGATCTTCTGATGGGTCTGCACGGCGATGGAGCCGGCCCGCTCGGCGACCTCGGCGGCGGCCTGCTGCGGGGTGGTGACGACCAGGATCTCGGCGTTGGGCACCAGTTGGGCCACGGAGATCGCGATGTCGCCGGTGCCCGGCGGCAGGTCGAGCAGCAGGACGTCCAGGTCGCCCCAGTACACGTCCGCGAGGAACTGCTGCAGCGCGCGGTGCAGCATCGGGCCGCGCCACACCACCGGAGAGTTGCCCGGGGTGAACATCCCGATGGAGATGACCTTCACGCCGTGCGCGGACGGCGGCATGATCATGTTCTCGACCTGGGTGGGCTTGCCGTCCGCACCGAGCATCCGCGGCACGCTGTGCCCGTAGATGTCGGCGTCCACGACGCCGACCTTGAGACCGTCGGCGGCCATCGCCGCGGCGAGGTTCACCGTCACCGAGGACTTGCCGACGCCGCCCTTGCCGGAGGCGACCGCGTAGACCCGGGTCAGCGAACCGGGCTTCGCGAAGGGCACCTCGCGCTCCGCCGTGCCGCCGCGCAGCGCCGAGGCGAGGTCCTTGCGCTGTTCGTCGCTCATCACGTCGAGGGTGACCTCCACCCGCGACACGCCCTCGACGCGGGCGACCGCGTCGGTGACGTTCTGGGTGATCGTGTCGCGCATCGGGCAGCCGGAGACCGTGAGGTACACGGTGACAGCGACCACACCGTCAGGGTCGATCGCGACCGATTTCACCATGCCGAGTTCGGTGATCGGTCGGTGGATCTCCGGGTCGTTCACTGTCGCCAGTGCTTCGCGCACCGCGTCTTCCGTAGCCATACGGACGATGGTACGGCGCCGGGGGCTACGCGCGGGTAGCCCCTCAGCGGTCGCTTTCGTCACTCTCGCCCTGCGACAGCAGGCGGCGCTCCTCCATGTCCTTCACCATGGTCTCCAGTTCCGAGCGGATCCAGTCGCGCGTCGCGACCTCGCCGAGGCCCATGCGGAGCGCGGCGATCTCCCGGCTGAGGAACTCGGTGTCCGCGATCGACCGCTCGTTCTGCTTGCGGTCCTGCTCGTGGGTGACCCGGTCGCGGTCGTCCTGGCGGTTCTGGGCGAGCAGGATCAGCGGTGCGGCGTAGGAGGCCTGGAGGGACAGCATCAGCGTGAGGAAGATGAACGGGTACTCGTCGAAGCGCACGCCCTCGGGTGCGAAGATGTTCCACACCACCCACAGGATGATGATCAGCGTCATCCAGACGATGAACCGCCCGGTGCCCAGGAAGCGGGCGATGCGCTCCGAGAACCGGCCGAACGCCTCCGGGTCGTACTCGGGCAGCAGCCGGCGCCGCGGGGCCTTCGGCTGGTCGAGCCGGGGCCTCGGAGGTCGCACGATGCCCGAGGCGCCCGTCTGCGCCCGCGTACGCTCCTCAGGCGCCACCCGCGATCCCCTCCTCGCCCTGGAAGTCCGTCTCGCGCCAGTCCTCCGGGAGCAGGTGGTCGAGCACGTCGTCGACGGTCACCGCGCCGAGCAGCGACCCGCTCTCGTCGACCACGGGCACCGACACCATGTTGTACGCGGCCAGATAGCTGGTCACCGCGGGCAGCGGGGTGTCCGGCGCCAGCGGGACGAGGTCGCTGTCCACGATGGAGCTGACCAGGGTGTACGGGGGGTCCCGCAGCAGCCGCTGGAAGTGCACGGTGCCCAGGTACCTGCCGGTGGGCGTCTCGTCGGGCGACCGGCAGACGTAGACCTGCGCGGCCAGTGCGGGGGAGAGGTCCTGCTGGCGGACCCTGGCCAGCGCGTCCGCGACGGTGGCGTCGGGCCGCAGGATGATCGGCTCGGTCGTCATCAGCCCGCCCGCCGTCCGCTCCTCGTAGGACAGCAGCCGCCGTACGTCGGCCGCGTCGTCGGGGCGCATCAGGGCCAGCAGGCGTTCCTTGTCGGCCTCCGGCAGCTCCGAGAGCAGGTCGGCCGCGTCGTCGGGGTCCATCGCCTCCAGGACGTCCGCCGCGCGGTCCTCCTCGAGCTTGCCGATGATCTCCACCTGGTCGTCCTCGGGGAGCTCCTCCAGGACGTCGGCGAGCCGGTCGTCGTCCAGGGCGGCGGCTACCTCGGCCCGGCGCTTGGGCGTCAAGTGGTGCATGGCGTTGGCGACATCGGTGGGACGCAGCCGCTCGAAGGTCGCCACCAGGCTCTCCGCGCCCTGCCCGTGCTCCTCCAGGGAGAAGCCCTCGACGGCCGACCACTCCACGGTCAGGGTCTCGCCCTTGCGCCGCAGCGCTCCGCCGCGTCCCTTGCGGACGAAGAACTTGTCGATCTCCCAGTCGCGGCGCGCGGGCAGCTGCTGGATGGCGACGTCGAGGACGGTCACCTCCTCGTCCGTCTCCACGAGGCGGACCCGCCGGTCGAGGAACTCGCCCAGGACCAGTCGCTCGGTCGGGCGCTGCTCGAAACGCCTCATGTTGACGACACCGGTGGTGATGACCTGGCCGGACTCGACACCCGTGACCCGGGTCATGGGCAGGAAGATCCGCCGGCGGCTCACCACCTCGACGACCATGCCCAGCAGGCGCGGCGGCTTGCCGCCGACCCGGAGCATCGCCACCAGATCGCGGACGCGGCCCACCTGGTCGCCGTTGGGGTCGAACACCGGTACGCCGGACAGATGTGAGACGAAAACCCGGGGAGCGCCTGCCGCCATACTGTGCGCCTCCCTCGGTCCCCGTGTCCTCCTGGCCTTGATCAGGCTAGCCCGTCCCGGTGCGTGGTGCCCTGGCGGACCGTCCGTCCGGAGCTCTGCCGAATGGCGTACGCGGCACGGGTACGCTGCCGTCTGCCACCCCCGACACACAGACGAGAGGCAGTGCGCCCGTGACCTCTTCCGCCCCGGCCGTCCGGGCCCGCCGCCGGACCGCTCTCGCCGTGGTGCTCTGCGCGGGGCTGACCGCCGCGCTGACGGCCTGTGCCGGCGAGGATCCGGACAAGGGGACCAACGGTGTGGGCAAACTGACGGCCGCGCAGATCGACAGGAAGGCGCGCGCCGCCGCGGACGCCGCCGACGCGGTGCGGCTGACCGGAAAGCTCGTCAGCAAGGGCGGCACGTACACCCTGAACATGCAGCTCAGCGGCGAGGGCGGCATGGGCTCGGTGACCTCGAAGCACAGCACCTTCGCCCTGCTGCGGATCGGGGACGCGCTCTTCCTCAAGGCCGACGCGGGCTTCTGGAACGACGAGAAGGGCGACGACGGCAGCGACCGGGCGGCCGACAAGCTCGACGGCAAGTACGTGAAGGTCCCGCGGAACGACCCGGCCTACCGGCAACTGCGCGGCTTCACGGAGAAGAAGACACTGCTCGGCGGGATGCTGGCACTGCACGGAAAGATCAACAAGGGCGACCGGGGCACCGTCGGCGGGGTGCGGACCGTGCAGATCCTGGGGGGAAAGGGTGGCGAGGGCGGAGCCCTGGACGTCTCGCTGCGCGGCACCCCGTACCCCCTGCGCGTGGCGCGCGGCGGTGGCGGCGGCACGGTCACCCTCGCCGACTGGGGCACGGCCTTCGAGCTGGAGCCGCCGTCCGAGGACGACACCGTCGACTACGGCGGCGAGCTGCCCAGGTCCTCCGGCTGAGCGAGGTGTTCAGCGCCTCCCGCGTCGTTTCAGCAGCAGCCGCGGGAGCCCCGCGGGAGCCGTACGCCCGGTGGTCGCACCCGACGGCAGCGGCGGCGCGGCCAGCGAGCCGTCCGGGAGGTCCGTGCTGGAGGCGCCGGGCACCAGCCGCACGACCCGGCACTCGCGCGCCCAGCGCTCGGTCAGGCGCTCCGCGTCCGGGGCGTTCAGCCGCTTGCCCTTGAGCTCGCCGACGGCGGCCTCCCACTCCTCGGAGTGCGGTTCCAGCACGGTCACGGCAGCCGTCCACGCCACCAGACGGCCGCCCTTGTCCTTGCTGCGCACGGTCACCTCGGCGGTGCCGCCGGCATCGATCCCGGCGGGCAGCGGCTGCTCGTCCGGGCCGTCACCGACGATCACCGCGGCGCCCTCGTGCCAGACGTGCCAGACCGCCTGGGCGGGACCCGTGCCCCGCAGCCAGATCAGGCCGGACTTCTTGGTGGCCTCCTCGACGAGGGCCCGGGCCGACAACGCCTCAGCAGCAGTCATGCCCGCACTCTATTAGAGCCAGCCGTTGCGCTTGAGGGTGCGGTGGATCGAGAAACAGACGACGCCGATCAGCGCGAGGACGATCGGATAGCCGTACGTCCACTGCAGTTCGGGCATGTGCTTGAAGTTCATGCCGTACACGCCGCAGATCATCGTCGGTACGGCGATGATGGCCGCCCAGGACGTGATCTTGCGCATGTCCTCGTTCTGCGTGACGGTCGCCTGCGCCAGGTTGGCCTGGAGGATCGAGTTGAGCAGTTCGTCGAAGCCGATGACCTCCTCGTGCACCCGGGCCAGGTGGTCCGCGACGTCCCGGAAGTACTTCTGGATGTCCGGGTCGATCAGCCGCATCGGCCGCTCGCTCAGCAGCTGCATCGGCCGCAGCAGCGGCGACACGGCACGCTTGAACTCCAGCACCTCGCGCTTCAGCTGGTAGATCCGCCCGGCGTCCGCCCCGCGTGCCGTGCCCTTCGCCGGGGTGGAGAACACGTCGATCTCCACCTCGTCGATGTCGTCCTGCACGGAGGCGGCCACCGCGATGTAGCCGTCCACGACGTGGTCGGCGATGGAGTGCAGCACGGACGAGGGGCCCTTGGACAGCAGCTCCGGATCCTCCTGGAGGCGGTGGCGCAGCGCGCGCAGCGAGCCCTGACCGCCGTGCCGGACGGTGATCACGAAGTCCCGCCCGGTGAAGCACATGACCTCACCCGTCTCGACGACCTCGCTGGTCGCGGTCAGTTCGGCGTGCTCGACGTAGTGGATCGTCTTGAAGACGGTGAACAGCGTGTCGTCGTAACGCTCCAGCTTGGGCCGCTGATGGGCGTGGACGGCGTCCTCCACGGCGAGCGGGTGGAGCCCGAACTCCCGTGCGATACCGGAGAACTCCTCGTCCGTCGGCTCGTGCAGACCGATCCAGGCGAAGCCGCCGTCCTCCCTCACCCGCAGCATGGCCTCACGCGGCGTCAGGCCGGAGGCCTCGGTCACCCGGCGTCCGTCGCGGTAGACCGCGCAGTCGACGACCGCGCTGGAGGCGGACGGGTCACGGGTGGCGTCGTAACTGTTGTACGGGGTGTTGCTCTTGCGCAGGGACGGGCGCACGGCGGCGCGCAGGTCACGGATCATCGACATGGCTGGCTCCTCTTCACGGAGGGCCGTCGGCGGGGGGCGTGGAACAGCCCGGAATGGGGACGTGCGCTCACGTCCGCAAAGCGGGCGGCACCGCGCGTGCGCGATGACGGCGTTCGCTACAGACAGGCAAAAACGAAGGGCTCTTCCGTCGCGCGAACTGCCGTGGTGGCACCCGGGAGGGGTGTCAGATCACAGAAGGAAGGCGTCGTGCGGAAGAGCTGTCGGTACTGCGAGGTCGACTCGGATCCACCGCAGCCCCACCTCCTCCGGCCGGTCCCCCGTGGGGGATCACGTGTTGTCAGGACTGAGAGCGCGCTTCTGCGTGCTGTCCCTACCGACGGCCCAGGCTACCAGTCCGGACCAGGCCCAATCCCTTCCTTTGCCCGTTCCAGACGCGTTCTATGCTCGCGGTATGGGAGAAATTCTTGATCTGGTCGAGGCCCGGCTGCGTACGGCGCTCGGTGAGCCGGACGCGCGCGCCGAGGTGACGTTCCTCGGCACGGACCGCATCGAGGTGCTCCGCTTCCTCGACGGTGATGTGGTGCGCTACGCCACCCTGGGCATGTCCGACCGGCCGATGGCCGACCCGACCTCGCCCCTCGCGGACCCCGTGAAGGGCCCTCGCGCCGAACTCGTCCTGTCCGTACGGGCCGGGATCGCGGACACCGACCAGGTGCTGCGGCCGCTCGCCGTGCTCGCCGCCTCCCCGGTGGTCGAGGGGCTGATCGTGGCGCCGGGCGCGTCGCTCGACCTCGGGCAGCCGCTGTGGCCCGGCGCGCCGTTCACCTCCGTCCTGGTCGCCGAACCGGGCGGTCTGGTCGAGGACCTGGAACTGGACGCCCCCATGGACCCGGTGTGCTTCCTGCCGCTGCTGCCGATGACGCACAACGAGGCGGCCTGGAAGCGGGTCAGGGGCGCGCAGGAGCTCCAGGAGCGGTGGCTGTCGCAGGGAACCGACCTGCGGGACCCGCTGCGCACCTCCGTGGCCCTGGACTGACCCGCGGGCGCCGCCCCGGCGGGAGGTCTTCGCGCCGGGGCGGCGCGCCGCCGCGCGGCCGGAGGGGCGAACGGCGGCGGGACCGGGGGGTCAGTCCGCGAAGACGGTGACGCCGTCCTCGGCCGCGTGCCGCGGCTCCAGCTCCCGCGCCTCGTGGGTCAGGGCCGCGCGCCGTACCCACACCACGGCCGCTCCGGCGAGGGCGGCGAGCGCGGCGACCACGAACGGGACGTGGATGTCGCTCCACTCCTCGATCTTCGGGGCGAGGAAGGGCGCCGCGGCGGCGGCGAACCACCGGACGAAGTTGTAGCCGGCGCTCGCCACCGGGCGCGGCGCGTCCGAGACGCCCAGGGCGAGTTCGGTGTAGACGGTGTTGTTCATGCCGATGAAGGCGCCGGAGACGATGGTGCAGACGACGGCCGTGGTGTGGTCGCCGTACCCGAGGACCACCAGGTCGGCCGCGAGCAGCACGAGTGAGGCGCCGAGGACCTTCAGCGAGCCGAAGCGCCGCTGCAGGCGCGGGGCGACGAGCACCGAGAACACGGCGAGCAGCAGTCCCCAGGCGAAGAACACCCCGCCCGACCGGTACGGCGACATGTCGAGTACGAACGGCGTGAAGGCCAGGATCGTGAAGAACGCGTAGTTGTAGAAGAACGCCGAGGCGGCGACGGAGGCCAGCCCGCCGTGGCCGAGCGCCCTGACCGGGTCGAGCAGGGACGTCTTCCGGGCGGGCTTCGGCTGCTCCCCGAGGAACGCGGTGATGCACACGAAGCCGATCGCCATCAGGGCGGCGGTGCCGAAGAAGGGGTAGCGCCAGCTCGCGTCGCCGAGCAGGGCGCCGACCAGCGGCCCGCACGCCATGCCGAGGCCGAGGGCCGACTCGTACAGCAGGATCGCGGCGGCGCTGCCGCCGGCCGCCGCTCCGACGATCACGGCGAGCGCGGTCGAGACGAACAAGGCGTTGCCCAGCCCCCACCCGGCACGGAAGCCGACCAGTCCGGCGACGGACGAGGAGGTGCCGGAGAGCGCGGCGAACACGACGACCAGGGCGAGGCCGGCGAGGAGGGTCCTGCGTCCCCCGATGCGGCTGGAGACGAAACCGGTCACGAGCATCGCGACCGCGGTGATCAGGAAGTAGGAGGTGAACAGCAGGGACACCTGGCTGGGTGTGGCCTGGAGTCCCTTCGCGATGGACGGGAGGATCGGGTCCACCAGGCCGATCCCCATGAAGGCCACCACCGAGGCGCCGGCCGTGGCCCATACGGCCTTCGGCTGGCGCAGGACGCTGGTCGTCCGCTCGTCGAGCGGATCCTCTCCCGGCATGACGTCTCTCGCTCTCCACTGGGGGTTTCCTGGCGCCAGAATAAGTTAGACAAGCTAATAGATGCAATCCACATCTAATTTGTCCCGGCGGGAGCCGCGCTGCGGAAGGGTGATCGTCCTTGACGCGGCGACCACCGGAGAGGACGGTGGGGCGTTATGAGGGGCGAACCCAGTTGCCCGAAGTGCGGTGGCCGGGTCAGGGCGCCCGGTCTCTTCGCCGACGCCTGGCAGTGCTCCGCGCACGGCCAGGTGCAGCCGATGCAGCCGGTGGTCCCGCCCAGCGTCGAGGCGCTGGGAGTGGTGGTGCACCGGGCGCGCGTACCCGTGTGGATGCCCTGGCCGCTCCCCGTGGGCTGGCTGTTCACCGGCGCGGCGTACGCGGGCGACGACCGCAGCGGCGGCCGCGCCACCGCCGTCGCCTGCTCCGGTCCCGGACCGCTCGGCGGGATGGGGGAACTCCTGCTCGTCGCCGAGGAGCTGGGTGTCGGGCTGGGCGCGCGCTATGCCGGCATCGAGGGGCCCGACCCCGGTTCCGGTCTGCGCGTCGACACCGCGCCCGACGCCAAGGTGCTCGCCGCGGGCCGGCCCACGGCGCTCTGGCACGTCAAGGACGCCCCCTCCGACCGGGCGGTCTTCGTCGGCGAAGCCCGCGGCCTGTGGCTCTGGGCGATCGTCTGGCCGGAGCAGTCGGGGCTGCTGATGTACGACGACCTGGTGCTGACGGACCTCCGCGACGCCGGCGCGGAAGTGGACCTCGTGCCCTGCGGGGCCCTCACGCCCCGGCTGCTCGCCCGGCCCTGAGGGCGGCCGGAAGGGTGATTCGCGGCGGTTATCCTTGAGCGTCCCCTGTCCGTCCGCCAGCACTGGAGTGAGCGCCGTGCGCATCGACCTGCACGCCCACTCCACCGCGTCGGACGGTACGGACACCCCCGCCGAGCTGGTGGCCGCCGCGGCCGCGGCGGGCCTCGACGTCGTCGCGCTGACCGACCACGACACGGTGGCGGGCCACGCGGAGGCGGCCGCCGCCCTTCCCGAGGGGCTCACCCTCGTCACCGGCGCCGAGCTCTCCTGCCGCGTCGACGGTGTCGGGCTGCACATGCTGGCCTACCTCTTCGACCCCGGGGAGCCCGAACTGGCCCGCGAGCGCGAGCTCGTCCGGGACGACCGGGTGCCGCGTGCCCGGACCATGGTGGGCAAGCTCCGGGAGCTCGGCGTCCCCGTCACCTGGGAGCAGGTCGCGCGCATCGCGGGGGACGGCTCCGTCGGCCGGCCGCACATCGCGACCGCCCTCGTCGAACTCGGTGTCGTGGACTCGGTCTCCGACGCCTTCGTCCCCGAGTGGCTCGCCGACGGCGGCCGGGCCTACGCGGGCAAGCACGAACTCGATCCGTTCGACGCGGTCCGGCTGGTGAAGGCCGCGGGCGGCGTCACCGTCCTCGCCCACCCGCTGGCCGTCAAGCGCGGCGCCGTGGTGCCGGAGGCCGCCATCGCGCGGCTCGCCGCGGCGGGGCTCGACGGCGTCGAGGTGGACCACATGGATCACGACGAACCCACCCGGGCCCGGCTGCGCGGCCTCGCCGCCGAACTGGGCCTGCTGACCACCGGGTCGAGCGACTACCACGGCACCCGCAAGACGGTCGGGCTCGGCGCGTACACCACCGACCCCGAGATCTACGGCGAGATCACCCGGCGCGCGACGGGAGCCTTCCCGGTGCCGGGCGCCGGTGGACCCCGCGACGCCTGAGGGCTGCCCCGTGATCCCCGGCGGGCGCGCGACGACGGCCGCGGCATCTCGCCGCGTCCTCGGGGCGCCCGAGCGCCTCCCGTATGCGGACGTCCCCGCGCCGTGCGGCGCACCGTGTCCGACGCCGTGCGCCGGTCCACCACGGATCACGGAACAGTCCTTAGTCCTCCCCGGCTCATCCGAGGGTCCCTCACCCCGCGGGTGACCGCCCCCGGCCTGCCTCCCTCACGCGTGCGTCGCCCCGGCGCGCGCGTGCCCGGCCGTCCACGGCGTCCGGGCGCCCAACCCCCCCTGTTCGGCCCGCTCTTCTCTCGCAAGGCTCACTGTGTTCGACATCGCTGTCTTCGGATCCCTTTTCCTCACCCTTTTCGTGATCATGGATCCACCCGGAATCACCCCGATCTTCCTGGCCCTCACCGCGGGCCGTCCCGCCAAGGCACAACGCAGGATGGCCCTCCAGGCGGTCTCCGTCGCCTTCGGCGTGATCGCCGTCTTCGGCCTCCTGGGCCAGCAGATCCTGGACTACCTCCACGTCTCCGTACCGGCGCTCATGATCGCGGGCGGCCTCCTGCTGCTGCTCATCGCCCTGGACCTGCTCACCGGCAAGACGGACGAGCCGACGCAGACCAAGGACGTCAACGTGGCGCTCGTCCCGCTGGGCATGCCGCTGCTCGCCGGGCCCGGCGCGATCGTCTCGGTGATCCTCGCGGTGCAGCACGCGGACGGGCCGGTGGGCCAGATCTCGGTCTGGTCGGCGATCCTCGCCATCCACGTCGTGCTCTGGGTGGTCATGCGGTACTCGCTGCTGATCATCCGCGTCATCAAGGACGGAGGTGTGGTGCTGGTCACCCGCCTCGCCGGGATGATGCTCTCGGCCATCGCCGTCCAGCAGATCATCAACGGCGTCACCCAGGTCATCCAGAACTCCTGACGCCCGGGGTCCGCAGGCCCCCGGACACCACGGCGCCCCCGTACGGATCCTCCGTACGGGGGCGCTTCGTCGTCTGCTCGTCGTGCGCTCGTGACCGGCGACTCGAAGCGGTACAGGTGTTACGAGGCCGACGTGTCGGCCGGCCGGATGTAGATGCGCTGGCCCATTGCCGCGGCCTGCTGCACGATCCGGTTGACGGAGGCGGCGTCCACGACGGTGCTGTCCACGGCGGTACCGTCGACGTCGTCGAGTCGCATGATCTCGAAGCGCATATGGCTTCCCTTCGTCTGATCCTCCTGCTGGAGAACTACTGGGAGGACGGGCTGGCCGTCCGCAAGGATGAAGAGCGCAAGGCGTCACGTCTCGCGCTCCACAGGGGGTACAACGGCTTGCCCCACGCAAACATTCCCTACGCTAAGGAAATTTTTTGGATGTCTAAGTACCCGTCGGTAATCGACCGAACGCACACGATGAGGCCCGTATGAACCACGCGGACACGGGGGCGGACGAAGGTCCGGGCATCCGCGAACACATCGACCGGACCAACCAGCTGCTCCAGCGCGTGCTCGCCGAGGTGTCGAAGACCCCTTCCACCCACGCGATCTTCGTCGACGCGGGGTACGTCTACGCGGCGGCGGGCCTGCTCGTCACCGGTACCGAGGACCGCCGCTCCTTCGATCTGGACGCCGAAGGCCTGATCGAGGCCTTCATCGACAAGGCGCGCACGATCTTCGCGGACAGCCGGCTGCTGCGCGTCTACTGGTACGACGGGGCCCGGCGCAGGATCCACACCGTCGAGCAGCAGTCGATCGCCGAACTCCCCGACGTCAAGGTCAGGCTCGGGAACCTCAACGCCAACAACCAGCAGAAGGGCGTCGACTCACTCATCCGCACCGATCTGGAGTCGCTGGCACGGCACCGCGCCATCAGCGACGCGGCACTCGTCGGCGGGGACGAGGACCTCGTCTCGGCCGTGGAGGCCGCGCAAGGGTACGGAGCGCGCGTCCACCTCTGGGGCATCGAGGCGGGCGAGGGCCGCAACCAGGCCGAGCCGCTGCTCTGGGAGGTCGACAGCCAGCGCACCTTCGACCTCGACTTCTGCCGCCCCTACGTCACCCGGCGTCCCGTCACGATGTACGACGACGACAGCCCCGCGCCCGCACGGGACGACGTCCGCTTCGTCGGCGCGCAGATCGCGGCCGGCTGGCTCGCCTCCCGCGGCCGTGACGCCCTCGCCGACCTGCTGCCCGGGCACCCCTACCTGCCCGGTTCCGTCGACCAGGACCTGCTCGTCGAGGCCGAGCGCATGCTGCAGCACTCGCTGCGCGGCCACGCCCACCTGCGCCGGGCGCTGCGCGACGGATTCTGGCAGCACCTCCAGGCGCAGTTCTGACACCGGGCGGGCCGCCGGCGCACCGTGGCCGGCGGCCCGCGCCGGGTGGCTCTCCCGCGCCCCCGACGCCGGTGGATCAGGCCCCGACGCTGTTCCAGAACGAGACGAGCGCGGCGGCCGTCTCCAGCGGGCGGGCGGTGTTCGGGGAGTGCTCGGCCCCCTCGATCACCGTGCGCCGGGCGCCCAGCCGCCGTGCCATGTCGTCGATCAGCGGGACCGGCCAGACGTCGTCGCGCTCACCGGAGATCACGTGCACGGGGAGCGGCAGCGCGGCGAGTTCGGCCACCCGGTCCGGTTCGGCCGACAACTGGGCGCCGGTCGCGATCAGCTGCGCCGGACTGTGGCGCATCCAGCGCAGGCGCAGGTCCTCGCCGTCCCCGGTGTCCGCGTCCTCCGGCGGGTCCAGCGCGCGCATCATCTGCCACACCTCCGCCATGCTCCACCGCCCGAGCGCGTCGCCCAGCAGCCGGGCCTTCTTCTGCTGCGTCGGGTCGATCTCGGCGGGCCCGGACGACATCAGGGTGAGTGAGCGGAAGGGGGCCGCGTCGAGCAGCACGGCGGCGCGGGCGATCTGGCCGCCCAGCGAGTGTCCCAGCAGGTGGATGCCGCCCTCCGGCGGCGGGCCTGCCGCGGCTGCCTGGGCCAGCACATCGCGCGCCAACTCGGCCTGGGCATAGGCATCCTGGTCGTCAGGGCCCTCGGTCTCGTACTGCCCCCGGCCGTCCACCGTCAGGACCCGGAAGCCGGCCGCGGCGAGAGGTTCCAGCAGCGCGATGAAGTCCTCCTTGCTGCCGGTGTACCCGGGCAGGAGGAGTGCGGTGGAGTGCGCGGCGGCAGGCGGCGCGGCGTCCAGCACGGCGAAGTCCCCGCGCTCGGTGCGCAGGACGCGGGCGCGGGCACAGGGGGGCGGGGTGAAGGTGGGCGGCCGGCTCATGGGCCCGAGGTTATCGCCGGAGGCCGGAGCGTGCCCGGGCAGGCACGCGTACGGCCCCGGACCCCGTGGTGCGGGGTCCGGGGCCGTACGTCGTCGAACGGATCAGGCCTCGGTCGTCTCGGCCGCGGCCGTCGTGGCGCGCGCACGGCGCCGGCGCGGCTTGGCGGGAGCCGCACCGTCGTCCACCACGGCCTCGGACACCGCCGCGGTCGTCTTCTCGGCGGCACGCGGGCGGCGGCGGCGCGGCTTGGTCTCCGCGGCCTCGTCGGGCGCGGACGCCGTCTCGACCACCACGTCGGCCTTCGGCTTCGCGGCGGCACGGGGCCGACGACGCGTCTTCGTCTCGGACACCGGCTCCGAGACCGGGGCGATCTGGAAGTCGACCTCGTCGGCCGGCTTCACGACGCGGGTGCGACGGCGCGGCTTGGTGGCCACGGGCTCCGCCACCGGCTCCGCGAGGGCCACGGTCTGGAAGTCCACCACGGGCTCGGCGGCCGGGGCGGCCGCGACGGCGGGCTTCGCGGTGGCGGTACGCGCACGGCGACGGCGCGGCTTGGCCTCGTCGGCCGGCTCGCTCTCCGTCACGGGCGCGGCCTCGACGGCCGGCGCCTCGGTCACGGCCACCGGGGTCTCCACGATGCTCTCGGCCACCGCGGCACGCGTACGGCGACGGCGACGCGGTGTGCGCGGTTCCACCGCCTCCTCGGCGGCCGGCTCGGCCGCCGGAGCGGGCACGGTGACGGCACCCTCGTCGATGCTGCCGCCGCCACGCGTACGACGACGCTGACGCGGGGTGCGCGGCGCCCGCTCCTCACGGGCCGCCGGTGCGGACGCGGCGGACTTGCGGCCACGGCCGCCCGTCTCGCCGAGGTCCTCGATCTCCTCCGCGCGCAGACCCGCACGGGTCCGGTCGGCGCGGGGCAGGACGCCCTTGGTCCCCGCGGGGATACCCAGCTCCTCGTAGAGGTGCGGAGAGGTGGAGTAGGTCTCCGGCGGGTCCGGGAACTTCAGGTCCAGCGCCTTGTTGATCAGCTGCCAGCGCGGGATGTCGTCCCAGTCGACCAGCGTGATCGCGATGCCCTTGGCACCCGCGCGGCCGGTACGGCCGATGCGGTGCAGGTAGGTCTTCTCGTCCTCGGGCGACTGGTAGTTGATGACATGGGTCACACCCTCGACGTCGATGCCGCGGGCGGCGACATCGGTGCAGACGAGGACGTCCACCTTACCGTTGCGGAAGGCGCGCAGCGCCTGCTCGCGGGCACCCTGGCCGAGGTCGCCGTGGACCGCGCCGGAGGCGAAGCCGCGCTTCTCCAGCTGCTCCGCGATGTCGGCGGCCGTCCGCTTCGTGCGGCAGAAGATCATCGCCAGCCCGCGGCCCTCGGCCTGCAGGATGCGCGAGACCATCTCCGGCTTGTCCATGTTGTGCGCGCGGTAGACGAACTGCGCCGTGTTCTTCACGGTCGTGCCCTCGTCGTCGGGCGACGTGGCGTTGATGTGCGTCGGCTGCGACATGTAGCGGCGCGCGAGGCTGATGACGGCACCGGGCATGGTGGCCGAGAACAGCATCGTCTGGCGCCGGGCCGGCAGCATGGTGATGATGCGCTCGACGTCGGGCAGGAAGCCCAGGTCCAGCATCTCGTCGGCCTCGTCGAGGACGAGGACGCGGATGTGCGACAGGTCGAGCTTGCGCTGACCCGCCAGGTCGAGCAGCCGGCCGGGGGTGCCGACGACCACGTCGACGCCCTTCTTGAGGGCCTCGACCTGGGGCTCGTACGCCCGGCCGCCGTAGATCGCGAGGACGCGGACGTTGCGGACCTTGCCGGCCGTCAGGAGGTCGTTGGTGACCTGCTGGCACAGCTCGCGGGTGGGAACGACGATCAGGGCCTGGGGCGCGTCGGTCAGCTTGTCGGGGGCCGCCCGGCCCGCCTCGACGTCGGCGGGGACGGTCACGCGCTCCAGGAGCGGCAGGCCGAAGCCGAGCGTCTTGCCGGTGCCGGTCTTGGCCTGGCCGATGACGTCGGACCCGGAGAGCGCGACGGGAAGCGTCATCTCCTGGATCGGGAAGGGGGACATGATGCCGACGGCTTCGAGGGCTTCGGCCGTCTCGGCGAGGATTCCGAGGTCGCGGAACGTAGTCAGGGTGCTGCCTCTTCTGTGAGACGCGGACCGAGGCGAACGCTGGGGGTCGTACCGTGCCGGGGTTGGTCATCCGGCCTTGGGGAGGCCGGGTGGCGCGGGACCACTGCCGTCGCTCGAGCGCTCGTGCCGCTGAGGGGTCCCCTCCTCTGCGGTCGTACGTGGTGTACGCCTCGCCTGGAGGGCTGTCAGGTCGGAGCCGATCGGGCCACCGACCGGGCATCCTCATTCAGATCGCGCTTCTGGCACAGCAAAATGCTCAGTAAGCGCAATACCACTGTACCCCGGATTCGCGCATGTGTGTTGGGCGAATTCATTGGAACGGTGTGATGTCTCCGTCCCATCGGGCCCTTACGCCCAGGTCGGGGCGGGCTATTCTGCGCTGCATGGAGACGCCTGACAACGCCACTGAAGCACCCGAAGAAGCGCCCGCACCGACCGGGATCGCCGCCCAGGACTGGGCCACCGCCTCCGCCGAGCCGCAGTACCGCGCCGCGGTGGTGGACCTGCTGGGCGCGCTCGCCTACGGAGAGCTCGCGGCCTTCGAGCGGCTCGCCGAGGACGCCAAACTCGCGCCGACACTCGGTGACAAGGCGGCCCTGGCGAAGATGGCGTCCGCCGAATTCCATCATTTCGAGCAGCTCACCGACCGGCTCACCGCCATCGAGGCGGAGCCGACCGCGGCCATGGAGCCGTTCGCCAAGGCGCTGGACGACTTCCACCGGCAGACGGCGCCGTCGGACTGGCTGGAAGGCCTGGTCAAGGCCTACGTCGGCGATTCGATCGCCAGCGACTTCTACCGGGAGATCGCCGCCCGGCTCGACTCGGACACCCGCTCGCTCGTCCTCTCCGTGCTCGACGACACGGGTCACGGCAACTTCGCCGTGGAGAAGGTCCGCGCGGCCATCGAGGCGGAGCCGCGGGTCGGCGGCAGGCTCGCGCTGTGGGCGCGCAGGCTGATGGGCGAGGCGCTCTCGCAGGCGCAGCGGGTCGTCGCGGACCGGGACGCCCTGTCCACCATGCTCGTGGGCGGAGTGGCGGACGGCTTCGACCTCGCCGAGGTCGGCCGGATGTTCTCCCGGATCACCGAGGCCCACACGAAGCGGATGGCCGCCCTCGGCCTCGCCGCCTGAGCGGCCGCCCTACTGGGCCGCCACCGAGCGCACCGGCCGGCTGCCACGCGGGCGGATCAGCAGGGACAGGGTCACGGCCCCCACCAGCGCGGCGCCGGCCGGAGTCGCGAACACATGGCCGGCGCCCAGCGTCGAGTGCGTCAGGTAGGCGCCGAACAGGGCGCCGAGCACGCCCGTGACGTACACCGCCCGCGGTGACGGGAGGCGGCCGGGCAGTGCGCGCAGCGCGAGCCAGGACAGGGCGAGTCCGAGCACGACGGAGCTGATGGATTCCCAGAACACAGAAGGTCACCTCGCTTGGTGGCGCGGCGGTCGGTCGGTCCTTGGCCGTCCTACCCGTGGCCTGCGGAACGCAACCCTCACACGCGCCCGGAGCACCCCTCCGAGGGACGCTCCGGACGCGATCCGGCGAGATGACGGAAACGAACGGGACGCGAAAAGGCGGAGGCCCGGCGGACATCCGCCGGGCCTCCGCCTCTGCTGCGTGCGTCGCGCGGCTACAGCGCGCCGAACCCGACCCGCCGGGTGCTGGGCTCGCCGATCTCCACGTACGCGATCCGGTCGGCCGGTACCAGGACCTTGCGGCCCTTGTCGTCCGTGAGGCTGAGCAGCTGCGCCTTGCCGTTGAGCGCCTCGGCGACCGCGCTCTCGACCTCCTCGGCGGTGAGTCCGCTCTCCAGAACGATCTCGCGGGGCGTGTGCTGCACCCCGATCTTGACCTCCACGGCTATGTCCCTCCGACGGTCGTCATCGCGCGGTCTGACCGCGCCGTACGCAGCACACATTAGCCCGGTGAAGGGACGGACCACGGGTCGACCGGCAACGCCGGCAGCGAACACCGGCCGCGAGCCCGGGCCGGTCTCAGTGCTGATCGGCGCCGTGCAGGGGGAAACCGGCGATCCCGCGCCAGGCGAGCGACGTCAGCAGCTGTACCGCGGACTCGCGCGGGATTCCCGACGGGCTGGAGAGCCAGTAGCGCGCGACGACCTGGGAGACCCCGCCGAGCCCCACCGCGAGCAGCATCGACTCGTCCTTGGACAGGCCCGTGTCGCCGGCGATGACGTCGGAGATGGCCTCCGCGCACTGCAGGGACACCCGGTCGACGCGCTCGCGCACCGCCGGCTCGTTGGTCAGGTCGGACTCGAAGACGAGGCGGAAGGCGCCGCCCTCGTCCTCGACGTAGGCGAAGTAGGCGTCCATGGTCGCCTCGACGCGCAGCTTGTTGTCCGTCGTCGAGGCGAGCGCCGTGCGGACCGCCTGGAGGAGGGACTCGCAGTGCTGGTCGAGCAGCGCGAGGTAGAGCTCCAGCTTTCCGGGGAAGTGCTGGTAGAGCACCGGTTTGCTGACGCCCGCCCGCTCCGCGATGTCGTCCATCGCCGCGGCGTGGTAGCCCTGCGCGACGAAGACCTCCTGCGCGGCGCCCAGCAGCTGGTTGCGTCGGGCACGACGGGGGAGCCGGGTGCCCCGCGGGCGTGCCGTCTCTGTCTGCTCGATGGCTGTCACGCCGCCTCCCAATTTCGTGATCGGACACAGCCGAACCGTGCCGCTGCGCCGTGGGGGCCATCGTACTTTTGAGTAACCCCGGAGTGCGCGGCGCGAACGCAGAATTTCACGGACCGGACGACTCCGGTAGCCGCAGATGCGCAGGTCGACGGCACAAAGTGGTGCGTTCTACCGGTAATCGTCCTCATCTTGCGTGACGACGCGGGCCTGCTCCGCCGCATCCGCCTCGTTCGCCGCTCCCGGGTCGACGTCCGTGAGGGGCTCGTCACGATCCTCCTCGACCGGTGCGCGCTGTTCGGCGGCGTCCGCCTCGGGCGCCTCCGGACCGGACTCGTCCGGCTGGGGGTCCTCGAAGGTCTCCGGGTCGCTCGGGTCGACCGTCATGGGGTGGCTCCCTTCCTTCCCTTGCAGCCTAGGAGCAACCCTCCCGGGCCGCTATGCGGCCTGTGACGGCGAACACATGAACCACCGCGTGATCGTCTCGTAACATTGCCGCATGTCTCCCACCGAGCTGCCCGGTACCCGCGCCGCCGCCGCGGCGGTGGCGCCCACGGTCAGTCCCGTGAGGGTCACGGAGGGCGAGGAGCTGCGCTCCGTCGAGCTTCCGGGGCTCACCCTGACCGTCCGTGCCCGCCCCTCGGATTCCGCGGACGCGGAGCCCGCGCTCCTGGTCCACGGGCTGGGCGGGTCCTCCCAGAACTGGTCGGCCCTGATGCCGCTGCTGACCGACGTCCTCGACAGCGAGGCGGTCGACCTGCCCGGCTTCGGGGACTCCCCGCCACCGGACGACGGCAACTACTCCGTCACCGGACACGCCCGGGCCGTGATGCGGCTGCTGGACGCGGGCGGGCGCGGGCCCGTTCACCTTTTCGGGAACTCCCTGGGCGGCGCCGTCGCCACCCGGGTCGCGGCCGTCCGGCCCGATCTGGTGCGCACCCTCACCCTGGTCTCCCCGGCCCTGCCCGAGATCCGGGTCCAGCGGCCGGCCGTCCCCACGGCGCTGCTCGCACTCCCGGGCGTAGCTTCCCTGTTCGCCAGGCTCACCCGGGGCTGGACCGCGGAGCAGCGGACCCGCGGCGCCATGGCACTCTGTTACGGCGATCCGACACGCATCTCCGACGAGGCCTTCCGCAACGCGGTGGCCGAGATGGAGAGACGACTGCAACTTCCGTACTTCTGGGACGCCATGACACGCTCGGCCCGGGGCATCGTCGATGCCTACACGCTGGGTGGGCAGCACGGTCTGTGGCGCCAGGCCGAGCGGGTGCTCGCACCGACCCTGCTCGTGTACGGCTCGAAGGACCAGCTCGTCTCGTACCGGATGGCACGCAGGGCGTCCGCGGCCTTCCGCGACTCGCGCCTGCTGACACTGCCCGAGGCCGGGCACGTGGCGATGATGGAGTACCCGGAGGCGGTCGCCCAGGCGTTCCGGGAACTGCTCGACGAACGCGGCGGGAGCTGATCCGGGCACGTGGGACGACACAGTCGAAAGGGCCCCGAGGCAAAGGGCCGTGACGCGGGGACGGCGGGTGCCGAGCGCGCCCCCGGAGTCCCGCAGCCCGGTACGGGCAGGCGCGGGCGCGACGCCCGCCCCGCCGCGGGGGACGGGCAGGGCCCCTTCCGCGACGCGCCGCGGGTGCGCGGCGGGCACCCCGAGCAGCGAGAGCCGGGCGGCGGCTGGGGGACCGGGCCGCAGCCGGTGCGCGACGGCCGGCAGGACGTGTCCGGACCCGCGGCGCACGAGGCGTTCCGCGTCCGGCAGGCCGTGGCGCGGCAGCAGGCGGCCCAACGTGCCGCCGGCCGGACGCAGCCGCGGCGGACCGGCGACGCGCCGCTGATACCGGGCCCGCGCCAGGAGTTCCTGGAGGCGTTCGACACCACGCCTTCGCGTCCGGCGCCGCCCGCGCCTCCCGTGGCCGCGGCCGGGAGCCCGGCGGACGACGGCGGATCGGACGGTGCCCCGGGCGGCGGGAGCGCGCGGGTCAAGGGCGGCAAGGGCCGCGCCTTCACCGGTGTGGCGGCCGCCGCGGTGACCACCGTGCTGGCGGTCGTGGTGGCCGGGCAGGTCGCCGACGGCCCCGGGCGCGGCGGCGGCACCTCGCCGTCCGCCGGCGTCGACCGGCAGGACTCCGAGGACGCCTCGCGTTCGGTGGACCGGCCGACCCCTCCGGCGGGACGGCCCGAGGTCAAGACCATGTCGTACGCCGCGAGGATGGCCATGCCCTTCCCGCTGGCGCCCGACCTGAAGGCGTCGGGGAAGTTCGAGGCGGTGCCCGGCCTGGCGAAGGCGCCGGGCAAGGGGCACAAGTACCGGTACCGGATCGACGTCGAGCAGGGCCTGGGCCTCGACGCCGGGCTGTTCGCCGAAGCGGTGCAGAAGACGCTGAACGACGACCGGAGCTGGGCGCACGGCGGCGCGATGACCTTCGAGCGGGTCTCCTCCGGCGAACCCGACTTCGTGATCACCCTCGCGAGTCCGGGAACCACGGGCGTCTGGTGCGAGAAGTCGGGGCTGGACACCACGGAGGACAACGTCTCCTGCGACTCCGCCGCCACCGACCGCGTGATGATCAACGCGTACCGCTGGGCGCAGGGTGCCTCGACGTTCGGCCCGGACAAGCTCCTGCCCTACCGGCAGATGCTGATCAACCACGAGGTCGGCCACCGCCTCGGGCACAACCATGTGAGCTGTCGCACTCCGGGCGCCCTGGCGCCCGTCATGCAGCAGCAGACCAAGACCCTTGACCTGGACGGCATCAAGTGCCGTCCCAACCCCTGGGTGTTCCCGGGCGGTTGATCCGCGGCGGAGGCGGTTCGTCCACATAGTGGGACGACCGTCTCATCCCGCGTTGACATCGGTTTGGGGGGTCGTCCATATTTCTCCCCATGTCGCACAGTCCCGCATCCTCCGAGAGCGCCGCCCTTGAGCTGGCACTCTTCGGCGTGGCCGGGCACTGTGTAGCCGACATTCTCTGTCGCTGACGCCTGCTCGAGCGCGCGTCGGCATTCCGACGACCCCCCTCCGGGTTCGTCGGCCCCTCCATGACACCGCGCCCGGGCGTACTCCGCCCGCAGGCGCGGCCCTTCCGGTATCCGGTCCATCCCCTCCCCGGGGGCGGACCGCGCTGCGTCCGTGCGGAATCCCACCCTCCTTCCCCACCGCAGCACACCGAGAGGCCATCTTCCGATGAGTCAGCCGTCCTTCATATCGCGCAGAGTGGCGACCACCGCCGCCGTCAGCCTCGTTCTCGTCGCAGGGCTCGCGGCCTGCGGACCCCAGGACGACGACGGCAAGAAGAGCGTCGGTTCGTCCGGCGCCTCGGGCAAGCCGGCCAAGGGCGGCACCCTCACGGTGCTCAACAGCAACCCGCAGGACGACTTCGACCCCGCACGGCTCTACACCTCCGGCGGCGGCAACGTCCCCTCCCTCGTCTTCCGCACCCTCACCACCCGCAACCGCGAGAACGGCGCCGCGGGCTCCGAGGTCGTCCCGGACCTCGCGACCGACCTCGGCAAGCCGAGCAAGAACGCCACCGTCTGGACGTACACCCTCAAGGAAGGGCTGAAGTACGAGGACGGCACCGCGATCACCAGCGCGGACATCAAGTACGGCATCGAGCGCTCCTTCGCCCCCGAACTCTCCGGCGGTGCGCCCTACCTGCGCGACTGGCTGATCGGCGGGGCCGACTACCAGGGCCCGTACAAGGACAAGAAGGGCCTGGCCTCGATCGAGGTGCCCGACGCCCGGACCATCGTCTTCCACCTGAACAAGCCCGAGGGCGAGTTCCCGTACCTGGCGACCCAGACCCAGACGACACCGGTGCCGCAGGCCAAGGACAAGGGCGCCAAGTACGAGAACCACCCCCTCTCCTCCGGCCCGTACAAGGTCGTCAGCAACGAGGGCGACGGCGAGCGCCTCGTCCTGGAGCGCAACACCTTCTGGTCGCCCGCGACGGACGAGGAGCGCAAGGCCTACCCCGACCGCATCGACGTGCGCTCCGGGCTCGACTCGGCCGTCATCAACCAGCGGCTCTCCGCCTCCCGCGGCGCCGACGCCGCCGCCGTCACCACGGACACCAACCTCGGCCCGGCCGAGCTCGCCAAGGTGACCGGCGACAAGAAGCTCGCCGGCCGTGTCGGCACCGGCCACTTCGGCTACACGAACTACATCGCCTTCAACCCGAAGGTGAAGCCGTTCGACAACCCGAAGGTGCGCCAGGCGATCTCGTACGCCGTCGACCGCACCTCGGTCGTCAACGCGGCCGGCGGCTCCTCGCTCGCCGAGCCCGCCACCACCTTCCTGCCGGAGCAGGCGTCCTTCGGCCACAGCGCCTACGACGCCTTCCCGGGCGGAAAGTCGGGCGACCCGGCCAAGGCCAGGGAGCTGCTGAAGGAGGCCGGCTACGCCAAGGGCCTGACCATCACCCTCACGCACAACAACGACAAGAACTTCGAGACCAGCCCGGAGATCGCCACCGCGATCCAGGAGGCGCTGAAGAAGGCCGGGATCACGGTCAAGCTCCAGGGCCTGGAGTCCAACGCCTACTCGGACAAGATCTTCAACGTGAAGACCGAGCCCGGCTTCTTCCTGACCGGCTGGGGCGCCGACTGGCCGTCCGGCGGCCCGTTCCTCGCGCCGATCTTCGACGGACGCCAGATCGTCAAGAGCGGCTACAACTTCAACTCCTTCCAGCTCGACGACCCCTCGGTCAACAAGGAGGTCGACGAGATCAACAAGCTGACCGACCTGAAGGCGGCCGCGAAGCGCTGGGGCGCACTCGACAAGAAGATCGGTGAGCAGGCGGTCACCGTGCCGCTGTTCCACCCCGTCTACAAGCGCCTGTTCGGCGAGGACGTCAAGAACGTCGTCATCAGCGACTGGACCGGCGTGCTCGACATCTCGCAGGCCGCGGTCAAGTAACCATGGCCGAAGCTCTGCTGGTCAAGGAGGCGGGGGCCGTCCAGGCCCCCGCCTCCGGGGCCTCCTCGTTCTGGCGGCGGCTGCGCGCACGGCGCTCCGCCGCCGTGGCGGCCGTGGTCGTCGCCCTCCTGGTCCTGGTCGCACTCGCCGCCCCGCTGCTCGCGGGCATCGAGGGCCAGGACCCCACCACGTACCACGCCGACCTCGTCGACTCCGCGACCGGCGGGGTGCCGCTGGGCTCGTTCGGCGGGATCAGCGCCGACCACTGGCTCGGCGTCGAACCCCTCACCGGACGCGACCTCTTCGCCCGGGTCGTCTACGGCGCCCGGGTGTCGCTCGGCGTCGCCCTGGGCGCGACCCTGCTCCAGGTGATCATCGGTGTGGCCGTCGGGCTCGCCGCAGGACTCGGCAACCGTTTCGTCGACCAGGCGCTCAGCCGCGTCACCGACATCGTCGTCGCCCTGCCCGTCATGGTGATCGCCCTGGGCGCCCTCGCGGTCGTCCCCGCCGGCTTCCCGCGCCCGGTGCTGATCGCCGTGATCGTCGGCCTGGTCGGCTGGTCCGGCATCTCCAAGGTCGTGCGCGCCAAGACCCTCGCGCTGAAGTCGCTCGACCACGTGGCGGCCGCCCGGCTCAGCGGCTGGGGCGCCTGGCGGATCGCCCGGCGCGAACTGCTGCCCGCGCTGGCCGCACCCGTCATCACCTACGCCGTGCTGCTCTTCCCCGGCGACATCGTCGTCGAGGCGGCACTGTCCTTCCTCGGCGTCGGCATCAAGCCGCCCACGCCCTCCTGGGGACAGATGCTCAGCGACGCCGACACCTGGTACCAGGCGGCGCCCACCTATCTGCTGATCCCCGCCCTGCTGATCTTCGTCACCGTGCTGGCGCTGACCGTCCTCGGCGAAGGCGTACGCAACGCCCTCGACCCCCGCGTCGCGTCCCGCCTGCGGATCGGCACCGGACGCAAGAAGGAGGCCGGAGCATGAGCCGGTTCGTGCTGCGGCGCGTCGGCGGGGCGGTCTTCGTGCTCCTCGCCCTCAGCGTCGTCGTCTACATCGCCTTCTACGTCGCCCCGGGCAACGTCGCGCAGATCGCCTGCGGCCCGCGCTGTTCCCCGGCCCAGGTGGCCCAGGTCAGCGACCAACTGCGTCTCGGTGACCCGCTGTACCTGCAGTACGCCCACTTCCTCCAGGGGATCTTCGTCGGCCATGACTACTCCACCGGCACCGGGATCCTGCACTGCCAGGCACCCTGCCTCGGACGCTCCTACCGGAACGACGAGCAGGTCACCCAGATGATCCTGACCAAGCTTCCGGCCACCGCCTCGCTCGCCGTCGGCGCGTTCGTGCTGTGGGTCGTGCTCGGCGTCGGCACCGGGCTGCTGTCGGTCTGGCGGCGCGGAAGGGCGACCGAGCGTCTCCTCACCGGGCTGACCCTGGCCGGCCTGGCCACGCCCGTCTTCGTCGTCGGCCTGCTGCTGATCATCGTCTTCTGCTCGGCCCTGCAACTGCTCCCCTTCCCCGACTACGTCCCGCTCACCGAGAACCCCGAACAGTGGGCCTGGAACCTCCTGCTGCCGTGGGTCTCCCTGGCCCTGGTCTCCGCCGCCCCGTACGCCCGGATGACCCGGGCGTCGATGCTGGAGACCCTCGCGGAGGACCACGTGCGCACCTTCCGGGCGTACGGGGTGAGCGAGCGCAGTCTCGTCGGGCGGCACGCGCTGCGCGGCGCGCTCGCTCCCGTGATCGCACTCGGCGCGCTGGACATCGGCTCGATGTTCGGCGGAGCCGTCCTCACCGAATCGCTCTTCAACATCCCCGGCGTCGGACGCGAACTCGTCGACGCCGTGAAGAACGTCGACCTGCCGGTCGTCGTCGGCCTGGTGCTCGTCACCGGCTTCTTCGTCGTCCTTGCCAATGCCCTCGCGGACGTCCTCCAGGCGATGGCCGACCGTCGGGTGGTGCTGGCATGAGCCTGGTCGAGGTTTCCGGTCTGACCGTCTCCTTCGGCGGCGCGGACGGTGTGACGGCCGTGGACGGCCTGTCCTTCACGCTGGAGGAGGGGGCCGCGCTCGGCGTCGTCGGCGAGTCCGGCTCCGGCAAGAGCGCGTCGGCGTGGGCCCTGCTCGGGCTCCACCGGGGGACGGGCGCCACGGTCGACGGCTCCGTCCGTGTCGCCGGCGTGGACGTGCAGACGGCAGGCGACGCGGAACTGCGCGCGCTGCGCGGGGCGAAGGCCGCGATGGTCTTCCAGGACCCGCTGTCCTCGCTGGACCCGTACTACGCGGTCGGTGACCAGATCGCCGAGGTGTACCGGGTCCACACACGGGCCTCCCGGCGGGCGGCGCGGGCGCGGGCCGTCGAGGTGCTCGACCGGGTCGGGATCCCCGACGCGGCGCGCCGTTCGCGGTCGCGGCCGCACGAGTTCTCGGGCGGGATGCGGCAGCGCGCCCTGATGGCGATGGCACTCGCCTGCGAGCCGCGCCTGCTGATCGCCGACGAGCCGACGACCGCGCTCGACGTGACCGTGCAGGCCCAGATCCTCGATCTGCTGCACGGCCTGCGGCGGGAGACGGGCATGGGCCTGCTGCTGGTGACGCACGACGTGGGCGTCGCGGCCGAGAGCGTCGACCACGTCCTCGTGATGCAGCACGGCCGGGCCGTGGAGCGCGGGCCCGTCGCCGAGGTGCTGGGGTCGCCCCGGCAGCCGTACACGCGTGAACTGCTCGCGGCGGTGCCCCGGGTGGACGCGGAACGTACCCGGGCGGCGGCCGCGTCCGTGCCGGCGCAGGACGGGCCGCCGCTGCTCGAAGCCGTCGGCCTCAGCCGCGAGTTCGGGCGCGGCGCGGGCCGGGTCACCGCCGTGGACGAGGTCTCGCTCACGGTCCGCGCGGGCGAGACGCTCGGCATCGTCGGCGAGAGCGGCAGCGGCAAGACCACGCTCGGGCGCATGCTCGTGCGACTGCTCGATCCGACGGCCGGGCAGCTCCGGTACCGGGGCGAGGACATCGGCTCGCTGTCGGACAAGGCGCTCCGGCCCGTCCGCCGCGAGATCCAGATGGTCTTCCAGGACCCGGTCGCCTCGCTCAACCCGCGGCGCTCGATCGGCGAGTCGGTGGCCGACCCGCTCCGGGCGGCGGGGGAGACGGACGAGAGGCTGATCCGGAACCGGGTCGGTGAGCTGCTGGAGCGGGTCGGCCTCGACGCCGGGCGGTACGCGCGCTACCCGCACGAGTTCAGCGGCGGCCAGCGGCAGCGGGTCGGCATCGCGCGGGCCCTCGCCGCCGGTCCGAAGCTGATCGTGTGCGACGAACCGGTCTCCGCGCTGGACGTCACGACCCAGGCCCAGGTGATCGGCCTGCTCGCGGAACTCCAGCGCGAACTGGGCATCGGGCTCGTCTTCATCGCCCACGACCTGGCCGTCGTACGCCAGGTCAGCGACCGCGTGGCGGTCATGCGGCAGGGCCGGATCGTCGAGCAGGGGGCGGTGGACGAGGTGTACGGGTCGCCGCGGGATCCCTACACCCGCCGGCTCCTGGCGGCGGTGCCCGCACTCGACCCCGGAGTCGCGGCCGCCCGCCGCGCGGCCCGTGAGGAGCTGGCCGCAGCCTGACTCCGCGTGACCTCGCGCGCCATTGTCGCAACTGAACGCGACCGGCGCGGGAAAGTTACGCCGGTTCACCCCTTTCGGTGGTGCGACGGACAACCGTCCGTCGCACCACCCGCATATCCGCTTACGGTCGTCCCGCTGTGAGTCGCCGATCAACGGCGGCCGCCCACAAGGGAGATCAGGGGGTGTGCTCGTGCGGATCGGACTCCTCACGGACGGTGGCTATCCGTATGCGACCGGTGAGTCCAGACTCTGGTGCGACCGTCTGGTGCGCGGTCTGCCGCAGCACGAGTTCGACCTCTTCGCGCTCAGCCGGTCCGCCGAGCAGGAGCAGCGGGGCTGGGTCAGGCTTCCCGACCGGGTCGGCCGGGTGCGGACCGCGCCGCTGTGGACGTGCGACGACGACGCCCTGCACGCCCGCAGGCCCCGGGGCCTGCCGCGCAACTTCGCCACGGGCCTCGGGCGGTCGTACGGCAGACGGGACCGGCGGCGCTTCACGGCGCACGTGACACAACTCGTCGGCGCGGTCTGCGCGGGCGGGGACACGGGACCGGAGTCCGGGGACCTGGTGGACACGGTCGCCGCCGCCCGCTTCACGGAGGGCCTCTACGGACTCGCCGAACTGGCCCGGGACCGGGGCGGACTGCACACCGCCCTGCGTTCGGAGGCGACCGTACGCATCGTCGAGTCCTCCTGCCGCGCTCCGGGGACCGGCCGGACCGTGCACAGCGCCACCGTCCCCGACTACCTCGCCTTCGCCGCCGCCCTGGAGTGCGCCCTGCGCCCGCTGTCCCTCGACTGGTACGAGGAGGACGGCCTCGGCGCGGTCGACCTGTGCCATGCGGCCTCCGGCGGCGCCGCGGCCCTTCCGGGGCTGCTGGCCAAACGCTTCTTCGGCGTACCGCTGCTGGTGACGGAGCACGGCGTACCGCTGCGCGCCCACTACCTCGCGGCGCCCGAGGGCGCACCCGGTGCCCCCGTGCGCGCCCTGCTGGCCACCTTCCACGGGCTGCTCGCCTCCGAGGTCTACCGGCAGGCCGCACTCATCACCCCCGGCAACACCCATGTCCGCCGCTGGCAGGAGCGGTTCGGCGCCGTCCGCGGCAAGCTGCGCACGGTCTACCCGGGGATGGAGGCGCGGCGGTTCGGAGACGTGGGGGAGGGGGACGACGGCGGCGGCCCCGGCACGCTGGTGTGGATCGGCCGGATCGAACCCGCCAAGGACCTGATCGCGCTGCTGCACGCCTTCGCCGAGGTGCGCCGGGCCGAACCGGGCACCCGGCTGCGCATCTTCGGCGCCCCGGTCCCGGGGGCCGAGGGCGACACCTACCTGGACCGGTGCAAGGCGCTCGCCGCCCAGCTCTTCCCCGACGAGGCCACGGACGCGCACACCGTCGGGGACAACCCCGTCACCTTCGAGGAGATCGGCGGGCCCGAGGTGCCCGACCTCGCGGAGGCGTACGCGGCGGGCGGAGTCGTCGTGCTGTCCAGCGTCGTGGAGGGCTTTCCCATCAGCCTCGTCGAGGCGATGTTCTGCGCGAGGGCCACCGTCTCGACGGACGTGGGGGCGGTGGTCGAGATCGTCGGCGGCACGGGGCTGGTCGTGCCCCCGCGCAATCCGCGGGCGCTCGCCGACGCGTGCGTCGCGCTCCTGCGCGACCCCGAGCGCCGGGCGCGCCTGGGGGCCGCCGCCCGCGCCAGGGCGCTCGAACTCTTCACCGTGGAGCAGAACCTCGCCGCGTTCCGCGAGATCTACCTGGACCTGGTGGGGCAGGCCCCGGCCCGCTGGGCCGCCCCGGCCGGTCCCGCGGAGCCGCCGAGGCCCTTCGCCACGCCCCCCGAGGCGCACGTGCTCGGCTGCCTGCCCGCCCCCACCGAACCGGCCGTGTCCGGGGCGGGCAGACAGCCGAGCTGGGCTCTCGGCGCCGAGAGCGTGTGCGCGGGCGCACGCGGAGCGGGGAACGGCGATGCGTGACGAGACGAGCGCCCACGACCACGGAGGCGCCCCCATGCGCGGACCGGCCGACGCTCCCGACGCCGGGCGGGAAGCCGCGGACCCGAGCGCCGCGGCGGTCGGGTCCGCCGTCCGGGCGCCCGAGATCGCGTACCGCCCCGCCCGCAGGACCGCCACGCGGCGCGGCCCCGCCGACCCGGTGAAGGTGCTCATGCACCGCCACCGCGACCTCTGCGAGCGCGCCGTCGACCCCCTGGAGATCGCCGCCGGCCTGGAGGCGCACGGCCTCACCGACCGCACCGCGGCCCGCTACCGGCACCGCGACGTCTTCTCGCTCGCGGAGGAGCTCTACGCCCGCTACCCCGGCACGGGCAGGCCCGCGCCCGCGTCCCGCCCGCCGCACCCGCACCCGGCCGGGGAAGGCCGGGCCGGATGGACCCTGTCCGCCCTGGTGCCCGGCGCCGCCTGCCTCGCGACCGCCGGAGCGCTCCGGGCCACCGCAGGGGTGCTCGGCGGGGAGGCCCGCCTGGCGATGACCGCCGCGGGAGCACTCCTCGTCCTCCTCGGACTCCGGCTCTGCCTGCGCGACGGCCCGCTGCGCGCCCGGGACGGCGTCGGCGGCGTCACGCTCTACGTCTGCTGGCTCCTCGGATACGCCGTGTACGGCGACGACCTGATCGCCCAGGTCATCAGCGGCGGACCCGACGGGGCCTGGGCGGCCTCGCCCGCCCCCCTGCCGGGGCTGGTGCTGGCGCTGGTCCCGGCGGCCTGGTGCGCCCATCTCTTCGCCGAGCACGCCCGCCGCCGCCTCGCGGGCTCACACGCCCTGGCGGAGTTCGGCGCCGGCGTACGCCCCCTGCTGTTCGCCGTCGTGGCGCTCCACCTCTGCGCACTGGCCGCCCTCCTCTTCCTCACCGACCTCGGATACGGCGGAGAGCACGGCGTCCCCACCGGCGCGGCCGCGCTCGGCCTGCTGCTGTTCCTGGCCCGCCTGCTCGCCGTCCACGGCTTCCCCGAACCCGCCGCCACCGGACTGGCGGCCGCCTGCGCCGTCGAGGTCGGGGCCCCCTTCCTGGTGCTCTCCGGACGGCTGCCGGGCCTCGGCCTCCTCGCCGCTCCGGTCGACGCGCTCGTCGCCGCGGCGGGACCCGGCGGCGTGTCCGCCCTCGCCTGCGGGGTCGCCGCCCTCGCGCTGCTGCTCCACGCATCGGTCACCCTCACCCGGGCCTCCGCCCACGCCCCGGCGTAGCCGGACCGCCCGACCCCCCGCGGAGCCGACGCCGCGGGTCTTCCCACCCGCCCCACACCTTCCTCAAGGAGACACCGGACATGACCCGCCAATCCCCCGCACCGGCACCGCGCCGTCGGCACCGAAGGGGTGCGCGATGAGGGTTCTGCTGCTCGGAGCCAACGGATTCCTCGGCCGCTTCGTCGCCGACCGGCTGCTCGCCGACCCGGCCGTGCACCTCACGGCGCTCGGCCGCGGCGACGACGCCGACGTGCGGTTCGACCTCGCGGGCGGCAGCCCGGGTGCGCTCACCCGCTTCCTGGACGCCGTCCACCCGGGGGTCGTCGTCAACTGCGCCGGTGCCACCCGGGGCGGCGCCCGCGATCTGACCCGTCACAACACCGTCGCGGTCGCCACGGTCTGCGAGGCCATGCGCCGCAGCAGTTGCAGCGCCCGGCTCGTCCAGGTCGGCTGCGCCTCCGAGTACGGGCCCTCGCAGCCCGGCTCGTCCACCGCCGAGGACGCGGTCCCCCGCCCGGGCGGTCCCTACGGTGTCAGCAAGCTGGCCGCCACCGAACTCGTCCTCGGCTCCGGTCTGGACGCGGTCGTGCTGCGGGTCTTCTCGCCTGTCGGGCCCGGTACCCCCGCGGGCTCGCCGCTCGGCAGGCTCGCGGAGACGATGCGCCGCGCCATGCAGGCCGGTGACCCCGAACTCAAGCTCAGCGGCCTCGGGGTGCAGCGCGACTTCGTCGACGTGCGGGACGTGGCGCGCGCCGTGCACGCGGCCTCGCTCTCCGCTGCCCAGGGCGTGGTCAACATCGGTACGGGCCGGGCCGTCCGGCTGCGCGACGCGGCAGCCGTCCTCGCCCGGGTGGCCGGATACACCGGCGCGCTTCACGAGCTGGACACGCCCCCCTCGCGGCTGCCGATCGGAGCCCAGCGGGCCTCGGCGGAGTCCGTGGTGGAGCAGCTCGCCGTCACCCCGTCCCCCTACCCCGACGGCTGCGGGGCCTGGCAGCAGGCCGACGTGCGCACCGCCCGGGACCGGCTGGGCTGGCGTCCCCGCATCAACCTGGAGGAGTCGCTCGCCGACATCTGGATGGAGGCGGCGTGCCGCATCTGACCCGGCCCGGCGCCGCCGTACGGACCGGCGGCGCCGAGCAGCTGGGTGTCGGCGTGCCCGGCTACGCCCATCCGCTGCTCGCGCCCGCCGAGTGGGCCGGGCTCAGCAGGCCCGGCACGCCGCTGCACTGGGCGGTGCTCAACATCGACGACGGGCCGGGCACCCGGCCCGACCCGCACTGCCTGGAGGCTGCCGGCCGGCTGCGGAACGCCCGCGAGCGGGCCCTGCACGGGGAGGCGCCCGAGGACGGCGTCCGGGCCGCGGGCGGCCGGCTGCTGGGTCACCTCGACCTGGCCTTCGGGGGCCGGCCCTTCGACGAGATCGTCGCGGACGCCCGGTCCTACCTCGACTGGTACCGCGTCGGCGGCTTCTACCTCGACCGCTGTCCGGCCGGGCGCGACCTGCTCCCGGCGGTGCGCCGCCTGACCGGCACGCTCGGCGCGCTCCTGGCCGGCAGCGACAGCGCGGACCCGGAGGGCGGACGGCTGGTCCTGGGCCACGACACCCATCCGTATCCGGGATACGCGGAGGCCGCCGACCAGCTGGTGACCTTCCGCGGCGCGTGGGCGGACTACCGCTGGTCCCAGGTGGCCGAGTGGACCGCGGGGTACGAGCCGGGCCGCTTCGCCCACTTCGTGCACGGCGTTCCGCGCACCCATCTGGAGGAGGCCATGCGCATCGCCCGCTGGCAGGGCGCTGGCACGGTCTTCTTCACGGACCGGGACGGCATGCGGGGACAAACCGACCCATTCGAGACGCTGCCCAGCTACTGGGACGAATTCGTCTCGCGGATCGGACCTGGTATCTCGGAATGACGGGCGGCGTGGCAGTGTTACGGGAGAACAACCGTACGTAGATGAAGTACGTAGAAACCGACCACCTGCATTGTTGAGGTTCGTGTGTCGCTGCCACCCCTGGTCGAGCCGGCTGCCGAGCTCACCGTCGATGAGGTCCGCAGGTACTCCCGCCACCTGATCATCCCGGATGTCGGGATGGACGGTCAGAAGAGGCTGAAGAACGCCAAGGTGCTCTGTGTCGGCGCCGGCGGCCTCGGTTCGCCGGCCCTGATGTACATGGCCGCGGCCGGTGTCGGCACGCTCGGCATCGTCGAGTTCGACGAGGTCGACGAGTCGAACCTGCAGCGCCAGGTCATCCACAGTCAGGCCGACATCGGCAAGTCCAAGGCCCAGTCGGCCAAGGAGACCGTGCAGGGGATCAACCCCCTGGTGAACGTCGTCCTTCACGAGGAGCGGCTCGAAGCCGACAACGTGATGGACATCTTCGCGCAGTACGACCTGATCGTGGACGGCACGGACAACTTCGCCACCCGCTATCTCGTCAACGACGCCGCGGTCCTGCTGAACAAGCCCTACGTCTGGGGCTCGATCTACCGCTTCGACGGCCAGGCGTCCGTGTTCTGGTCCGAGCACGGCCCCTGCTACCGCTGCCTCTACCCGGAGCCGCCGCCGCCCGGCATGGTTCCCTCCTGCGCCGAGGGCGGTGTCCTGGGTGTGCTCTGCGCGTCCATCGGCTCCATCCAGGTCAACGAGGCCATCAAGCTGCTCGCCGGGATCGGTGACCCGCTGGTCGGCCGTCTGATGATCTACGACGCGCTGGAGATGCAGTACCGCCAGGTCAAGGTCCGCAAGGACCCCGACTGCGCGGTCTGCGGCGAGAGCCCCACCGTCACCGAGCTCATCGACTACGAGGCCTTCTGCGGCGTCGTGTCCGAGGAGGCCCAGGAGGCGGCGGCCGGTTCCACGATCACTCCCAAGCAGCTCAAGGAGTGGATCGACGGCGACGAGAAGATCGAGATCATCGACGTCCGCGAGCCGAACGAGTACGAGATCGTCTCGATCCCCGGATCCCGGCTGGTCCCGAAGAACGAGTTCCTGATGGGCAACGCCCTCCAGGACCTCCCCCAGGACAGGCGCATCGTCCTGAACTGCAAGACCGGCGTCCGCAGCGCCGAGGTCCTCGCGGTCCTCAAGTCGGCGGGCTTCGCCGACGCGGTGCACGTCGGTGGCGGTGTCATCGGCTGGGTCAACCAGATCGAGCCCGAGAAGCCGGTCTACTAGACCGGGGCACGACCTGAGAAGGGCCGGTTCCCGTGCGGAACCGGCCCTTTCGCATGCCTGCGGGCCGCGTTTCCCGTCTCCCCGTGGCCTTCGGGCGTCAGGAGCAGGTGCGTCCGTCCGCCGGGACCTCTCCGTCCAGGAAGTAGGCGTCGACCAGCGAGGTCACACAGGGGCTCTCGCCGTACGCCCCGTGCCCCTCGCCCTTGTTGGTCACCATGACGCCGACCCCCTCGCCCAGTTCGTCCGCCATCCGCCGCGCGCCCTCGTAGGGCGTCGCAGGGTCGCCGGTCGTGCCGATGACCAGGATCGGGGCGGCGCCCGGCGCCGAGGCCTCGGGGGTGTCGTGCTCGCCCTCGACCGGCCACCCCGCGCACCAGCCGGCCGTGTCCCAGGCGAGGAACGGGCCGAAGACGGGTGAGAGCCTCCGGAACTCGGGGAGGAGCGCACGGGCCTCGGCGGCCGTGGGCCTCGCCCGGGTGTCGGCGCAGGAGATCGCCCGCTGCGAGTGGTTCTGGGTGCCGTAATGCCCGTCCGCGTCGCGCCCGTTGTACGAGTCGGCCAGTTCCAGCAGGCGATCTCCCCTGCCGCTCTTCTCGGCCTCGTCGAGTGCGGCCGTCAGCGACGGCCAGCCGCTCTTGGAGTAGAGGGGCGTCACGATGCCGGTGACGGCGAGCGATTCACTGAGCTCGCGGCCGGAGGAGGTCGGCAGCGGATCGGTGTCGAGCCGCCGGAGGAGGGCCGCCGTGCGCCGGGTGCCCGCCCCTGGGTCCTGGCCCCGGTCCCGGAAGTAGTTCTCCAGTGCCCGCTGGAAGCCCGTCGCCTGGTTGCGGGCGTGGCCCACGGAGTCCGCGGTCGGATCGACCACGGCGTCCAGCACGACCCGCCCGACGCGCTCGGGGAACAGGTGGGCGTAGGTGCCGCCGAGCTCCGTGCCGTACGAGATGCCGAAGTACGACAGCTTCTCGTCACCGAGCGCGGCGCGGATCAGGTCCATGTCCCGGGCGGCGTTCGTCGTGCCGACATGCGGGAGCACCGCGCCGGAGAGCCGGGCACAGCCCGCGCCGAAGGCCCTGCCGTCGGCGACGAACGCGGCCTCCTCGGCGGCCGTGTCCGGGGTCATGTCGATCTCGCGGTAGCTCTTCTCCTGCTCCTCGTCGTCACGGCAGCGGACCCCCTCGCTCGCCGCGACCCCGCGCGGGTCGAAGCCCACCAGGTCGTAACGGGTGTTCAGCTCCCTGTACGCGTCGGCCGCACGCGGCAGGATGCCGACGCCGGAACCGCCCGGGCCGCCGAAGTCGAAGAGCATCGAACCCAGCCGCTCGCTCTTCCTGGTGGCCGGTTTCCGGATCAGTGCGATCCCGATCGTCCTCCCGTCCGGTTCGGCGTGGTCGAGGGGAACCCGGACGGTCGCGCACCGCCAGGCCGGGCCGGGTGCCTCGCCGTCCTCCGGGGCCCCGCAGCGTCTCCAGTCCAGCGGCCCGGACGAGGCGGACGCTGCGGACGGGGAGCCGTCCGACGCCCGCGGCCCCTTGGATTCCGGGGGAGACGCCGGGCCTCCGTCGCAGCCCGCGAGCAGCACCGGTGTCAGCAGTGCGGCGCAGGCCGCGGCCACGGCGCCGCGGACCCTTCCGTGTACGCGCATCCGCATTCTTCCCCGCCCCCGCCGGTGACCCGGGACCCTGCCGGGTACCGCTGTCAGGCCGTCCAACGAGCGGTCACCCGCAGACCGTTCCCGACTCGGGCACCTTGCCCTCCAGCAGATAGCCGTCCACGGCCTTCTGCACGCAGGTGCTGCCGCTGTTGTACGCCCCGTGGCCCTCACCCTTGTAGGTGAGCACGATCCCGACGCCCTTGCCGAGCTCCGTCGCCATCGCCTTCGCGCCGGCGTAGGGGGTCGCGGGGTCGCCGGTGTTGCCGATGACGAGGATCGGGGCCGATCCGGGCGCGCTGACGTCCGGCGTCACCCAGGCGCCCGTCACGGGCCAGCCGGTGCAGGCCGTCAGGCCCCAGCCCAGGTAGTCACCGAAGACCGGCGAGGCCTCCCGGAAGCGGGGGAGCGCCTTCCTGGTCTGCTCCAGGGTGTAGCGCTGCTTGGAGTCGGCGCAGTTGACGGCGGTGTTGGCGGCGTTGGAGTTGTCGTAGTGGCCGTCCTCGGAGCGGCCGTTCAGCGAGTCGGCGAGCGCGAGCAGCAGTCCGCCGTTGCCGCCGTCGGCCTCGTCCAGCCCCTGTTCCAGCAGAGGCCAGGTCTCCTTGGAGTAGAGGGCCGAGGCGATGCCGGTCGTGGCCTGGGTCTCCGTCAGCTCCCGCTCGCCCAGTCCCGGGACGGGCTTCTTCTCCAGCTTCGCGAGGAGGCCGGCGATCCAGTCCTGGACCTCCTTGGAGGTGGCCCCGGGGATCCGGCAGTCGTCGCGCTCGGCGCAGTCGGCGGCGAAGTTGTCCAGGGCGAGCTGGAAACCCTCCGCCTGCCCGAGCGAGGACTCCAGGGCGTCCTCGGTCGGGTCGACGACGGCGTCCAGGACGGCCCGTCCGACGTTCTTCGGGTACAGGTGCGCGTAGACGCCGCCGAGCTCGGTGCCGTAGGAGATCCCGAAGTAGTACAGCTTGTCGTCGCCGAGCACCTGGCGCAGCAGGTCCATGTCCCGGGCCGCGTTGGTGGTGCCGACGTACGGGAGTTCGTCACCGGAATTCTTCTCGCAGTCCGCGATGTAGGACTTCTGGTCCTCGACGAAGGCCTTCTCCTCGTCGGCGTCGTCGGGGGTGCCGTCCTTCTCGTAGCGGGCGTCGAGCGTCTCGTCGTCGGAGCACTCGACGCCCTCGCTCCGCCCGATTCCCCGGGGGTCGAAGCTCACCAGGTCGTACCGGGTGCGGAGCGTGTCGTAGTCCGTGCCGAAGGACGGCAGCGTCGCGACCCCGGAGGCGCCGGGACCGCCGAAATTGAAGATCAGCGAGCCGATCCGGCGGTCCTGGTTCCGTGCGACGGCACGGATGAGCGCCAGCTCGATGGTGCGGCCGTCCGGATCCGCGTAGTCGAGGGGCGCGTCCATGAAGGAGCACTGCCAGGCCGCGCCGCCCGGCAGCGGGGAGGGGACCGGACCCGTGCCCTGGGCCGCGTTCGGGGCCGGGCACGGCTTCCAGTCGAGCTTCTGGGAGGTCAGCTTCCCCGCCGTCGCGGTGGGGGCCGCGGTCGAGGCGGCGGTCGGCGTCGACGTCCCGGATCCCCCGTCGTCGCCGTCGGAGCATCCGGCCAGCGGCAGCAGCACGGTGGCGGTGGTGGCGAGGGCGGCGGCACGCAGGGCGGGGGAGGTCCACATGGACCCATCGTGCGGCGGGACGCGGCCGGCCGCGCGGGACGCGGTCCATGCGAGTGGCGCGCCCTCGCGCGGGTGTTCTAGAGCTCCCCCTTGCGCGTCAACTGGCTGAAGCAGATCCAGCCGGGGAGCACCGGCAGCCAGAGCGTCATCACGCGGTACAGGAGCACCGCCGGCGCCGCGACCTCCTTGGGGAGGCCGACCGCGATCAGCCCCAGTGTCAGCGCGCCCTCGACCGCGCCCACACCACCGGGGGTGGGCGCCGCGGACCCCAGGGCGTTGCCCGCGAGGAAGACGACCGCGATGCTGGCGTAGCTGAGCTGGGGGACGCCGGGCCCGCTGAACGCCCGGATCGACGCGTCGAGGCAGAGGACGAACAGACCCGTCAGGAGCACCATGCCGCCGATGCCGGTGATCAGCTTCTGCGGCCGCTGCACGACGTCCAGCATGCGCGGTACGACCCCGGCGAACAGCGAGCGCACCCGGGTGACGACGAACTTCCGCAGGAACGGGATCGCGGTCACCACGAGCACCAGCACCGCGACCGTCAGCAGGCCCGCGATCACCGTCCTCGACGGGGTGAGCGAGTCCGGGGTCTTCTCCGTGCCCGTCAGGTACCCGAAGAGCGCCAGCAGGAGGATGTGGCAGCCGAGGCCGAACAGCTGCGACGCGCCGACACTGGCCACGGCGAGACCGGGGCGCACCCCCGCGCGCTGCAGGAAGCGGGTGTTCAGCGCCACGCCCCCCACCGCGGCGGGCGCCACGATCTTCACGAACGAACCGGCCACCTGCGCGAGCACCGTCTTCCCGAACGGCACCCGCTCCGGCACGAAGCCGAGCAGGCTCATGGCCGCGGCGACGTAGCTCAGCGCGGAGAAGCCCAGCGCCGCCGCCACCCAGCCCCACTCCGCCTGTTCCACCACCGTGCCGAAATCGGCCTCGGTGACCTGCGAGATCAGGAAGTAGGCGGCGATGGAGCCCGCGATGAAGGTGAACAGGGTGCGCGGCTTGATGCGCTCCAGCTGCACCGGTTCGACGGGGGCCTGCGGGCGGATCAGCAGCACCTGGCGCCGGATCTGCGCCAGCATGTCCTCCTCGCGGGCCTCCTCGAGGGCATCGTCTATCGCCCGCTTCTCCGCCTGCTTCTCGGTGCGGAGCGACTTGCGGACGGCCTTGCGGTCCCCGGAATCCGCGGCGTCGTGCTCCTCGGCCCTGGCCTGCTTGGCCGCCTGCGAGGCCTCCAGCACCGCCTCGCGCTCGCGCTGCGAACGCTCCCGGGCGAGCCTGCGCAGCGTCGCCCGGGACGAGCGGCTCAGGGCGATCGGCTGGAGCAGCGGCAGGCTGTCGGCCACCGCGTCCGGCCCGAGGACCGCGAGAGCCGCTGCGACGGCCCGTTCCGCACCCACACGCAGTCCGGTGGTGGTCAGCAGCTGGGCGACGTCCATCCGCAGGATCAGGTCACCCGCGGCGATCTCGCCGCCCCGCAGGTCCGTCACGAACACCGTGCCGGAACGATCCACCAGGATCGAGTCCCCGGTGAGGGTGCGGTGCGCGATCCGCCGCGACTGGAGCGCGCGCACCTGATGCCAGGCGCCCCGCACCAGATCGTCGGTGATCTCCTCGTCCTCCATCGAGTCCAGCGAGCGCCCGCCGATGTGCTCGTACACCAGCATCACGGCGTCGGGGCCGAGCTCGGAGGTGGCGATCAGCTTGGGTGCGTTGGCCCCGGCTGCGATCGCGGCGTACGCGAGGAGTGCCTCCTGCTCCAGGGCCTGGCGCAGGGACTGGATGGAGCGGCGCTGGGTGATACTGCGCAGGGTGAGCCTGCGCCAGACGCGGTAGAAGAAGCCCTGGGCCTGCTGCTCACGGTCGACGACCGTCACGTCCAGCGGCGGCCCGTCCTCCAGGGTGACCAGATAGCGGCGTCCCCGGTCGCCCTGATCGGGGTTGTCGTGCGACTCCTCGGTCCGCATGGCCGCCACCGGACGGAAGCCGACGTGGCGCAGACCTGCCATCAGGTGCTGGCCGGTCGGGCGGACGTTCGGCGAACCGACGGCGTACAGCGTGCCGTAGGCCACGGTCCAGCCGATCAGCACCGTGAGGACGATCGAGAACGGTGTGGTGTAGCCGCCGACCAGCATCGCGAAGGCGTCGAGAAGCAGCACCACCCACAGCACGACCCGCCATCTCGGTCTGCGCGCCATCCCCACCGCGGTCATGTAGGCGATCACCGGGGCGAGGTAGCCGTGGACGGGATCGGTCAGCGCCGCTCCGGGCTGAGGCTGGGTCAGGGCGTCCCGGATCGTCCCGGACGCCGATCTGGCCACCCAGAGGTCCGTGGCCAGGGTCACGCCGTGGGCCAGTACGGCGGCGAGGACACCGTCCGCGATCCGCAGCCCGTCGCGTTTCACCAGGCGCTCGATCGCGAACGCGACCGGCACCAGGAGTACGGCGATGCTGGACACCAGGCCCGCGAGTTTGATCAGCAGGTCGGGTGCCTGGTCCGTGCCCTTGGAGATGTCGTTCTCGAGCCCCGTGGTGGTTCCCTGCGCGAAGGCCGCGATGGAGAACAGCAGCGCGATCGCGAGGACGCCGATGAGGAGCCGCAGCAGGTCGGACGGGCGGTGGACGCGGGCGGGCAGCAGCGGTTCGTCGCCCGACACGCGGTCGCTCAGCGCCGCGACGGAGGACAGCGTCGAGCCCGACGCACCCTCGCGGGGCGGCCTGGGCGCCCCCTCCCGGGGCTGTTCCGGAGGGCCGCCGGCCTCCGGCGACCCGTTGGCGCGGCGGTCGCCGTCGGCGAGTTCGTCCAGGGAGCCGTCCTGCCTGCCGGGCGGTGCTCCGGAGGAATCCGGGCGCGACTCCGCATCAGAGGCGTCGGCCGCCTTCGGTGGCTGCACGCCCTGCTCCTTCGTCGCCTCTGATGGATCTTCGTGTTCTCGTATCACCGGTCACCGCCCGCACGATGGTGGCACGGCCCGCAGACAGAGGGGGGCATCAGGGTGCATTGCGCGGGTGCGATGCGCAACACACGCGCCTCGGCGTGCGCCCGCGCGGTGAGCGACCGGGGCGCTTCGGGACGGGCCCGGCTGTCGGTGGCGTACGGCAGGATGGGGCGGATGAGCGAAGACCGGACGGGCGGCGGGCGGACGGGTGCCCCGCCCCAGGCCCCCGAACTGCCCGCCTACGCCGAGCGGGTCCTGGACGTCGCGGACCTGATCCCGCCCGGCCGGGTCATGACGTACGGCGACGTCGCCGAGTGGCTGGGCGACGGAGGCCCGAGACAGGTCGGCCGGGTGATGGCCCTGTACGGCTCCGCGGTGCCCTGGTGGCGCGTGGTGCGGGCCGACGGGGCGCTGCTGCCCGGCCACGAACTGCGGGCGCTCGACCACTACCGCGAGGAGGGCACACCGCTGCGTGCCGCCTCCCGCTCCTCGGACGGCCACCTCCCGCGCCTCGACATGCGGCGCGCCAGGTGGGACGGGACCACCGGCGGCGGCTCCCGGGCCGACGACGACGGCGACGCGGACCGTGACTGAGGCCCGGAGGGGAGCGGCCACCGCCGGTACGGCGATACCGGCACGGCAGGTGCGCGGGGTGCGGGTGCCCACCGGCACGCGGGCGCGGCCGTCGTGCGGGGCGAGGGGGAGAAAGCTCACACCGCACAGCTTCGGCCATCGGGCCCCGGAGGCACAGGCGGCTGGCCGGTGAGCGGGGCGTACCGGGTTCTCGGCTGACGTCGGAGGCGCCGCTCCCGCTGCGGCACGTCCCTTGGACGGCGTAGCGTCATCCGGACGCGGCAGGATTCGCTCCCTCGTCCGCCGTCCGTCACCACCGGGCCTCCACAGCCCCGGCTCCACCACCCGGCCGCCACCTTTCGGGCCGGACCACCGCGCAGACCAGTACACCCACCAGGACCGGCGATCCACGTGAGCTCCTCCTCCACCACCCGGAACAGCCCGCACCGTCAGACACGGCGGCGGGCTCCGGGCGCGTACCGGCTGGTGCGGACACCCCCGGGCTCCGCGCGGCCCCCCGCCCTGGACGCCGCGCAGCGCGCCGTGGCCGACCACCGGGACGGCCCGCTCCTGGTCCTCGCGGGGCCGGGCACCGGCAAGACCACGACGCTGGTCGAAGCCGTCGCCCGGCGCGTTGCCGGAGGGGCCGACCCCTCCCGCATCCTGGTCCTCACCTTCAGCCGCAAGGCGGCGGTCGAACTGCGCGACCGGATGGCGGCCCGGCTCGGCGGCGCCCGGGGACCGCAGGCCACCACCTTCCACTCGTACTGCTACGCCCTGGTCCGTGCCCACCAGGACGCCGACCTGTTCGCCGACCCGCTGCGCCTGCTCTCCGGCCCCGAGCAGGACGTCACCGTCCGCGAACTCCTCGCCGGCCAGACCGGCCTGGAAGGCGCGGGGCTCGCCCACGTCCGCTGGCCGGACGAGCTGCGCGCCTGCCTCACCACCCGGGGCTTCGCCGACGAGGTGCGCGCGGTACTGGCGCGCAGCCGGGAACTCGGCCTCGGCCCGGACGCCCTCGCCGACTTCGCCCGGCGCACCGGCCGCCCGGACTGGAGCGCCGCCGCACAGTTCCTCGCCGAGTACCTGGACGTCCTCGACGCCCAGGGCGTCCTCGACTACGCCGAACTCGTCCACCGCGCCGTGCTCCTCGCGGAGCGCCCCGAGGTGGCAGCGGTGCTGGCCGGCAGCTACGACGCCGTCTTCGTCGACGAGTACCAGGACACGGACCCCTCCCAGGTGCGCCTGCTGCACGCGCTCGCCGGCAACCGGGGCGCTCCCGCCCCCGGTGGCGGCGGCGGGAGGACCCTGATCGCCTTCGGCGACCCCGACCAGTCGATCTACGCCTTCCGGGGCGCCGATGTGAACGGCATCCTGGACTTCCCCGACGCCTTCCGCCGAGCCGACGGAGCGCCAGCTCCCGTCGGCGTCCTCACCACCTCGCGCCGCTCGGGCGACGAACTGCTCGCCGCCACCCGGCTGCTCACCCGCCGTATGCCGCTCACCCGTCTGCCCTCGGACAGGGTCCGCGCCCACCGGGCGCCGGGCGCCACGCGCGAGGGCGGCCGCGTCGAGGCGTACACCTATCCGACGGCCTCCGCCGAGCTGGAGAACATCGCCGACCTGCTCCGGCGCGCGCACCTGGAGGACGGTGTCCCCTGGCGTGACATGGCCGTCCTCGTACGCGCCGGAGGGCGCTCGCTGCCTGCCGTGCGCCGGGCGCTCACCTCGGCCGGGGTCCCCCTGGAGGTCGACGGGGACGATCTCCCCCTGCGCCACGAGCCCGCGGTCGCCCCGCTCCTGACGGCGCTGCGGGCCGTCGCGACGGCCGCGCTGCCCGGCGGGGCGGCCGAGCCGCCCGCGCAGTCCGGGCCGTCTACGCAGCCCGGGCCGTCCGAGCGGTCCGAGCCGGCTGCGCAGTCCGGGCCGTCCGAGCCATCCGAGTCGCCTGCGCAGTCCGAGCCGGCCGGGCTGTCCGAGCCGGCCGGGACCGCGGAGGACCGCGCGGCCGAGGGTGACGGCGGCGCGGGGACCGACGGGTCCGGCCGGATCGACACCGAGACGGCCCTCGCCCTCCTCGCCTCGCCCCTCGGATCCATGGACGCCGCGGACCTGCGCCGCCTCGGCCGGGCCCTGCGGGACGAGGAGCGGGCCGCGGGCCGTCACGTGCCGCCGCCGTCCGGAGAGCTGCTGGCCAGAGCCCTCGCAGAGCCCGAACGGCTGGTCACGCACGACCCCGCGTACGCCCGGGGGGCCCAGCGCCTCGGCGCGCTCCTGCGCAAGGCGCGCGAGCTCCTCGAAGGCGGCGGCACCGCCGAAGAGGCCCTGTGGACCCTCTGGAACGGCACCCCGTGGCCCGGCCGGCTCGAACGCGCCGCACTGCGCGGCGGTGCGGGCGGACGGAACGCCGACCGGGACCTCGACGCGGTGTGCGCCCTCTTCGACACCGCCGCGCGGGCCGAGGAACGTACCGGCGGACGGGGCGCGCTCAACTTCCTCGAGGAGGTCGACGCCCAGGACATCGCCGCCGACACCCTGTCCCGTCGGGCCGTACGGCCCGACGCCGTACGCCTCATGACCGCGCACCGCTCCAAGGGCCTGGAATGGCCCCTGGTGGTCGTCGCCGGGGTACAGGAGGGGCTCTGGCCGGACCTGCGCCGGCGCGGATCGCTCCTGGAGGCGGACCGGATCGGCCGCGACGGCCTGGCCGAACCCCTCACCCCGGGAGCGCTCCTGGCCGAGGAACGGCGCCTGTTCTACGTCGCCGCGACCCGCGCCCGCGACCGCCTCGTCGTCACGGCCGTCAAGGCCCCTGCCGACGACGGCGACCAGCCCTCCCGCTTCCTCGCCGAACTGGGCGTCGAGCCCCGGGACGTCACCGGCCGCCCCCGCCGCCCGCTCGCCGTGGCCGCGCTCGTCGCCGAACTCCGGGCCACCACGGTCGACCCGGAAGCCTCGGATGCCCTGCGCGACGCGGCGGCCCGGCGGCTCGCCCGGCTCGCGGCGCTCAGCGACGACGAGGGCCAGCCGCTCGTACCGGCCGCCCATCCGCACCGCTGGTGGGGGCTGAACGACCCGACCCGCTCGGAGGTCCCGCTCCGCGACCGGGAGCGCCCCGTCGCGCTCTCCGGAAGCGCGCTCGACCAGCTCGCCAACACCTGCGCCCTCCAGTGGTTCCTGGGCCGTGAGGTGAAGGCCGACGCCCCGGCGACGGCTGCGCAGGGCTTCGGCAACGTCGTCCACGTCCTGGCGGACGAGGTGGCCTCCGGACGGACCGCCGCCGATCTGGACGTGCTGATGGAACGGCTCGACTCGGTCTGGGACGGCCTGGTCTTCGACGCCCCGTGGAAGTCGCAGCAGGAGAAGGACCAGGCGCGCGCGGCCCTGGAGCGCTTCCTGAGCTGGCACGTCATGGACCGGTCCGGCCGCACCGCCGCGGCCAGCGAGCACGACTTCGACGTCACCCTCGAAGCCGGCGAGTACGCGGTGCGTATCCGGGGGTCCATGGACCGTGTCGAGCAGGACGCCCAGGGCCGGGCGTACGTCGTCGACTTCAAGACGGGCAAGGGGGCTCCGACCAGGGACGAGGTGGCCTCGCACCCCCAGCTCGCCGTGTACCAGCTCGCTGTCGGGGAAGGGGCCGTCGACGACGTCTTCGACGGACGACGCCCCGAATCCGGCGGAGCGGAGCTCGTGCAGCTGCGCCAGCCCGCTCCGAAGAAGGAGGGCGGCGACGCCCTCCCCAAGGTGCAGGCCCAGGAACCCCTCTCCGGGGAATGGGTCTCGGACCTCCTCGCCACGGCGGCGGGCCGGGTCCTGGACGAACGCTTCACCCCCAGCACGGGCCAGCACTGCACCCACTGCTCGTTCCGGGCGTCGTGCAGCGCACAGCCCGAAGGCCGTCAGATCATCGAATGACCTTCCCGGCGGAATCCGCGCGGGGCGGCGTTGTCGGCGCGTCCGGTTAGCCTTCCTGGAGTGTCCTCCCGCATCACCGATCCCGAGCAGCTCAAGGAACTCCTCGGGATCCCCTTCACCCCCGAGCAGACGGCCTGCATCACCGCGCCGCCCGCTCCACAGGTGATCGTCGCCGGAGCAGGCTCGGGCAAGACGACGGTGATGGCCGCCCGGGTGGTGTGGCTGGTCGGGACGGGGCAGGTCGCCCCGGAACAGGTCCTCGGCCTGACCTTCACCAACAAGGCCGCCGGTGAGCTCGCCGAGCGGGTACGGAAGGCCCTCGTCGCCGCCGGCGTCACCGACCCGGACGTCATCGACCCGGACAACCCTCCGGGCGAACCCAGCATCTCCACCTATCACGCCTTCGCCGGACGGCTCCTCACCGAGCACGGACTGCGCATCGGTCTCGAACCGACGACCCGCCTGCTCGCCGACGCCACCCGCTACCAGCTCGCCGCCCGCGTGCTGCGCGAGGCCCCCGGCCCCTACCCGGCACTGACCAGGTCCTTCCCCACCCTCGTCAGCGACCTGCTGGCCCTGGACGCCGAGCTCGCCGAACACCTGGTGCCCCCCGGCCGGCTCGCGGAGCACGACACCGAGCTCCTGCACGCGCTCGGGACGGCCAGGCTCACCAACGCCGACCTGCGGAAGATCCCGGAGACGGCCGAGGCACGCCGCGAACTCCTCGGGCTGACCCGGCGCTACCGGGACACCAAGCGCGGCCGCGACCTCCTCGACTTCGGCGACCAGATCGCCCTCTCCGCCGAACTGGCACTCACCCGGCCCGAGGTCGGCGCGATCCTCAGGGACGAGTTCCGCGTCGTCCTGCTCGACGAGTACCAGGACACCTCCGTCGCCCAGCGGCTGCTCCTGGCCGCGCTCTTCGGCGGCGGGGGCGACGCCGGGACGGCCGGGCACGCCGTCACCGCCGTCGGCGACCCCTGCCAGGCGATCTACGGCTGGCGCGGTGCCTCCGTGGCCAACCTGGACGACTTCCCGGACCACTTCCCGCACGCCGACGGCACCCCCGCCACCCGCTACTCCCTCAGCGAGAACCGCCGCAGCGGAGGCCGCCTGCTCCACCTCGCCAACGGACTCGCCGAGCCCCTGCGCGCCATGCACGAGGGGGTCGAGGCGCTGCGCCCCGCACCCGGGGCCGAGCGGGACGGACTGGTCAGATGCGCCCTCCTGCGCACCCACGCCGAGGAGATCGACTGGCTGGGGGACTCGCTCGCCCACCTCGTGCGGACGGGCACGGCACCCGGTGAGATCGCCGTCCTGTGCCGCAGCGCCGGGGACTTCCCCCGTATCCAGGCGGCCCTTGTCGCCCGGGACATCCCGGTCGAGGTCGTCGGCCTGTCCGGTCTGCTGCACCTGCCCGAGGTCGCCGACCTCGTCGCCGTCTGCGAGGTACTCCAGGACCCCGGTGCGAACGCCTCCCTCGTCCGGCTGCTCACCGGGCCGCGCTGGCGCATCGGCCCCCGGGACCTCGCTCTCCTGGGCCGCCGGGCGCGCCTCCTCGTCCACCGCTCCACCCCGGGGGACGAGGACGCCGACCCCGGGCGCCGCCTGGCCGAGGCCGTCGAGGGCGTCGACCCGTCCGAGGTGATATCGCTCGCTGACGCCCTCGACACCTTCCTGGAGTCCGCCGGGGCCGAGGACGACCAGCTGCCGTTCTCGGCCGAGGCCCGCGTCCGCTTCGCCCGTCTCGCCACCGAGCTCCGCGACCTGCGCCGCTCCCTGGCCGACCCCCTCATGGACGTCCTGCACCGCGTCCTCGCGACGACCGGGCTCGAAGTGGAGCTCTCCGCCTCGCCCCACGCCCTGGCCGCCCGCCGCCGCGAGACGCTCAACAACTTCCTGGACGTCGCGGCCGGTTTCGCCGCGGTGGACGGGGAGGCGAGCCTGCTCGCCTTCCTCGGCTTCCTGCGCACCGCCGCACAGTACGAGAAGGGACTCGACAACGCCCTGCCCGGCGGTGAGAACACGGTCAAGGTCCTCACCGCCCACAAGTCCAAGGGCCTGGAATGGGACGTCGTCGCCGTACCGGGTCTCGTCACCGGCCAGTTCCCCAGCACACAGTCCCGGGACGCGTGGACCTCGCAGTCCCACGTCCTCCCGCACACCCTGCGCGGCGACGGAGACACGCTCCCGGTCCTGCGGTCCTTCGACGCCAGGGGCCTCAAGGACTTCAAGGAGGAGATGAAGGAGCACCAGCGCACCGAGGAACTGCGTCTCGGATACGTCACCTTCACCCGCCCCCGGACCCTGCTGCTCGGCTCCGGCCACTGGTGGGGCCCCTCCCAGAAGAAGCCCCGCGGCCCGTCCGCCTTCCTGGACGCGCTGTACGAGCACTGCGCGGCCGGGTACGGCGAGATCGAGGTGTGGGCGGACGAGCCCGAGCCGGACGAGGAGAACCCGGCCCTCCAGGAGGAGGAGGCCGACCAGGCATGGCCGCTCCCGCTGGACGCCACGGCCATGGCCCGCCGCCGTGCCGCCAGGGACACCGTCCTCGCCCACCTGGACGCCCTGGTGGCCGCATCACCGGCGCCGCACGGGCAGCCCGAGCACGCGCGGCGCCGGTACGACGAGGAGCCGCCGTACGAGGACGAGGAGGAACCGCCCTACCCGGCCGGGGAACCTCCGTACGGGGACGAGGAGCCGCCGTACGACGAGGCCGCCGCCCCGTACGACGATCCGTTCCCGGACGGCGAGCCGTCCCCCGACGAGGGCCTGCTCCCGCTCCCCGCCCCCGGCGGGGCGCCGTCCGGAGGTGACGGCGCGCCGCCCTCGCACCCCGCGCCGCACGTCCCCGCCGCCCGCACCCCCGGTGACGCGGGCCTCACCCCGGAGGAGGCCCGCACCCTGGCCTCCTGGGACCGCGACCTCGACGCCCTCGCCGGTGAGCTGCGCCGCGCCCGCGCCACCGTCCGCGACGTCGTCGTCCCCTCCGCGCTCTCCGCGACCCAGCTGCTGCACCTCGCCGACGACCCCGACGGCTTCGCCCGCGAGCTCGCCCGCCCCATGCCCCGGGCCCCGCAGCCCGCCGCCCGCCGGGGGACCCGCTTCCACGCATGGGTCGAGTCGCGCTTCGAGGAACTGCCGCTGCCCATGCTCGGCCCGGACGAACTCCCCGGGGGCGACGGAAGCGACGCGGAGATCGCGGACGAACGCGACCTCGCCGAGCTGAAGGACGCTTTCGAGCGCACGGCGTACGCCCGGCGCACGCCCTACCGCGTCGAGGCGCCGTTCCAGATCGCCCTCGGGGGCCGGGTGATCCGCGGCCGTATCGACGCGGTCTACCGCACGGGGGACACGTACGAGATCGTCGACTGGAAGACCACCCGCCACCGCACGGCCGACCCGCTCCAGCTCGCGGTGTACCGCCTGGCCTGGGCCGAACTCCACGGGCTGCCGCTGGAAACGGTCACCGCGACCTTCCTCTACGTGCGCACCGGGGAGACGGTCAGGCCCACCGGGCTGCCGGGCCGGGCGGAGCTGGAGAAGCTCCTGCTGGACGAGCCACCTCCACGGGGCCGATAGGCTCATGAACATGAGCGACACCCCGGACAGCGCCGTCCGTACGTACACCGAGCAGCACCGCACGGCCTTCCTCGACGACCTCGCCGAGTGGCTGCGCATCCCGTCCGTATCCGCTCAGCCGGAGCACGACGGGGACGTACGGCGCAGTGCCGCATGGCTGTCCGCCAAGCTCGCCGAGACCGGCTTCCCGGTCACCGAGATCTGGGAGACACCCGGCGCCCCGGCGGTCTTCGCCGAGTGGCCGTCGGACGACCCGGACGCACCCGTCGTCCTCGTCTACGGCCACCACGACGTGCAGCCGGCGGCCCGCGAGGACGGCTGGAGCACCGACCCGTTCGAACCGGTGATCCGGGACGGCCGGATGTACGGGCGGGGCGCGGCGGACGACAAGGGCCAGGTGTTCTTCCACACACTCGGCGTCCGCGCCCACCTCGCGGCGACGGGCCGCAGGACCCCGGCCGTGCACCTCAAGCTCCTCGTCGAGGGCGAGGAGGAGTCCGGTTCGCCGCACTTCCGCGCGCTGGCCGAGGAGCGGGCGGCCCGGCTGGCGGCGGACGCCGTGATCGTCTCCGACACCGGCATGTGGGACGAGAACACCCCCACCGTCTGCACCGGCATGCGCGGTCTCGCGGAGTGCGAGATCGAGCTCTTCGGCCCCGGCCAGGACATCCACTCCGGATCCTTCGGCGGAGCCGTGCCCAACCCGGCGACCGCCCTCGCCCGGCTCGTCGCCGCCCTGCACGACGAGGACGGCAGGGTGGCGGTCCCGGGCTTCTACGACGGGGTCGCCGAACTCACCGAGACCGAACGGGCCCTGTTCGCCGAGCTGCCCTTCGACGAGGCCACCTGGCTTCGCACCGCCTCCTCGGAGGCCACCGCGGGCGAGGCCGGCTACTCCACGCTGGAGCGTGTCTGGGCCCGGCCCACCGCCGAGGTCAACGGCATCGGCGGCGGTTACCAGGGCGCGGGCAGCAAGACCGTCATCCCGTCGTCCGCCATGGTGAAGCTCAGTTTCCGCCTGGTCGCTGGCCAGGACCCGGACCGCGTCCAGGAACAGGTCCGCGGCTGGGCCGAGAGCAGGATCCCGGCCGGCGTCCGGCACCGGATCACCTTCTCCCCGGCCACCCGCCCCTGTCTGACACCCCTGGACCACCCCGCCCTCCAGGCGGTCGCCCGGGCCATGGGGCGGGCCTTCGGGACGAAGATCCTCTTCACCCGTGAGGGAGGCTCGGGGCCGGCCGCCGACCTGCAGGACGTACTCGGCGCACCCGTCCTCTTCCTGGGCATCTCCGTGCCGTCCGACGGCTGGCACGGCCCCGACGAGAAGGTCGAGCTCGACCTCCTCCTCAAGGGCGTGGAGACCACCGCCCATCTGTGGGGCGAGCTGGCCACCGCACTCCGCTGAATCTCTGAACGCCCGATCCACCCCCGGGGGAGTAGGAAGCACCTGTGAGCACCTTCGACAACGCCACCGCAGACCGCCCGATCGGTCTCACCGCGCCCAGCGGCATCGACCGTGCAGCGCACCACCGGCTCGACGAGGCCTGGCTCGCCGCGGCCTGGAGCCACCCGACGACCAGAGTCTTCGTCGTCTCGGGGGGCCAGGCACTCATCGACGACACCGCGGACGGCGGCACCGAGCTCGTCATGACACCCGCCTTCGAGGCGCCGGTCACGGAGACCCACCGCTACTTCCTGGGCACCGACGAGGAGGGCGTGCGGTACTTCGCACTTCAGAAGGACTCGCTGCCGGGCCGCATGGACCAGTCAGCACGTCCTGCCGGGCTGCGTGAGGCCGGTCTGCTCCTCGGCCCCCGCGACGCCGGGCTGATGGTGCACGCCGTGGCACTGGAGAACTGGCAGCGGCTGCACCGCTTCTGCTCGCGCTGCGGCGAGCGCACCGTGATCGCCGCCGCCGGTCACATCCGCCGCTGCCCCGCCTGCGGCGCGGAGCACTACCCGCGGACCGACCCCGCGGTGATCATGCTGGTGACCGACGACCAGGACCGCGCTCTCCTGGGGCGCCAGGTGCACTGGCCGGAGGGGCGTTTCTCGACGCTCGCCGGCTTCGTCGAACCGGGTGAGTCGATCGAGCACTCCGTGGCCCGTGAGGTGTTCGAGGAGGCGGGGGTGACCGTCGGCGAGGTCGAGTACGTCGCCAGCCAGCCGTGGCCCTTCCCGTCCAGCCTGATGCTCGGCTTCATGGCGCGTGCCACCTCGTCCGAGATCACCGTGGACGGGGAGGAGATCGAGGAGGCCCGCTGGTTCTCGCGCGAGGAGCTGACCGCGGCGTTCGACTCCGGCGAGGTGCTGCCCCCGTACGGGGTCTCCATCGCCGCTCGCCTCATCGAGCTCTGGTACGGCAAGCCGCTTCCCCGCCCGGGCAACTCCGCCTGACGGGCCCTTTCGCGGGCCGGCCGCGGACGACGGAGGGCCCCCGCCGAGGCGGGGGCCCTCCGTCGGTCGGGATCTCCCCGATCAGGCGCCGATCTTCTGCTTGACCTGGGCCAGCGACGGGTTCGTCAGGGTCGAACCGTCCGGGAAGAGCACGGTCGGGACCGTCTGGTTTCCGCCGTTCGCCTTCTCGACGAAAGCCGCCGACTCCGGGTCCTGCTCGATGTTGACCTCGGTGTACGCGATTCCCTCGCGGTCCATCTGGCCCTTGAGCCGGCGGCAGTAGCCGCACCAGGTGGTGCTGTACATCGTCACAGTGCCGGACATGTCGTCGGTGCTCCCTTGTCTCGTACGTCTCACTGGGAAGGCGGGCAAGGACACTGACGCGTCTTCCCGCATCCTGGCAACGCACCCGGCCCCACGGCCATTCCCGCCCCCGTCCGCCCGGTACGACGAATGGCGTGCCCTGTGGACGACCGCCGCACCGCCTCCCGGGGACCTGGCAGCATGGCGGGGTGACAGCAGCAACGCACTCCACCCTCTTCCCGCGGGTCCCCGACTCCGCGGACGCCGTGCTCGACGGTCTCGACCCCGAGCAGCGCGAGGTCGCGCTCGCCCTGAGCGGACCGGTGTGCGTGCTGGCCGGAGCGGGCACGGGCAAGACGAGGGCGATCACCCATCGCATCGCCTACGGGGTGCGCGCCGGGATCCTCCAGCCGACGACCGTGCTCGCCGTCACCTTCACCAACCGTGCGGCCGGTGAGATGCGCGGCCGGCTCCGGCAGCTCGGCGCGACCGGTGTCCAGGCCCGGACCTTCCACTCCGCCGCCCTGCGCCAGCTCCAGTACTTCTGGCCGAAAGCCGTCGGTGGTGAGCTCCCGCGTCTCGTGGAGCGCAAGGTCCAGCTGGTCTCCGAGGCTGCCGCCCGCTGCGGGATCCGGCTCGACCGCAACGAGCTGCGGGACGCCACGAGCGAGATCGAGTGGGCCAAGGTCACCCAGACCGTACCGGCCGACTATCCGGCCGCCGTGGCCAAGACCCAGCGCGACGCCCCGCGCGACCCGGCCGAGCTCTCGCAGATCTACGCGATGTACGAGCAGCTGAAGCGCGACCGGTCGGTGATCGACTTCGAGGACGTGCTGCTGCTGACCGTGGGCATCCTGCAGGACCGGCACGACATCGCCGAGCACGTGCGCCGCCAGTACCAGCACTTCGTCGTCGACGAGTACCAGGACGTCAGCCCGCTCCAGCAGCGGCTCCTCGACCTCTGGCTCGGCGACCGGGACGACCTCTGCGTCGTCGGCGACGCCGGCCAGACGATCTACTCCTTCACCGGGGCCACCCCCGACCACCTGCTGAACTTCCGCACCCGCCACCCGAACGCGACCGTCGTCAAGCTGGTGCGGGACTACCGTTCCACACCGCAGGTCGTGCAGCTGGCCAACGGCCTGCTGTCGCAGGCCCGCGGCAAGGCGGCCGAGCACCGCCTGGAGCTCGTCTCACAGCGGGACAAGGGCCCCGAGCCCGTCTACACGGAGTACACGGACGAGCCCGCCGAGGCTGAAGGCACCGCCCGCCGGATCCGCGACCTGATCGCCGCCGGTGTCCCCGCCGGAGAGATCGCCGTGCTGTACCGGGTCAACTCCCAGTCCGAGGTCTACGAACAGGCCCTGGCGGACGCGGGCGTCCCCTACCAGCTGCGGGGTGCCGAGCGCTTCTTCGACCGCCCCGAGGTGCGGGAGGCGGGCGTCGCACTGCGCGGCGCCGCCCGCGCGGGGGGCAACGACTCGCTTCTCGACGGTGCCGACGATCTGCCGTCCGAGGTGCGGGCGGTCCTCTCCACCAAGGGGTGGACCTCGAAGCCGCCCGCCGGATCCGGTGCGGTGCGCGACCGCTGGGAGTCGCTCGCCGCACTCGTCCGGCTGGCCGAGGACTTCGAGCAGGCCAGGCCGGGGGCGACGCTCTCCGACCTGGTGGCGGAGCTCGACGAGCGGGCCGCCGCCCAGCACGCGCCGACGGTCCAGGGCGTCACCCTCGCGTCGCTGCACTCGGCCAAGGGCCTCGAATGGGACGCGGCGTTCGTCGTCGGGCTGACCGAGGGCATGATGCCGATCGCCTACGCCAAGACGGACGAGCAGGTCGAGGAGGAGCGCCGCCTCCTGTACGTCGGTGTCACCCGTGCCCGCTTCCACCTGTCCCTGTCGTGGGCCGTGTCCCGGTCGCCCGGCGGCCGGGCCGGACGCAGGCCGACCCGCTTCCTGAACGGGCTTCGTCCCGGATCGTCGGCGGCCGGCCCGTGGGCGGGCGCCGGGGGTGGCGGCGGCATCGACCGGGGGACCGGCACCGGTGCGGGCAGGAGTGCGGACGGCTCCGGCCGGGATGCCAAGGCGCGGCGCCGTGGGCCCGTGCGGTGCCGGGTCTGCGGCAGGACACTCACCGAGGCCGGCGAGATGAAGCTGATGCGCTGCGAGGACTGTCCTTCGGACATGGACGAGGCGCTGTTCGGGCGCCTGCGCGAGTGGCGCGCGGAGCGGGCGAAGGAGATCAGCCAGCCCGCCTTCTGCGTCTTCACCGACAAGACACTGATGGCGATCGCCGAGGCCGTCCCGGTGGACGAGACGGAACTCGTCGTCATCCCCGGGGTCGGGAACCGGAAGCTCGCCAGGTTCGGAGCCGATGTGCTGGCCATCTGCGCAGGTCAGACGCTGGATCCGGCACCGGGTGACGGTGACGGCGATGTGTGAGGAAAACTCGTCGAGAAAATAGTTTGCGCGGGCACCAGTCGTCACCATAGGTTCTTGTCCACGGGAACAGCGTCTTCTCTGAAGCCCTGAATCCGTGCTGTACTTATCCGAATACCGCAGGATCGGCCCCGGCCGGTCCCTTGAGACGCCGAGAGGAGGCGATTGTCGTGATCAGCATCATCAACACCATCGAAATGACCGATCCGTCGGTCGTCTCCACCTGCGCGCTCGGCCTCTCCCGCTCCTCGGAGCTCTCGCTTCGTGGCACCGGTGCGTCCGGTATCGCCGCCGGCAGCCCGCTGTTCCTGGCGAGCCTGCCCGTGCGGGAGCGCAATGAGCGACCGACCCAGGCACCGGAAGCAGCAGTAGTGAAGGCACAGGCCCCGGCCTATGCCTTTGCGGCAGCCGGTGCGGGAGCCAAGAAGCAGACGACACAGCACCACACGATGTGGGCCTTCCGTGGGCCTGAACCCTGGAGCGATCCAGCCTGATCCGGAATCAGGCCGGCGCCTTCAGGGCCGCGGAACCCCACTCGGGATCCGCGGCCTTTTTGTTTTGTCCGAACGGACGAGACGACACGAAGGAGCCTCGGGACTAGCAGGACCTGGTACCCGCCACCCACCGGCCAACAGGCCGGCAGACCAGACGAGGACAACACCACCGTGCAACTCGAGACGCACGCCCCGTCCGTACCGCCTTCCGACACGATCGCCCCGCCCGGCTCCACGGAGGACTCCACCTTGATCCCCCTCACCGCGCTCACCGCGCTCGACGACGCCATCGAGAACCTCGGCGTACCCGTCCCCTGCCGTTCCTACGACCCCGAGGTCTTCTTCGCCGAGTCCCCGGCGGACGTCGAGTACGCCAAGTCCCTCTGCCGGACCTGTCCGCTCGTCGAGGCCTGCCTCGCCGGTGCCAAGGAGCGCCGCGAGCCGTGGGGGGTCTGGGGTGGCGAGCTCTTCATCCAGGGCGTCGTCGTCGCCCGCAAGCGTCCGCGTGGCCGTCCGCGCAAGAACCCGGTCGCAGCGTGACCGCCGGCCTGGGGGTCATGTCCCCCGCACGAACGAAGCGCATCGGCACCATCGACCGTCCCCAGACTCATGACCCCCGAAATCAGGCACCAATGATCACCCCCACGAGGGAGCCCGTCGGCTCCGCCACCCCGGACGTCACCATCACCGGCGCGAACGACTCGCGTCAGAACAGGACCCGCGAAATGCAACTCATCCCAGAAGCCCTGGCTCGTGCGCATATGCACGAGCGCCTCAGGGAAGCCGAGCAAGGTCGCCGGGCCGAGCGCCTGGTCACCGCCCGGCGGATGCAGCGCCGTGCGGAGCGCGCCTCGATGCGCGCCCGCCGTGCGCTCGCCATGGCAGTCATGCACTGACGGCTTCACCAGCGGCGCAGAGAACCAAGGCCGCCCGGGCAACCGCTCGCCCGGGCAGCCGCCCTCCCCATCCGCGGGGCCGGTCCGATCGGGACCGGCCCCGCGGTTCGTTTACGCCGTGCGTCCACTTCGAGACGGCGTTACCGTCGCGATGTGGACGAGGAGACCACCGAGGACGGTGGGGAGACGCAAGACGGAGTGGAGCCCGAGGACGGAGTGGAGCCCGAGGACGGAGTGGATCCCAAGGGCCCTGATGGTCCGGGCGCGACCCCCGTGACGTGCGCCCTCTGCGGCACCTCGGCCGGCGGCGGCAGCCCGCCCGCCACCTGGCTCTGTTCCGTGGAGAACGGCAGGCGGCGGTACTTCTGCGAAGCCTGCGCGCGTACCCACATCCGGGCCGTCGAGGGCCGGCTCGACTCCGGCCTGTGGTGAGTAACGGCGGGGGCGGGGGCCGTGTCGCCCCTGCGTCATGCTCGGCGGGCCTTCCCGCCTCCCCTCCCCGCTTGTTTGCCCCGCTTCGTTGCATCGCTGCGGGAGGGGGGCCCATCGGCGTCGGCCGGCTGCCGGACCTTCGGACCTGCTTGGTGTCGGACCGCCGGCCTGCGGTGCTCCGAACGTCCGGAGCACCGCAGGCCGGCCCGCCCCACCTCGGCCGCCGCGCCCGACACGTCCGCTCACCGAGCGGGCTGTTCGTGGTTCCTGCGATTCACGCGCGCGGTCCGCTCACCGGGCCTGCCCGCCCTGTCTGTTCATCGGCGTCCTGCCGCTCGGCCCGACACGTCCGCTCACCGTGGCCGGCCGGTTCAGGGTGCCGGCCAGTTCGCCCGCGGGGGCGGCGCGCTGACCCGAGTGGGCAGGTGCATGCCGGCCCCGGGTGGGCAGCCATGCGCGCGCACCCACAGGTGCCGGACCTCGTCCGCTTCCTGAACCAGCCTGATGCGGACGAAGGCCCCTAAGCGTCGACCGGTGCGGACTCCTCGGCTGCGGCCGGAGCATCCTCGTCCTCGAGGTACGCCCCGTCGACTTCCGCGTCCAGGACGAACCCGGGCAGCCAGGACTCCAGTTCGTCCCGAAGCCGGACGGTCGCGCCCAGTTGGCACAGCACCCCGATCGTGCTGAGCGTGACCCGGTGTATCAGCAGATACGACGGCGGGAGGTTCAGCTGCTTCCCCAACTGATGTGCGGGGGAGCGAGGATCCGCGATCCGCCCGGCCTGGCTGCGCAACCAGGAACGGGAGAAGGTGAATTCGTCCACCTGCGCCGGCTCGATGATCGGGAGCAGGTAATCGAGGACCGCGTCGGGTTCCAGCTCGATCGAGTCCCGGACGAATCCGTCCTCACGGAGCGAGGCGTAGACGCCTTCGGCGTCGCCGTCCAGCGTCATCCGCAGCGCATCTCCGATGGCGCGCGGCAGACCGCCCGGCAGCCGGTCGACCGTGCCGAAGTCCAGAACCCCCAGGCGCCATCGGCCGGAGTCCACGCCGAGCCCGGCGGCCGCCTTTTCCGCGGTGTCCTCGTCGACGGTCCCTGGGCCGCCGGTGTCAGAGCTGTCGGTGTCCGGGCCGCCGGTGTCCGGGCCGCCGGTGTCCGCCGGGGGAAGCAGCCGGAAGTTCCCCGGGTGGGGATCGGCGTGCAGCAGGCCGGTGCGGGCAGGCCCGGAGAACAGGAAGCGCGCCAGCAGCTGCCCCGCCCTGTCCCGCTGCTCCTGCGTGCCGTCGGCGATGATCTCCGACAGCGGGATGCCCTCGATCCACTCGGTCACCAGGACCTGTTCCGACTGGTGCACCACTCCGGGGATCACCACGTCCGGGTCGCCGGCGAACTCCGCGGCGTGCCGCTGCTGGGCCGCGGCCTCCAGCTCGTAGTTCAGCTCCTCCGAGACCCGGTCGCGGAGCTCGGTGATGAGGGGCTTGATGTCCATGCCGGGGACCAGCGGGCCGAGCAGCCGTGCGAAGCGGCTGAGCTGTGTGAGGTCGGAGAGCAGCGCCTCTCCGGCTCCCGGGTACTGCACCTTCACGGCGACGGCACGCCCGTCGTGCCACACCGCACGGTGGACCTGACCGATCGACGCCGCTGCGGAGGGCTGATCGTCGAACTCCTCGAAGAGGTCCGGCCAGTCCTCGCCCAGGCTCTCCGCCAGCACCTTGTGGACGGTGCTGGTCGGCATGGGAGGGGCGGCCTCCTGCAGCTTGGTGAGCGCCGCGCGGTAGGGGCCGGCGATGTCCTCCGGAAGGGCGGACTCGAAGACGGACAGCGCCTGACCGAGCTTCATCGCACCGCCCTTCAGCTCGCCCAGGACCTTGAACAGCTGGTCCGCCGTGCGCTGCTGGACCTCCCGCGCCACGATCTCCGCGGACTTGCCGCCGATCCGCTTGCCCAGACCCCAGGTGGCACGGCCGGCGAAGCCCAGCGGCAGAGCAGCCAGCTTCGCGGTACGGGTGACGGCCTTCCTCGGAAGATCAGACATGTGCCCCTCCAGTTCGTGACTGTCGTGCCGCGTGGATCCTGGGCCCGCTCCGTCGGCTGCGTCACCCGGCCATTGTGTCCTGCGGGGAGCCGGTCGCGGAGGTGAGCTCCCCCTCAGTGTGCCCGGCAGCACCGCAGGCGCAGTCGAGGTGGGGGCCGAGCCGAGCCGATCGCCAGTCCAGCATGGGCATGGCGGCCTCCCACCGCGTGCCCGTGCTCGCCGGCAGCTCTCCGTCGAGGAAGGACAGCGCATGGGCCGCTGCGAGTCCGGACACGGCGGTGGCCAGTCCGAGATCGCACGCCTGCACCGCCGTGCGCCGTCCCGACCTCCACTGCGCGAGCATCCGGGGCCACTGGGGATCCCGCTCCGCCCGGTGCAGCGCCAGACAGCCCGCACAGCCCGTGCCACCGGGGAGCACCAGCGGACCGACCACCCCTGTGGCCTCCACCACACCCGCGTACAGGTGCGGTGTTCCCGAGGCGATCCAGGGTGCGGCGATGTCCGGGTCGGGAGCGTGGACCGCGAGGCCGTCCCTGGGGGCCACCACGATCAGGGAGAGCGCGGGCTCGCCTCCCGCCGGGGATCCACCCGGGCCGTCCGACCGGGGAGGCCTCCCCACCGCGGACCGGCGCACGAGCTGCCGGGCCGCCGTGTCGCGCCGCTCTCCCACCGATTCCGCCGGGAGCCCTCCGGGTGCGACGTCCGAGGGCTCCGTGCGGCCTCCGTCGAGCACATCGACCCTGCCGACACCGGATGAGGAGAGGACCGCCGCGATCATCGCCCCCACCCTTCCGGCGCCCCGCACCTGCACGCGCATCGAGCGTCGTGCGGCCAGGGTGCGCAGCCCGCCGCCCGGAGCCGGGTGCACGACGGAGAGCGACGCGGCGTCCGGGCGTTGCCGCTCCAGGGTCTCGGCCCGCCGGCGCAGCGCCTCGGCTTCCGCGCCGCCCGCACCGGGATCGTCGAGCAGTCCGGCTTCCGCGAGGCGTGAAACGAGAATGTCCACATGACGGTCCGACAGATCCAGCGCTCTGGCCTCTTCACGGAGAAGCGGCAGTCCGCGTGTTCCGTCAAGGAGTTCCAGAAAACTTCCCGTGGCGATATCCATCGGACCCAGAGTCACCGCATGCGCGGGCGTCACACCGAATTGCACGGTGTTCCGTCCGCGCCAGGCGCGCCGGAGTGCGGGCTTCAGCATCGGATGCATGACTTCTCCCCGTTCGATGTCGAGATCCGTTGCCAGAATGCAACCTGGCGGCGAAACGGGCGGAAAGTTGTCCACAGGCCCGGGCATTAGTCGTTCAAATGGTGCAAGCCGAGAAGTGGATCAATGCCGGACGGTCCGTGACGCGGGACTTCCCCCACCGCCAGCGGGTAACGTCGTGGCGTGTCCGCCGACTCCTCACCCGGCCTCGCCGGGGAGACCCCCGCGCGCAGCGCCGGACGCCATCAGCGCAGCGCAGCCGCCCAGCCGCCCCGCCCACCCGTGATGAGCGATGTCGAGGTCCGCAGGAGCGCCCGGCGCAGCAGGACGGTCTCCGCCTACCGCGAGGGGGGCCGCACCATCGTCCTCATCCCGGCCCGCATGTCGGAGGCCGAGGAGCAGCGCTGGGTCGGGGTGATGCTGGACAAGCTCGCCGCGCAGGAGAACAAGCGCGTCATCGGGGACGGTGCGCTCGCCGAGCGCGCGGAGCGGCTGTCCGACCAGTACCTGGGGGGCCGGGCCCGGCCCGCGTCCGTCCGGTGGGTGACCAACCAGAACACCCGCTGGGGCTCCTGCACGCCGGCCGAGGGCAGCATCCGCCTCTCGCACCGGCTGCAGGGCATGCCGGAGTACGTGGTCGACTACGTCCTCCTCCACGAGCTCGCCCACCTGCTGGTTCCCGGCCACGGGCCGCGCTTCTGGCGGCTGCTGGAGAGCTACCCCCGCACCGAGCGCGCACGCGGTTACCTCGAAGGGGTCGCGGCGGCGGAGCGGCTTCCGCACCTGCCCGCCGCGCGCGAGCAGTGAGTTGCCGATTCTGTACCGGATCTGTACCGGCTTGGCTCGATGTCGTCGTTTGCGGATAGCCTGACGCGACGCAATCACCTTCGGGATGGGGGACGGTCGTTACGCATGGCCAGGGAATTTCAGCGCGGCCACAAGGCCAAGGTCAGTGATCTCACGTCAGGGACGGATCTGTACGTCGGCGTACAGGTCGCCGGTCCCGGCCTGACGTTCGACATCAGCTGCTTCGGTCTGGACGCCAATGAGCAGCTCTCGGACGACCGTTATTTCATCTTCTTCAACCAGCCGAAATCGCCTGAGGAGTCCATTCAGCTTCTGGGCGCCCAGGCCGGTGACACCGAGTCGTTCCGCGTCACCCTCGACCGTATTCCGGCGAACATCCACAAGCTGTCCTTCACCGCCACGATCGACGGCGCCGGGCAGATGTCCCAGGTCGGTCCGGGGTACATCCGGATCGTCGCGGGCGGCGAGGAAGTGGTGAAGTACGCCTTCACCGGGTCGGAGTTCACCACCGAACGGGCGGTGATGCTCGGTGACTTCTACCTGAAGGACGTCTGGCGGTTCGCCGCCGTCGGCCAGGGTTTCGACGGCGGACTCGACGCCCTGCTGAAGAACTTCGGCGGGGAGGTCGCCGAGGAGGAGCCCGCGGCCGCCCCGGCCCAGGCGGTTCCGGGCTTCGCCCCGCCCGCCCAGGCCACCGCGCCTCCGGCGTTCGGTGCCCCGGCGGCCCCTCCGGCCGCGCCCGCACCGGTTTTCGGCGCTCCGGCTCCCGCGCCGCAGCAGCCCATCCATGCCGCACCGACGATCGCGGCCCCCATGGCCCCGGCCCCGCCGGCGCCCGCCCCGTACGGACAGCCGCCTCAGCAGCCGCAGTTCGGGCAGGTACCGGGCCAGGGCACGCCGCCGTACGGCCAGCAGCCGTCCGCCGCCCCGCCCTTCGGACAGCAACAGCCGTTCGGCCAGCAGCCCCCAGGCGTGCCGCAGGGCGTGCCCCAGGGTGTTCCGCAGGGAGGTGCGGGGCTGCAGGCAGCCCTGCAGCCCTACAAGGAGACGGCGACCGGGCAGCGCTGGACCTCGCAGAACCAGCAGCTGATGCGCGTCGACCTCACCATGGGCGGCACGCCCGTGCTGGCCCGGCAGGGCAGCATGGTGATGTACCAGGGCAAGGTCGACTTCGGTTACAAGGGCGCCGGCTTCGCGGGGCGCATGGTCGGCAACGCGACGGGCCAGGAGATGCAGCTCATGCGCTGCACCGGCCGCGGCCAGGTCTTCCTGGCCGAGGAGGGCGCGCACCTGCATCCCATCGAGCTCCAGGGCGACGGCATCTGCGTCTCCGCCGAGAGCGTCCTCGCCTTCGACGAGACCCTGCAGTACGAGGTCCGCAGGATCGAGGGCCACGGGATCCCCGGCGGGGCCCTGTTCACCATGCAGTTCCAGGGTTCGGGGACCGTCGTCGTCAAGACGCACGGCGTCCCGGTCGTCCTGCCGGTCACCCCCACCACCTTCGCCGACGCCAACGCCGTGGTGGCCTGGTCGTCCGCGTCGCAGGTGATCCTCTCCAGCCAGGTCCGGCTGCGCCGCAACGCGTACCCGGGACACAGCGGGGAGACCGTGAACCTCCAGTTCCGGGGAGCCCCCGGGAACTTCATCGTCGTCCAGCCCTACGAGGTCTGAGGGAGCCCGTCATGAACCAGCAACTCGCGGGCTTCGCCCCGACACCCGTCACGGCCCGGATGGAGAACCACGGCCGAGCGATGCTCAAGGTGGCCATGGCCACCGGCCAGGACCTCTACGCGCGCACCGGTTCGATGGTGGCCTACGAGGGCTTCATCCAGTACGAGCCCAATCCGCCCGCCGTCCGCCAGATCGCCTCGCAGTGGATCACCGGCGAGGGCACCCCGCTCATGAAGTGCTCGGGAGACGGGCTGCTCTACCTCGCCGACTACGGCGCCGACGTGGTCGTCATCAACCTGAACAACGATGCGCTGTCGGTCAACGGCACCAACCTCCTCGCCTTCGACGGCCACCTCACCTGGGGCGTGGAGCGGGTCAAGGGACTGGCGAAGTTCGCCGGCCAGGGGCTGTGGAACGTCGGGATCCAGGGCACCGGATGGGTCGCCATCACGTCGCGCGGCACGCCGATCGTCGTCGACTGCGGCAGGGGCGAGGACGAGACGTACGTCGACCCCGACGCCCTCGTCGCGTGGTCCCCGAACCTCAAGGTGAAGGGCAAGCGCAGCTTCAAGGCGGGCTCGCTCATCGGGCGGGGCAGCGGGGAGGCCTACCAGATGGCCTTCTCCGGCCAGGGCATCGTCGTCGTCCAGCCGAGCGAGGACAGCACCGACCGCCTGCGGGTCCGGAACTGAGCGGGGGGAGAACACATCATGCAGAGTCCGCTTTTCAGTCACACGGAACAGCAGTCCCAGGACCGGTACACGGTCCAGAACCCGCAGCTCCTGCGGGTCTCGCTGACCGGCCACGACGACGTCCTCGCCCGTAAGGGCGCCATGGTCGCCTACCAGGGCCTCATGGAGTTCGACGGCGAGTACCAGTCGCAGGGCCAGCGCCGCGCCCGCAGGAACACGGGCGAGGGCCTCGACCTGATGCGCTGCTCGGGCCAGGGCACGGTCTACCTGGCCAACCTCGCCCAGTACATCCACGTGGTCGACGTGGACCACGAGGGCATGACGGTCGACAGCGCCTACGTCCTCGCCCTGGACTCGTCGCTGCACACCGAGGTCATCGCGGTGGACAGCCAGTACGGGATCTCCGGCACCGGCAAGTACCAGCTGAACATCTCGGGGAACGGCAAGGTCGCGCTCATGACCTCGGGCCAGCCGCTGATGATGCAGGTGACGCCGGACAAGTACGTCAACGCCGACGCCGACGCGATCGTCGCCTGGTCGAGCGGGCTCCGGGTGCAGATGCAGGCCCAGACCCACTCCTCGGGTGTCATGCGGCGTCGGGGCAACACCGGCGAGGGCTGGGAGCTGAGCTTCCTGGGGCAGGGCTTCGCGCTCGTCCAGCCGAGCGAGGTGCTGCCCCCGCAGAACACCCAGATCGGACAGGGCGCGGCCGCCCAGTTCGGTGTGGGCCAGCACGGTGCGCGCGGCCAGAACCAGAACAACGCCTGGAACTGAGCGCCCGCGCCCACGTGGCGCACAGGGGTGAGGGCGGTCTCCACCGGAGACCGCCCTCACCGCTGCGCCGGTACGGCCTTTCAGCCGGCCTGCGCCAGCCGCGCCCGGGTGCTCTCCAACAGCAGCACGACCGAGGCGTCCGCGACCGCCGCCACCTCGGCGTACGGGAACCAGCGAAGGTCCAGGGACTCCTCGCTGATCCGCTCCGTCGCGCCGGCGGACGCGATCGCGGCGTACTGCACGTCCAGGTGCCAGTTGCAGGGCGCCGGAATGGGGTGCCGGTCGAGACGGACGGGTCCGCCGGGGAGCAGGGTGAGCCCGGTGATCCCCGACTCCTCCGTCGCCTCCCGCAGGGCGGCGGCCCGCAGGGTGGTGTCCTGTGGCTCGCAGTGCCCGCCCATCTGCAGCCACATCCGGAGCTTCTTGTGCAGGGTCAGCAGGACCCGGCCGCGCTCCGGGTCGATCACCAGGGCGCTCGCCGTCAGGTGGCCGGCGCCGCACGCCTTCCACATGCCGTCGGGGTGTCCGGCGAGATGGTCCAGATACGCCTGGCGCAGGTGTGCCTGGGGTGCGTCCCCGCCGTCGTCGTAGCCCTTGACCGCGAGTACCGCGTCGTCGTGCAGCGTCACCGGTCCGTGCCGTCCTTGCCCTCGTCGTCCCGGCTGTCGTCCGCCGGGCCGTCCCCGGCGCCGTCATCGCCCTCGGCCCGGTCCTTCGCCTCGTCCTCGGCGGAGGGCTTCCGGGGGCCCTTCGCCGCCTCTCCGAGCATCTTGTCCAGCTCGGAGAAGTCCAGCTGCTCGTGGTGGACGAAACCGTCCGGGTCGTCCAGGTCCGAGGCGGTGGGCAGCATGTCCGGGTGGCCCCACAGGCCGTCGCGGCCGTCGACACCGCGGGCGTCCGTGAGCGAGGCCCACAGCCGCGAGGCGTCACGCAGCCTGCGCGGGCGCAGCTGGAGTCCGATGAGCGTGGCGAAGGTCTGCTCGGCGGGGCCGCCGGAGGCCCGGCGCCTGCGCATGGTCTCGCGCAGCGCGTCGGCCGAGGTCAGCCGGGACTTCGCCGCTTCGTGCACCACCGCGTCCACCCAGCCCTCGACGAGCGCGAGGGCGGTCTCCAGGCGAGCCAGCGACGCCTTCTGCTCCGGGGTGTCCTCGGGCTGGAACATGCCCTGCTGCAGCGCGTCCTGCAACTGCTCCGGCTGCGACGGGTCGAACTGGCCGACGACGTCCTCGAGCTTGCTGGTGTCGACCTTGATCCCGCGTGCGTAAGCCTCCACCGCGCCGAACAGGTGCGAGCGCAGCCACGGCACGTGGGCGAAGAGCCGCTGGTGGGCCGCCTCACGCAGCGCGAGGTACAGCCTGACCTCGTCCTGCGGCACGCTCAGGTCCTTGCCGAACCGCTCGACGTTCAGCGGCAGGAGCGCCGCCTTGCCCGCCGGTGCCAGTGGCAGGCCGATGTCCGTGGAACCCACGACCTCGCCCGCGAGCACGCCCACGGCCTGCCCGATCTGCTGACCGAACATGGCGCCGCCCATCGACCGCATCATGCCGATGAGCGGGCCCGCCATGGCCTGCATCTCCTCGGGGAGGACATCGCCCATGGCCAGACCGACGCGCTCGGCGACCGGGTCCACCAGCTGCTGCCAGGCGGGGAGCGAGGCCTCGACCCACTCGGCGCGGCTCCACGCCACCGTCGAGACGGAGCCCGACGGCAGGGAGGTCACGCCGTCCAGCCAGAGGTCGGCGAGGCGGAGTGCCTCGTCGACCGAGGAACGCTCCGCGGGGCCGACACTGGCGTCCTTGCTGCCGTCGGCGGTGCCCTGGGACACGGTCTGCCGCGCGATCTGCTTGGCCATGTCCCAGTTGACCGGGCCACCCTCGTAGCTCAGCATCTGGCCGAGCTGCTGGAAGGCCGCACCCAGGTCGTTCGGGTTCATCGAGCCGAACATCGCGGCGAAGGGGTTGTCGCCGCCCGCGCCCGGCCCGAAGCCGAACGGGTTCGCCGGCCCGCCCGGGCCCTGCCCACCACCGGTGGGGTCCTTCTTCTTGCCCTCGTCGCCGTCTTCCGGCTCCTCCGGCGGAAGGCCGAATCCGAATGGGGTGTCACTCACGGGTTTCCTCGGCTCGTAGGGCCGCCGGCTCGAACCGACGGCGACTGCCCGACATCACCATCCAGCGTAGACACCGAAGGCCGCTCGGGGCCTCAGTGCTCCGCCGGCTCCCGGCCTGCGGCAGGATGGACGCCACCTGGTACGCACGCGTCATTCGGGTACGTACTGAAGACAACCGCTGGAGACGCCCGGTGAGTTCCCCAGATCCGCAGGTTCGCGCAGCGCGAAACCTGGCCGACCCCTCGACCGAGAGCAAGCCCACGAAAAAGAATTCCCGAAGCCGTGGTCCGGTCGTCGCCGTCACCGGCGCCGCGACCGGAGTGGGCGCCCTGCTCACCGCCCACCTCGCCGCATCCGACGAGATCAAGCAGGTCATCGCCATAGACGAGCGCCGAGGAGACGTCTCCGAGGCCACCTGGCACATCCTGGACGTGCGGGACCCGGCGATCGCCGAGAAGCTGCGGGGCGCCGACGTCGTCGTGCACATGGCGGTCGATCTCGACCTGGAGACCGACGCCGCCGCCCGTACCGCGTACAACGTGCGCGGTACCCAGACCGTGCTGACGGCGGCGGCGGCCGTGGGCGTCCACCGGGTCGTGCTGTGCACGTCGGCCATGGTCTACGGCGCCCTGCCCGACAACGACATCCCGCTCTCCGAGGACGCCGAGCTGCGCGCCACGGCGGAGGCCACCGGCGTCGGCGACCTGCTGGAGATCGAGAGGCTGGGCCGCCGTGCCCCGCGCGCCCACCCCGGGCTCAACGTCACGGTGGTGCGTCCCACCGTGCTCGTCGGAGGTACGGACACGGCGCTCACCCGGTACTTCGAGTCCCCGAGGCTGCTGGTCGTCGCCGGGTCGCGCCCCGCCTGGCAGTTCTGCCACGTGGACGACCTGGTGAGCGCCCTGGAGTACGCCGCGCTCGAGAAGATCGACGGAGAGTTCGCGGTCGGCTGCGACGGCTGGCTCGAACAGGAGGAGGTGGAGGAGCTCTCCGGAGTGCGCCGCATGGAGCTGCCCTCCGCCGTCGCCCTCGGCGCCGCCGCACGGCTGCACCGGATCGGTCTCACCCCGTCCCCTGCGGGCGATCTCGCGTACACCATGCACCCCTGGGTCGTCAGCGTGAGCCGTCTCCACGATGTGGGATGGCGTCCCCGGTGGACCAACGAGGAGGTCCTGGGGGCGCTGCTCGAAGAGGTCGAGGGCCGTCACACGCTCGCCGGCCGCCGGCTCGGCCGCAAGGACGCCACCGCGGCGGGTGCCGCCGGGGCCACGGTGGCCCTGCTCGGCACGGCGGCCCTGGTCAGGCGTGCCCGCAAGGCCCGCCGCCGTTTCTAGAAGCGGACGGGCCGTCGCCCCACCCCGGCGGGCGGCTGGGGCGGCCCCGTCGTCCGGCGCTGGTAGGAGGCTCCAAGCCGCCCGGCGCGCCGCAGGTCGAAAGCGCTATTCCGGGATGCCGGTGCCGTGCGGCACGATGGCCCCATGGCACGCAATCACGATCACCCCGGCGAGCAGGCGGCCCAGGACCCGATCCGGCTTCTGGACATCCGTGACACGCCGCTCTCCGTCGACGAGGTCTTCCGTGCGGTGGGGGACGACGCCGCCGGAGGCATGACTCTGTTCGTCGGCACGGTGCGCAACCACGACGACGGACAGGACGTCGGCTCGCTCGGATACTCCTGCCACCCGACGGCCGGCGAGGCGCTCCGCCGGGTGGCCGAGAAGGTCGTGGCGGAGTTCCCGGTACGGGCCCTTGCCGCCGTCCACCGGGTGGGTGAACTGGCCGTCGGCGATCTGGCCGTGGTCGTCGCGGTCTCCTGCGCCCATCGGGGTGAGGCCTTCGAGGCATGCCGCAAGCTGATCGACGACCTCAAGCACGAGGTCCCGATCTGGAAGCACCAGCGTTTCTCCGACGGCACCGAGGAATGGGTCGGCGCCTGCTGAGCGCAAACCGTCCCGGAGGCCATCAGGCCCGATTTGCGTAACCACCCCCCTGCCACGAGCGTTGGTGCTGCAGGTGGTTAATCTTCTGATCGTCAGTTGCGGTCGCTCATGGGGCAGGGAGGTCGTGATGGCTGCACTCGCATGGCTGCTGATTCCGCTTATAGCCGCACTCGGCGCGGCGATATGGGGAGGGTGGGCAGCCCGCAATCGAACGACCGGTGACGTCACCGAACTCGCCGGCTACGCCAGGTTCCGTGAAGCGATGGAGAAGTCCGGCTCCGGTTCCGAGACGGTCTGAGGCGGGGCGACCGTACGCAGTCGCCGATTCCGCACCGTCCGCCCGACGCGCGAGCCCGTGCCGCGCGCGGTCGCAGGCAGGTTTCCGCTCCACCGGGCCCCCACGTCGACGGGCCCCGTACGGACCGGCCCGGACGGTGCACTTACAGGCGCTTCCCGTACTGTCGTTCCATGCCACGCCGCACCGCGACGATGCTCGCTTCGACTCTGATCCTCATCGCGCTGCTCTGCGCAGGCGTGCTGATTCCCGTCCCGTACTCGGAGATGTCGCCCGGGCCGACGGTGAACACGCTCGGTGACGCCCGTGGCGAGCCGGTGCTTCACATCACCGGCCACAAGACCTACCCGACGTCCGGGAACCTCAACATGACGACCGTGCGCGTCACCGGCGCGGACTACGACATGAACATCGTCGAGGCCGTCTACGGCTGGCTGGCCCACGACAGCGTGGTCGTGCCGCACGACACGCTCTATCCGGACGGCAAGACCGAGGAGCAGTCGACCCAGGAGAACGCCGAGGAGTTCAGCCAGTCCCAGGAGAGCGCCAAGGTCGCCGCCCTGAAGGAACTGAAGATCCCCGTCACCTCCCGTGTGGTCGTCTCCACGGTCGTCAAGGACAGCGCCGCCGAGGGCGTGCTGCACGCGGGCGACGTGATCAAGGCCGTGGACGGCACGGCGGTCGGGAAGCCCGAGGACGTCGCGAAGCTGGTCACGAAGCACCGCCCCGGCCAGGACGTCGTCTTCTCGGTGATCCCCGTCAAGGCGGCGGTGGCGGCGGAGAAGGCGGGCAAGGAACCCAAGGGCTCCCGCGATGTGACCCTCACCACGCGAAAGGCTCCCGCGGACCCCGCGGACCCCGCGGACCCCTCGGGCGAGGACCGGGCGATCGTCGGCATCCAGGCGGGGACGGACCACACCTTCCCCTTCGACGTCGACATCAAGCTCGCCGACGTCGGCGGTCCGAGCGCCGGGCTGATGTTCTCGCTGGGCATCGTCGACAAGCTCACGCCGGGCCAGCTGACAGGCGGCAAGTTCATCGCCGGCACGGGCACGATCGACGACAGCGGCAAGGTCGGGCCCATCGGCGGGATCGCGCTCAAGCTGGTCGGCGCGCGCGACGCCGGCGCGCGGTACTTCCTGACGCCGGACGACAACTGCTCGGCCGCGGCGTCCGACACCCCGAGCGGACTCACCCTGGTCCGGGTGAAGACCCTCGACGACGCCAAGAAGTCGCTGGACAAGATCAGCGCGGGGGACACGGCCGGCCTGCCGAGCTGTTCGGCAGGCTGAGGCCGGCCCCCCCGCGGGGGCGTCAGGACTCGAACGTGGCCGCGAGCGCGTCCGCCAGTCCCGGCACCAGGCCGGCGCCGGTCAGGACCTCGGTCGCGGAGTCCTTCTCGCGCAGTCTGACCGCGGAGTCGCGGGCTCCGTCACGCAGCACGGCGACGGTCATCCGCACCTCCTGCCGGTCGGGGTGGCCGGCGACCCACTTGGTGAGCTCGGCATCGCCGAGGCCGTCCGGCACGGAGGCCTCCGCGGACGGCGGCAGCATCAGCCGCTCGACGGTCATGGCGCAGCCGACCACGGCGTCGGGCCAGGCGATCGTGGCGAGGAACTCGTCCAGGGCGGTGCCGTCGGGCAGCTCCTCCTGCTCGACGGGGGTGAGGGTGGCGGGCGCCGAAGCGGTGTCGTCGAGGCCGAGCTGGGCGGCGAGGCCCGGCTCCTGGGCGCGCAGCCGCGCGGTGTCGACCAGGGCGAACAGCCGGGCGGGCTGATCCCAGCCGAGCGTCGCGGCGTAGGCGTCGATCTCGAGGACGGCGACGGTCAGGGGACTCGCGGCCATCGGGGGGCCTGAGGGGGAAACGTTGGGCATGCTCAACATCCTGCCTCCTTCCGTCCCGGGAACGGGAACTAGGTAAAGCCTCAGTAAGTTGCATAGGTGGGCTCTACGATCGCGGGGCCCGCTTCTTACGACCGCGAACTTCGAGGTGCGCACGTTGGCTTTCCAGATGCCGGACCGCGGCGGAGGCCCGACCGGGCCACGGATCAGAGTCGGCCGCCCGTCCCGGCGCGTCCGTACCCTGCTCATGACTCTGGGGGTCCTGGCGGTTCTCGCCATGGCCTTCGTCATGTTCGCCGGGTTCTGGACGGACTGGCTCTGGTACAGGTCGGTCGCGTATTCGTCCGTCTTCACCACCACTCTGTGGACCAAGATCGGACTGTTCCTCGTCTTCGGACTGCTGATGGCCGTGGCCCTCGGTGTGAACATCTGGCTCGCGCACCGGCTCCGGCCGCCGCTGAGCGCGATGTCGATGGAGCAGCAGAGCCTCGACCGCTACCGGATGAGTGTCGCCCCGTACAAGAAGTGGGTGCTGCTCGCGGTCACCGCGCTGGTCGGCCTGATCGCCGGGGCCTCGGCCTCGGGACAGTGGCGCACCTGGCTGATGTATGTGAACGGCGTGTCCTTCGGGCAGAAGGACCCCCAGTTCAAGCTGGACGTGTCCTTCTACGCCTTCGACCTGCCGTGGTACCGCTTCCTCCTCGGGTTCGGCTTCGCGGCCGTCGTGCTGTCGCTGATCGCGGCGGCCCTCACCCACTACCTGTACGGCGGGCTGCGGGTCACCAGCCCCGGCGCGCGCGCCACGGGGGCGGCCACCGGTCATCTCTCCGTGCTGCTCGGCATCTTCGTGTCGCTGAAGGCCGTGGCCTACTGGCTCGACCGGTACGGCCTGGCGGTGAAGTCCAGCGACTTCAAGGCCACGGACAACTGGACGGGTCTGCGGTACGTCGACGCCAACGCCTACCTGCCGGCGAAGACCATCCTGTTCTGCATCGCCGTGATCTGCGCCGTGCTGTTCTTCGCGACGCTCTGGCGGCGCACCTGGCAGCTCCCGGTGATCGGCTTCGGCCTGATGGTGCTCTCCGCGATCCTGATCGGCGGGCTCTACCCGGCGATCGTGCAGAAGTTCCAGGTCCAGCCGAACGAGCAGGCCAAGGAAGCGCCGTTCATCCGGAAGAACATCGACGCCACGCGTGACGCCTACGACATCGACGACGCGCAGGTGGACGACTACTCCGGCAAGAGCACGACGACGGACGGGCCGAAGCTCCGGGCCGACGCCGACGCGGCCGCCAGTTACCGGGTGATGGACCCCAACGTCGTGTCCCCGGCCTTCCAGCAGCTCCAGCAGAAGAGGAACTACTACCAGTTCCCCAAGACCCTGGACGTGGACCGGTACAAGGGCGAGGACGGCAAGGAGCAGGACACCGTCATCGGCCTGCGCGAGCTGAACCTCGAAGGCCTCCCCAAGCGGAACTGGATCAACGACCACTTCACGTACACCCACGGCTACGGCGCCATCGCGGCGCGGGGCACCACGACGGGCACGAACCCGGCGGGCTCCCCGGACTTCACCGAGTCGGGCCTCCCGACCACCGGTGAACTGCCGAAGTACGAGCAGCGGATCTACTACGGCGAGAAGACCGCCCAGTACTCCATCGTCGGGGGGCCCCAGAAGGAGCTCGACTACGAGGAGGACGGCGAGAAGACCACCAGTTACAAGGGTGACAGCGGGGTCAGTCTCTCCAACGCCTTCAACCGCGCCGCCTACGCGGTCTCCTTCAGCGAGCCGCAGATACTGTATTCGGGAGCCATCGGCGAGGGCTCGCGGATCCTGTACAACCGCACTCCCAAGGAGCGCGTGGAAGCGGTGGCGCCCTGGCTGACGATCGACGGGGACGCCTATCCGGCGGTCGTCGGAGGCCGGATCCAGTGGGTCGTCGACGCCTACACCACGACCAACGGCTACCCGTACGCCTCGCGTACGACGCTCGGCGACACCACGGCCGACTCGCTGACCACCAACCAGCGTGCGGTCGTCGCCCAGCAGAACCAGGTCAACTACATCCGCAACTCGGTGAAGGCCACCGTCGACGCCTACGACGGCAAGGTCAAGCTCTACGAGTGGGACACCGAGGACCCGGTGCTCAAGACGTGGCGCAAGGCCTTCCCGGGGACGGTGAAGCCGCGGGCCGACATCCCGAAGGACCTGATGGACCACCTGCGGTACCCGCAGGACCTGTTCAAGGTCCAGCGGGAACTGCTCACGCGCTACCACGTCCAGAACCCCGCGCAGTTCTACAGCGGGAGCGACGCCTGGCAGGTGCCGGACGACCCCACCAACAAGGAGCCGGGGGCCGTTCCGCCGTACTACCTGAGCATGCGGATGCCGGGCCAGGACACCCAGAAGTTCTCCCTGACCACGACCTTCACACCGAAGGGGCGCCCCGACCTGGGGGCGTTCATGGCGGTGGACGCGGACGCGGCCAGTGACGACTACGGCACGATAAGGCTGTTGAGAGTCACCACCACGGTGAAGGGCCCCGGCCAGGTGCAGAGCGAGCTCAACGGCAACGACGACGTCGCCGAGTTCGTGAGGAACCTCAAGGGCACCGACTCGGACATCGAGTACGGCAACCTGCTCACCGTGCCGCTGGACGGGGGCTTCCTCTACATCGAGCCGGTGTACACACGCGGCGGCACGCAGAACTATCCGCTGCTGCGCAAGGTGGCCGCCTCGTACGGGTCGAAGATCGTCTTCGAGAACAGTCTCGGGGAGGCGCTCAACGCGGTCTTCGGCGTCGAGGGTTCCGATACGACGAACCCGCCGTCGCAGCCCACCGAGCCGCCGGGTGACACCACGGAGCCGCCGGCCACCGGGGACGCGGCGCTGAAGAAGGCCATCGCGGACGCCCAGAAGGCCTACACGGCCGGCGAGGAGGCCCTGCAGAAGCAGGACTGGACCGCGTACGGCAAGGCCCAGGCCGACCTCCAGGACGCGCTAGAGAAGGCGGCGGCCGCCCAGCCCAAGGGCGGCGGTGCCGATTCGTCGGACGGGTCCGACGGCGAGGGCGCTGACCAGGGCAGCTGAGAAAGCACCACCCCGTGTCGTGATACGGTTTGAACACAACGACGCGGGGTGGAGCAGCTCGGTAGCTCGCTGGGCTCATAACCCAGAGGTCGCAGGTTCAAATCCTGTCCCCGCTACTGAATGACGAAGGCCCGGATCCTTTTGGGGATCCGGGCCTTCGTCATGCCGTGGGCCCCCTCCAAAGTTGTGCGAGCGAAGTGCGGTTCGCTGAGCGCGAGTTGGGTCCGAACGTGTTTCACTTGTCTCCCTGTGGGCATGTCGACAAAACGCTGAAGTGACCTCACTGGCCGCGATATACCAGGTGTACGCGGGTTACAGGTGGTGCGACGATGGTATTTATGGGGGACAGGGCAACTCTGTTGGAGACAGGGCGGTTTGTGCAGCGACGCGGTCGGACGGCGGAAAGCGTGGCAGATGCGGCATTCGTCGCTGCCGTGGCCGAGCCTTCCCCGGGCGCGCGCGAGGCCGCCGTCATCGCCGCGGACATCGACGAGCCGAGCGCACCCACCCTCGGTACCGAGGGCGCGGGCACGGCCGTCACGAGCACCGACACCACCGACACGGCGGACCACTCCGACGAGACCGAGGCCCGGCACCGCCGCGCCGCCGAGTCCGGTGACGCCGGGTCGATGAGCGTGCTCGGTGCTCTCCTGCTCCGCCGCGGCGACCTGGACGGCGCCGAGACCTACCTGCGCGCAGCCACGGCGGAGGGCGACCGGGCCGCGGCCAACAATCTGGGGGTCCTTCTCCATCAGCGCGGCTACCCGGACGAGGCGGCCGGCTGGTGGCGCATCGCCGCCGTGGCGGGTTCTGCCGCCGCCGCGCACGCCCTCGGGCGCCACTTCCGCGAGCGCGGGGACGAGCCCGGAGCCGAGTACTGGCTGCGCCAGTCCGCCGAGCAGGGGCACGCGCTGGGCGCCTACGCGCTGGCCGACCTGCTGGAGCACCGCGGCGACGTCGGTGCCGAACGCTGGCTGCGCGCCGCCGCCGAGCAGGGCCACCGGGAGGCCGCGTACCGGCTGGCGCGGGCGGTCGAGCGCAACGCCGTCGGCGACGCGTACGACACGCTGGGTCCGGGACGCGTCCTGCGCGGGGGAGTGCCGTCGGAGCGGCCGGTGGCGGGTCCGGCGGCGAAGCGGGACAGCCCCGTCGCGGGCCCCGACGCCGGCCGGGTCGGCGAGGCCGAGCAGTGGTACCGGCAGGCCGCCGCGCGGGGGCACCGCCGGGCGGCCCTCCATCTGGGAGCCATCCTCGAACAGCGCGGGGAGCTGAAGGAGGCGGGCCGCTGGTATCTCACCGCCGCGAAGCAGGGGGAGCCCCGGGCGGCGTGCGCCCTCGGCTTCCTGCTGCGCGACGCGGGTGACGAGGAGAGCGCGGCCGTGTGGTGGCTGCGTGCGGCGCAGGACGGCGACGGCAACGCCGCCAACGCGCTGGGCGCGCTGCACGCGGCACGCGGGGAGCAGCAGACGGCCGAGCGCTGGTACCGGGCCGCCATGGACGCGGGCGACGTCAACGGCGCCTACAACCTCGGTCTGCTCTGCGCCGCCCAGGACCGGATCCCGCAGGCGGAGCAGTGGTACCGCCGCGCCGCCTACGCCGGCCACCGCGAGGCGGCCAACGCGCTGGCAGTGCTGCTGCTCCAGGCCGGTGACGCGAGCGGGGCGGAGCCGTGGTTCTCCAAGGCCGCCGAAGCGGGCAGCGTGGACGCCGCGTTCAACCTCGGCATCCTGCACGCGGGCCGCGACGAGGACCGTGCGGCCTTCGGCTGGTACCAGCGGGCTGCGGCGGCCGGCCACACCGACGCCGCGCTCCAGGTGGGCATGGCCCTGCTGCGCGACGGTGAGGAGCAGGAGGCCGAGCGCCACCTGCGCTGCGCGGCCGGCGGCGGCAGCGCCGAGGCCGCCTTCCGGCTGGGGGGGGTGCTCGACCTGCGCCAGCCCGCCCCGGGCCCTCCCGCGCTGGGGGAGCCGATGCCCGAGAAGACCGAGTGCGAGGAGTGGTACGAGAGGGCGGCCGAGCAGGGGCACCGCCGCGCCCAGGTGCGCGCCGGGATGCTCGCGGCCGCACGCGGGGACATGGAGAGCGCCGCCCGCTGGTACCGCGAGGCCGCGGAGTCCGGCAGCCGCAACGGAGCCTTCAACCTCGGCCTGCTGCTCGCCCGTGAGGGCAGCGAGCGCGAGGCCGCCCTGTGGTGGAGCCGCGCCGCCAACGACGGGCACGGCCGGGCAGCCCTGCGTCTCGCACTGCTGGCGGCACGCCGGGGCGAGCTCACCGAGGGGAAGCGCTGGTGTGCCCGCGCGGTCGAGCTGGGGCCGGCCGAGGTGGCCGAGCGGGCCGCGCGGCTGCTGGAGGCGCTGCACCAGGAGCTCACCGCGTGACGGAGCGCGGCGGGCACCTCCGGGCCGCGCACGGGTGGCCGGCGAATGAATTTGCTCCGTCCGGCGGGCGTGCCGTACTGTTGCACTCACAACGACGCGGGGTGGAGCAGCTCGGTAGCTCGCTGGGCTCATAACCCAGAGGTCGCAGGTTCAAATCCTGTCCCCGCTACTGAAGACAGAGGCCCGGATCCTTCAAGGATCCGGGCCTCTGTCGTATGCGCCCGTGCAAAGGGGCCACGGCGCCCGCCTGTGGTCGCGGCGCCCGCCAACTGCCTGTGAAGGGTCATGCGCCCGCCGGGTCGCACGGAGGTGTGCACGTGCCCCGAAGGTGCCGCGAGGTGCGCACCACGGCCTGTGCAGGGCGCGACCGGGCACCTGGCAGGGCGCGATCGGGCAGGTGCGACCGGTCGGGCCCGGGCGCCCCGGCGGCGTGTCAGGCGGTGGCGGCGCAGTTCGGGCAGACGCCCCGGTAGGTCACTTCCACGTCCGAGATCGTGAAGCCGAAACGCTCCTCGGCCGGCAGATCCGCCATCGGGTTGCCGGACGGGTGCACGTCACGGATGGCGCCGCAGTGCCCGCACACGAGGTGCTGGTGGGGGCGGTGGGCGTTCGGGTCGTACCGCTTGGCCCGGCGGTCGGTGGTGACCTCGATGACCTCACCGAGGGAGACCATCTCGCCCAGGGTGTTGTACACGGTGGCGCGGGAGATCTCCGGGAGCACCGTGACGGCCCTCGCGTGGACCTCGTCCGCCGTCAGGTGCACGTGGTCCCCTTCGAGGACCTCGGCCACGACGCGCCGCTGAGCCGTCATGCGCCAGCCGCGTCCACGAAGTCGTTCCAGGAGGTCACTCATGGGGCCAGCCTAGCAGCGGGAGGGGTGGAGTCCCGAGTGGGTTTGACTTTGGATTGCCGATTGACTTGGACAAAGTCCATTGTAGGATCGGTTTCGGTATTGGGGGCAGGACAGGCTGCGCGGACAGGATCGTGCGCAGGAAAGACTCATGGAGGCGCGCGTGACGCAGGGACCGCTCACCACGGAGGCCGGGGCACCGGTGGCCGACAACCAGAACAGCGAGACCGCCGGCCCGGGCGGACCGGTCCTCGTCCAGGACCAGGCGCTCCTGGAGAAGCTCGCGCACTTCAACCGGGAGCGCATCCCGGAGCGCGTCGTCCACGCGCGCGGCGCGGGTGCCTACGGCACGTTCACGCTGACCCGTGACGTCTCGCGGTGGACCCGGGCGAAGTTCCTCTCCGAGGTCGGGAAGCAGACCGAGACGTTCCTCCGCTTCTCCACCGTGGCGGGCAACCTCGGCTCCGCCGACGCGGCCCGCGACCCCCGGGGCTGGGCGCTGAAGTTCTACACCGAGGAGGGCAACTACGACCTCGTCGGCAACAACACCCCGGTGTTCTTCATCAAGGACGCCATCAAGTTCCCCGACTTCATCCACACCCAGAAGCGCGACCCGTACACCGGCTCGCAGGAGGCGGACAACGTCTGGGACTTCTGGGGCCTCTCGCCCGAGTCCACGCACCAGGTGACCTGGCTGTTCGGCGACCGCGGCATCCCGGCCTCGTACCGTCACATGAACGGCTACGGCTCGCACACCTTCCAGTGGAACAACGAGGCCGGCGAGGTCTTCTGGGTCAAATACCATTTCAAGACCGACCAGGGCATCAGGAACCTGACCACCGAGGAGGCCGTCCGCCTCTCCGGTGTCGACCCGGACAGCCACCAGCGCGACCTCCGCGAGTCCATCGAGCGGGGCGACTTCCCGAGCTGGACCGTGCAGGTCCAGATCATGCCCGCGGCCGAGGCCGCCGGCTACCGGTTCAATCCGTTCGACCTCACCAAGGTGTGGCCGCACGAGGACTACCCGCCGATCGAGATCGGCACGCTGGAGCTCAACCGCAACCCGGAGAACGTCTTCGCCGAGGTCGAGCAGTCGATCTTCAGCCCGGCGCACTTCGTGCCCGGCATCGGCCCGTCCCCGGACAAGATGCTCCAGGGCCGGCTCTTCGCGTACGGCGACGCCCACCGCTACCGCGTCGGCATCAACGCAGACCACCTGCCGGTGAACCGTCCCCACGCCACCGAGGCGCGCACCAACAGCCGTGACGGCCTTCTCTACGACGGCCGCCACAAGGGTGCCAAGAACTACGAGCCGAACAGCTTCGGCGGCCCGGCCCAGACCGGCCGCCCGCTCTGGCAGCCCGTGCCCGTCACCGGCGGTACGGGCAACCACGAGGCGCCGGTCCACTCCGAGGACAACGACTTCGTGCAGGCGGGCAACCTGTACCGGCTGTACTCGGACGACGAGAAGACCCGGCTGATCGACAACCTCGCCGGGTTCATCGCCAAGGTCTCGCGCGACGACATCGCCGACCGTGCGATCAACAACTTCCGTCAGGCGGACGGGGACTTCGGCAAGCGTCTGGAGGCCGCGGTCCAGGCCCTGCGCGGCTGACGGGACGCCTCGCCGGCGGTGGCGGGCCGGATCCTCCCGCGCGGGAGGATCCGGCCCGCTGCCGTGTCCTGCCCTTCGCCCCGTCAGACCGCCAGCTCGGCCGGCCGCCTCCTGGCCGGGGTCCAGCACCGGATGATGTCGCGCACCGAGACGATGCCGACGGGGCCGTCGCCGTCCAGCACGATCAGATGCCGGAAACCTCCGTGCGTCATGGCTGCCGCGGCCTCTTCCAGCGTCCACGTGGGCGACGCGAAGACCACGTCGGTGGTGGTGTGGGTCGAGGCGGTCTCCACATCGGGATCCTGCCCCGCACCCACGGCGTTCAGGACGTCGCGTTCGGTGATGATCCCGAGGCCGCAGGTGTCGGGGTCGTGGACGACGGCTGCTCCGATCCGGCGGGCCGACATCAGCCGGGCCGCCTGGCGGAGGGTGTGGGCCGGGCCGATGGTGAGGACCAGTGTGCTCATGGCGTCGCGGACGAGCATGGAACGAGCCACCTCCTTCGTCATGCGAACCCGGGAGCGGCCTTCGTGAGCCGATTCACAAGTTCACAAATGGGGGGACTCTCAGAGTCGCACCGCGCGCGCCACTCAACAAGGGGGTGCGCGCACCGGGACGGCTGTTCGAGCGGAGCCGGAGGTACCGGGGTGCGCGACACCCCGGCACGGGCGCGGAACGGGGTCAGTAGCGCTGGTTCAGATAGCCGAGAAGTTCCTCGTGCAGCAGCCCGTTCGACGCCGCCGCGTTGCCGCCGCCCGGACCGGAGACCCCGTCCAGGCTCGTGAAGCGCCCGCCGGCCTCCTGGACGATGATCGCGTTCGCCGCCATGTCCCACAGGGACAGCTCCGGCTCGGCGCAGATGTCCACCGAGCCCTCGGCGACCATCATGTACGGCCAGAAGTCGCCGTAGCCGCGCGTACGCCAGCAGGCCCGCGTCAGGTCCATGAACCCGTCGAGCCGGCCCTGCTCCTCCCAGCCCGTCATCGAGGCGTACGCGAACGAGGAGTCCGCGATCCGCCCGACCTCCGACACGCGCAGCCGCGTCGCGGAGGTCAGACTGCGGCCGGAGAAGGCCCCTGCGCCCTTCGCCGCCCACCAGCGCCGGTTGAGCGCGGGAGCCGAGACCACGCCGACCACGGGCTGGAAACCGTCCTCCCCCGCCTCCATCAACGAGATCAGCGTCGCCCAGACGGGAACGCCCCGCACGTAGTTCTTCGTGCCGTCGATCGGATCGACGACCCAGCGCCGCGGGCCCGTGCCCTCGATCCCGTACTCCTCGCCCAGGATCGCGTCGCGGGGCCGTGCCCGGTGCAGATGACCCCGGATCAGCTCCTCGGCATGCTTGTCCGCCTCGCTGACCGGGGTCATGTCCGGCTTGGTCTCGACCTTGAGGTCCATAGCCTTGAACCGGTCCATGGTCGCCGCGTCCGCGGCGTCCGCCAGGACGTGGGCGAGGCGCAGATCATCGTGGTAATCGGGCATGCCGTCACAGTATCCACAGCGATCCGCGCGGGCTACACGGACCCGTGCGGGCGCCGGGTTCCCCGGTGCGCGGGCCCTTGACAGGGGCCCCGGCCGCATCAACTCTGAAGCGCAGGTCCCGGCGTGGGAGGCGACGATGCCGACAGCGCGTGAAGCCCTTCTGGACGCCGCGCACTCGGCGCTCTCCAGGCAGTCCTGGACGTCGGTGCGCATGGTCGACGTCGCGGCCCGGGCCGGGGTGTCCCGGCAGACGCTCTACAACGAGTTCGGCAGCAAGGACGGCCTGGCCCGTGCCCTCATCCGGCGCGCGGCCGACGGCTACCTCGCGGGTGTCGACCGGACGCTCGGCGCCGACCGGAGACAGGGCGACGGCCCCGCCGAGCTGGCCCGCTGGACCGTCCGGGCGGCCGGTGCGAACGCCCTGGTCAAAGCGCTGCTCACCGGGGTGTGGGGGGAACGCCTGCCCCGCCCGGTGGCGCCCGCGGCCGGGCTCCGGACGGGTCAGGCGCTGCCCACGCCCGGTGAACTGCTCATGCTCGTACGGGACCGGGCCGTCGTGGCCCTGCGGGAGGGACCCGCCGCGCAGGACCGCGCGAGACTGGAGCTGACCTGCGAGATCGCGCTCCGGCTCGCCGTCTCGTACACGCTGGTGCCGGCGGATCCCGCGGCGGGAGGTGCCCGGGAGGCTCAGGCCGAGGACCCCGAGAGCTGCAGCCCGATGACCCCGACGATCACCAGGGAGATCGACACCAGCTTCAGAGTGGAGACCACGTCGTCGAGGAAGACCATGCCGTAGATCGCCGTGCCCGCCGCGCCGATACCGGTCCACACGGCGTACGCGGGGCCGACGTCGAGCTTCTTCAGCGCCAGGGTGAGCAGGCCGAAGCTGCCCAGCGCGAACGCGCAGAACGCGATCGTCGGCCAGAGCCGGGTGAACCCGTGCGAGAGCTTCAGGCACACGGCGAAGCCGGTCTCGAGCAGTCCGGCGACCACGACCAGCAACCACGCCATCGTCCGTGCCTCCCACGTAGGTGACGCCTCGTCACGCTCGACGTGATTATGCCCTTACCAGCCGCCTGACCTCGCAAACGTGCGCGAGTCGGACCGCCCGAAACCGCCCCGCCGCGCCTCAGTCGCCCTCGCGCCGTTCCCGCGTCGACAGGAGCCTGCGCAGCGAGTCGAGACGTGCCGGGTCGGCGTGTCCGTCCGCGACCCAGGCGTCCAGGGCGCACTCCGGTTCCTGGCCGTCGTGGGTGCAGCCCCGCGGGCAGTTCTCGGTGCCCGGTTCGAGGTCGGGGAAGGCGTGGATGACCCGGGAGGGATCGACGTGGTGCAGCCCGAAGGAACGCACACCCGGGGTGTCGACCACCCAGCCGCGCCCGTCCGGCAGCGGCAGGGCGAGCGCCGACGTGGTGGTGTGGCGGCCGCGGCCCGTGACCGCGTTGACCACACCCGTCGTGCGACGCCTGTCCTTCGGGACCAGGGCGTTGACCAGGGTCGTCTTGCCGACGCCCGAGTGCCCGACGAAGGCCGTCACCCGGCCGTCCAGCAGCTCGCGTACCCGCTCCGCGGCGTCGCCGTTCTCCAGCTCCTCACGGCTGGTCACGATGTACGGGACGCCCAGCGGGGTGTACGCCTCCAGGAGCTTGTCCGCCGAGGCCAGGTCGGACTTCGTCAGGACGAGGAGCGGGCTGAGCCCGCCGTCGTACGCCGCCACCAGACAGCGGTCGATCATGCGGGGCCGCGGCTCGGGATCGGCCAGCGCCGTCACGATGGCCAGCTGGTCGGCGTTGGCGACGACCACCCGCTCGAAGGGGTCGTCGTCGTCGGCCGTGCGGCGGAGCACCGAGGTGCGGGCGCCGATCCGCACGATGCGGGCCAGGGTGTCCTTGTCGCCGGAGAGATCACCGACGAGGGAGACGCGGTCGCCCACCACGGCGGCCTTGCGGCCCAGCTCCCGGGCCTTCATGGCCACCACGGTGCGCTCCTCGACCAGGCAGGTCAGCCGGCCCCGGTCGACGGTGAGGACCATGCCCTCCTCGGCGTCCTCGTGCTTGGGGCGGGTGTGCGTGCGGGGCCGGTTGCCCTTGGGGTTGGGGCGTACGCGGATGTCGTCCTCGTCGGGGTTCTTCCCGTAACGGCGCACGTCCTCAGGCCCCGCTGCTTCCGCGGGAGGCGCCGGGCGCCCCGGTGGCGACCCCGACGGCGCCGGACGGCTCCCCGAGCATGCCGGTCCACATCTCCGGGAAGTCCGGCAGGGTCTTCGCGGTCGTGCCGACGTTCTCGATCTCCACCCCGGCCACGGCGAGGCCGATGATCGCGCCCGCCGTCGCCATCCGGTGGTCGTCGTACGTGTGGAAGACGCCGCCCTGCAGCGGCCGGGGCCGGATGTGCAGGCCGTCGGCGGTCTCCGTGACGTCGCCGCCCAGGCCGTTGATCTCCTTGGTCAGCGCGGCCAGCCGGTCCGTCTCGTGCAGCCGCAGGTGGGCGACGCCGCTCAGCGTGGACGGGGAGTCCGCGAGCGCGGCGAGGGCCGCGATGCCCGGCGTCAGCTCACCGACCTCGCTCAGGTCGACGTCGATGCCGTGGACGGTGCCCGAGCCCGTGAAGGTCAGGCCCCGCTCGGTCAGCTCGCACGAGCCACCCATTGCGGTGAAGATCTCACGCAGCGCGTCACCCGGCTGGGTGGTGCGCAGCGGCCAGTCGGGAACGGTGACGCGGCCACCGGTCACCAGCGCCGCCGCGAGGAACGGCTGTGCGTTGGAGAGGTCCGGCTCCACGGTCAGATCGCGGCCCAGGAGGGCGGAGGGGGACACCCGCCAGACGTTCGGCTCGCCCCCCGTCTCGGGCTCGTCGACCTGGGCGCCCACCGAGCGCAGCATGTCGACGGTCATCCGGATGTGAGGCATGGACGGCAGCGCGGAGCCGGTGTGCCGGACCTCCACCCCCTGGTTGAAGCGGGGCGCGGACAGCAGCAGCGCGGAGACGAACTGGGACGAGGAGGAGGCGTCGATCGCCACCGGCCCGCCGTCCAGGGCGCCCGCTCCGTGCACGGTGAGGGGGAGCGTGCCCCGGCCGTCGTCGTCGATCCGGGCGCCCAGCGCCTTCAGCGCGTCGATCACGCCGTGCAGGGGGCGCTCGTAGGACCGGGGGTCGCCGTCGAAGTGGACGGGGCCGTCGGCGAGGCAGGCCACCGGCGGCAGGAAGCGCATGACCGTGCCGGCGTTGCCGACGTCGACCCGGGCCGGGCCGTGCAGTCCGGCCGGGATGACCCGCCAGGCCTCGCCCGAGCCGTCGGGGCCCACGCCCTCCTCGATGCCGACCCCCATCGCGCGCAGGGCCTGCGCCATCAGCAGGGTGTCGCGGGACCGCAGCGGCCGGCGCAGCCAGCCGGGTTCGGAGGACAGCGCGGCGAGCACGAGCGCGCGGTTGGTGACCGACTTCGATCCGGGCACGGTGACGGTCGCGTCGACGGCCCCGGTCGCACGGGGGGCGGGCCAGAGGGCAGGGTGCACGGGACTTTCGGTCATGCCCCTCACTTTAGTGGCTCACCGCAAACCCGGATCCTGATCAAAAAGGCGGAAACCGGGGCGTCATACAAGGGTGATACAGAGCCGGTGCACACCCGTGCCCGCCCGTCCGCGCGCCGGCCGTCGCGGCCCGGCCCCGCGCCCGCCGGCCGTCACAGGCCGAGCAGCCAGCGCCCGCCGCCGATCAGCGAGCTCAGCGACACCACATGGAAGAGGAACAGCCACATCGCCGCCGGCGCGTGCGTCAGCCGGGCGAGCTGGTCGGCGTCGGAGTCGGGCGCACCGCCGTGACGCCGCTTGGACTGCAGCTCGAAGGCCGGGCGCACGCCGCCCAGCAGCAGGAACCAGACCACGGTGTAGGCGAACGCCGCCTGCACCTCCGCCGACGTCAGCCACGACACGAGCAGGAACGCCGTGCCCGTGAGGATGACCGTCAGCGCCCCGTACAGATTGCGGATCATGACGAGCATGACCGCCAGGAGCGCCGTCGCCAGCCACAGGAGCAGGGTGATCCTGCCGTCGGCCAGCAGCCAGGCCCCGCCCAGTCCGAGCAGCGGCGGCGCGGTGTAGCCGGCCGCCGCGGTGAGGATCATGCCGATGCCGGTGGGCTTGCCGCGGCTCACCGTCAGCCCGCTGGTGTCGGAGTGCAGACGGATACCGGAGAGCTGGCGCCCGGTGAGCAGGGCCACCAGTCCGTGGCCGCCCTCGTGCGCGATGGTGATCGCGTTCCGGGAGAGCCGCCATATGAGGTTCGGCACGACGGCGGCGAGTGCCGCGGTGGCCGTCACGACCACCAGCCACTGCGCGGGGGCGGGCTGGGTCCCGAAGACGCGGTCCCACAGCTCACCCAGATCGGTGCTGTCCATGGCGCGGGCGGCTCCTTCCATGCTCGAGGGATTCACATCCACTCGACCGGCGGGTCGTGGCAGTCTGGCACCTATGTGCGGACGGTATGCAGCGAGTCGGCGGCCAGAGGATCTGACCGGGCTCTTCGGTGTCGAGAAGTGGGAACCCACCGAGACCCTTGAGCCCGACTGGAACGTCGCGCCGACCAAGGAGGTCTACGCGATTCTCGACCGCCCTGTGAAGGACGCGGACGACCAGCGGCCGGTTCGCCAGCTGCGCACCCTGAAATGGGGGCTGGTGCCGTCCTGGGCGAAGACCCCGGAGGGCGGCGCGCGCATGATCAACGCGCGCGCGGAGACCGTCCATGAGAAGCCGTCCTTCCGCCGCCCCTTCGTGTCGAGGCGCTGCATCCTGCCCGCGGACGGCTACTACGAGTGGGTCACCGGCGCCGACGAGCGGCAGCTGGAGGAGAAGGGGAGGAGGAAGCGGCCCCGCAAGCAGCCGTACTTCGTGACGCCCGCCGACGGCTCCGTCTTCGCCATGGCCGGCCTGTACGAGTTCTGGCGCGACCGGACCCTTCCCGACGACCATCCGCAGGCCTGGTGGGTGACCTGTTCGGTGATCACGACCGAGGCCGAGACGTCACCGCTCGCCGTGGCCCCCGCGGAGGGGCCCGGCTCGCTCTCCGACATCCACCCCCGGATGCCGCTGATGCTCACGCCGGACCGCTGGGACGACTGGCTCGACCCGTCGCGGACCGACGTCGAGGAGCTCAAGGCGCTGCTCGCGCCGCCGCCCGGCGGCCTGATGCGCGCCTACCCGGTGGCCACCGCCGTCAGCAACGTCCGCAACAACGGACCGGAACTCCTGGAGGAGCTGGCCGCGCCCGAGGTGAGCACGCTCTTCTGACCCGGCAGGATGACCCCGTGAGCCGTACCGCAGGGACATCGAAGAGGACAGAGACCGTCGCCACGGACGCCGGGGAGGCCAGGATCACCTGGCTCCCGGCGCAGGACGCGCGCCTCGTGCTCGCCGTCGGCCACGGTGCCGGGGGCGGAATCGAGGCCCGCGACCTCCAGGCGCTGGCCGCCGTGCTGCCGGGGCGGGGTGTGACCGTGGCGCTGGTCGAGCAGCCGTGGCGGGTGGCCGGGAAGAAGGTCGCACCGGCCCCCCGGACCCTGGACACCGCGTGGACCGGGCTGTGGCCGGCGCTGACGGCGCCCGGGCTGCCCGTCGTCGCCGGCGGGCGCAGCGCGGGGGCCCGGGTCGCCTGCCGGACGGCTGCCGCGCTGGGTGCCCGCGCCGTGCTCGCGCTGAGTTTCCCGCTGCACCCGCCGGGGAAGCCGGAGAAGTCCCGCCGGGACGAGCTGCTGGGGGCCGGGGTGCCCGTCCTCGTGGTCCAGGGCGGGCGCGACCCGTTCGGGCGCCCTGAGGAGTTCCCGGCGGGGGACCACGGGCTCGTGGAGGTGCCGCACGCGGATCACGGCTTCGCCGTTCCGAAGAAGGCACCGCTGACCCAGGATCAGGCGATGGACCTGCTGGCCGGTGCGGTGGCCGGGTGGCTGGACGGACTGCCCCGGCCGGCGTAGTCCTCCTCACACCCGGGCCGCCCGCGCCGAGCCCGGGAATGCGGCATGGGGGGCGGCTGTTGTGGCTGGTGTCGGTACAACAACGTCGTACGTGGAGAGGGAGTCCCTCGCATGGGTTCCACCATCTGCCCGAGCCGCTCGAGCGCCGCCGAACTCGAGTGGACGGTGCTTCACGCGGCCAAGGGCGCGCCCGGGCACGCGCCGGGCACAGCGGAGCGACAGCCCGCGCAGCAGCAAGGTCGACTATTCTCCGACGGGAGCGGGTCCGCTTTCGGCCCCGTCACATCGTTGGAGGAGGTGGGTCCGGTCACTGGGACCGACACAGGGACCGACGACGGCCGTGCGCAGGAGACGACCGCCGAGCGCAACGCGCGCTTCGAGCGGGACGCCCTCGGATACCTCGACCAGATGTACTCCGCGGCGCTGCGCATGACGCGTAACCCGGCGGATGCCGAGGACCTGGTCCAGGAGACCTACGCGAAGGCGTACGGCTCCTTCCACCAGTTCCGTGAGGGCACGAACCTCAAGGCCTGGATGTACCGCATCCTCACGAACACCTTCATCAACTCCTACCGCAAGAAGCAGCGCGAACCCCAGCGGAGCGCCGCTGAGGAGATCGAGGACTGGCAGCTGGCGCGTGCGGAGTCGCACATGTCGACCGGTCTGCGCTCGGCGGAGTCGCAGGCGCTGGACCACCTGCCGGACTCCGACGTGAAGTCGGCGCTGCAGTCGATTCCCGAAGAGTTCCGGATCGCTGTGTATCTCGCGGACGTAGAGGGCTTTGCGTACAAGGAGATCGCGGACATCATGGGGACACCCATCGGTACGGTCATGTCCCGGCTGCACCGGGGGCGCCGTCAGCTGCGCGGCATGCTGGAGGACTACGCGCGTGAGCGCGGACTCGTCCCGGCCGGTGCCGGTGAGTCGGACGAAACGAAAGGCTCGGCCTCATGAGCTGCGGAGAGCCGCACGAGACGGATTGCTCAGAGGTTCTCGATCATCTCTACGAGTTTCTCGACCATGAGATGCCCGAGGGCGACTGCACCAAGTTCGAGGTGCACTTCGAGGAGTGCTCCCCGTGCCTCGAGAAGTACGGCCTGGAGCAGGCCGTGAAGAAGCTGGTCAAGCGCTGCTGCGGCCAGGACGACGTGCCCGCCGACCTGCGCTCGAAGGTGATGGGCCGGATCGACCTGATCCGTTCCGGGCAGGCCGTCCCCGAGCGGGACGTGGCCGTCGGCGGCGCCGACCGGCCGGCCGCCGCAGCGGAGTGACGGATTCCGTCACCGCGTACTGAGCGCCGTTTCCCCGGCCATGTCACCCGAATGTGCTAATCCGGCCCGTTCGGTCCCTCCGTACGGCCCCACTCGCTAGCCTGGCGCCCTCATCGACCAGGCTGGGGGCGGGTGACACGGGTGAGGGGCACACCGGGGGCGGCGCGCGTCCACATCCTGTGCGTGGCCGTCTGTGCCGGTCTGTGCGCCGGGCCCGCACTGTCGGAGGCCCGGACCCCCTGGGGCACGCTCGCGCTCCTCGCCGCGCTCCACCTCGCCTGCGAACTCGCGGGCCGGGTCCCCGTCCTCGGCAGCAGGCTGCCGGTGGACGCCGGATCGTTCCTTCCCGTGCTGATCGCCGCAGCGTTCCTGCTGCCGCCCTCGGCCGCCGTCCTCGTCGCGGTGCCCGGCTCCCTCGCGGGCCGGGTGGACCGGCCGCCGTTCGCCGCGCGCCGCGTCTGGCGGACCGCGTCGCTCGCCCTCACCGTGGGCGCCGCCTCGTGGACCTACGCGTTCCTGGGCGGGCCCGCGACCCTCGGAGGCCCGGCCGGCGGAACACATCCGGACCTTCCGTACGCCCTGCTCCCGGCGTGCGCCGCGGCGCTCGTCCTCAGCCTCGTGCCGGCCGTGCTGGACGGCGGCATCCTCGTCACGGCCGAGCGGATGGCGGCCGGACACGCGTGGCGGGGGCTCGCGGCCGGCTCCGTGGGCCCCCACCTGGTGCACGCCCTCGCCGGGCTGATGATGGCCGTCCTGTGGCGCAGCCCGTACGGCCCGGTCTCCGCGCTGTTCGTCCTGCTGCCGATGTACATCTCCTGCTGGGTGTTCGCGCAGTACCACCGGCGGCACGCCGCGCACCGCGCCACGATCAGGGCGCTCGTCCAGGCCGTCGACATCAAGGACGGCTACACCCGCGGGCACAGCGAGCGCGTGGGCCGTGCCTCCGAGCTGATCGCGCGTGAACTCGGCATGGACGAGGCCCGGATGGAGGCGCTGCGCTTCGCCGGCATCCTGCACGACATCGGCAAGCTCGGCGTCCCGACCCGGGTCCTGCGCAAGGACGGACCGCTGACCCCCGAGGAACGCGCGGTCATCGAACTGCATCCCGAGTACGGCCACGAGATCGTCCGGGGCATCGGCTTCCTGGACGAGGCGCGCGCCGCGATCCTGCACCACCACGAGCGGCTGGACGGCAGCGGCTACCCCTACGGCCTCCGCGGCGACGAGATCCCCGAGTTCGCCCGGGTCGTGGCCGTCGCGGACGCCTTCGACGCGATGACCTCGACCCGCTCCTACCGGCGCGGGCGGCCGGTGCCCGCCGCCGTCGAGGAGCTCGTACGCTGCGCCGGGAGCCAGTTCGACCCCGTGATGGTGCGCGCCCTGACACGCGCGCTCGACCGCCACGGCTGGTCCGCGCCGGCCAACACGGTCACGTCGGAGGAGGAGCCGGCGGGCATGCCCCGGCAGAAGGGCCCCGGGGAGCGGCCGGCCTCCGGAGCCCCCCGCCGGCCGGGGCGGCCCCTGTGACCCCCGCACGCGGGACCCCGCGCGCCGCCCTCGTGGTCCGCGCGGCCGCCGCCGCACTCGCCGCCGCCGCGCTCGCCCACACCCTGTGGAACGGCGTCGCCCAGCCCGGCCACGCCCTCGCCTTCGGCCTGCTGATCACGGTGGGGGAACTGGCCAGGTGGGGGGCCGTCCCCGGTGAGCGCGAGCCCGCGCCCCTGGGGGCCGCGGGCGCACTCGCCTACGCCCTGCTCGGCCGGAGCGCCGGGCAGGCCACGACGCACGACGCCCTCCAGGTGGTCACCGTCGTCGTCGCGGCCCAGCTCCTCGCCTCCGTGCCCCACCTGGCGCGCGGCAGCGGCCCCGGGCGCGACCAGGCGGCCCGCCGCGTCCTCGCGGCGGCCTTCGCCGCCGTGTGCTTCCAGCCGCTGCACCACTCGGGGCTGAGCGACCGCTGGCTGGGCGAGGGGCCGTACGTCGCCGTCCTCCTGCTCCTGCTGCTGGTGCTCACCGCCCTGTGCGACGCCGTCCTCGCCGCGCTCACGGCGGGTACCGACCGTCCGTACGGGCCGCGGCTGCGCGACGAGCTCCGCGCGCTCAGCGGCATCGGGCCCGCGGTGTGCGCGACCGGTGCCGTCATGGCCCTCGGGGTCGCCGCCGCCGGCCTGTGGGCGCTGCCCGTCCTGTGCGTCCCGCTGCTCCTCACCCAGGTGTCGTTCCGCCGCTACGCCGCCGTCCGCACGACCTACCGGCAGACGATCGCGTCACTGGCCAGGTCCACGGAGATCGCCGGCTACACCCCGCACGGCCATGCCCGCAGGGTGGCCGACCTCTCGACGGCCGTGGGGCGGGAGCTCGGGCTCGGCGGCCCCGAGCTGACCGTCCTGGAATACGCGGCGCTCATGCACGACATCGGCCAGCTCTCGCTCGTCGATCCGGTGCCGCACGGGGCCACCGCGGCCCTCCCGCCGGACGAACAGCGCCGCATCGCCCTGCTCGGCGGGGCCGTCGTACGGCAGACCGGGGTGGACCCCGCGGTGGCCGTCGTGGTGGAGCGGCAGGCGGATCCGTACCGGGAACAGCAGACCGCCGCCAGAATTGTCCGTACGGTCAACGCGTACGACGACCTGTGCGGGGAAGGCGGCAAGGGGTCCCTGCGGGCGCTGGAGCAGCTCAGGCTCGGCACCGGCCGCGACTACCAGCCACAGGTGGTGGAAGCGCTGGCCAGGGTCCTGGCGCGAGGCGGTCCCGTGCCGGTGCGGGCCGGGTAACCCATGGGTAATGAGCGAGCGTCCGGCCCGGCATGGTTGGATGCGAAGAGAGCGGCAAACGAGGGTGTCCAGTCGGGACAGGCGGGAATCGTGAGGATCTTCGGGAAGGTACGGCATCGGCCGTCCGCCTCTTGGCGGCAGGCCACGGACCGGGCGTTCACGCTGATCGGCGACGGCCGGTACGAGGACGCGGGGGCCCTGCTGACGCGCGCGGCGGACCTGGAGCCCTGGCTCTCCGAGTCCTGGTTCAACCTCGCGCTGCTGCACAAGTTCCGGCACGACTGGGAGCAGGCGAGGGCCGCGGGGCTGCGGGCCGTCGCCCTGCTGGACCGGGAGTCCGGCGCCCCGGACTGGTGGAACGTCGGGATCGCCGCCACCGCGCTGCAGGACTGGCCGCTGGCGCGCCGTGCCTGGCAGGCGTACGGGCTCAAGGTGCCCGGCAGCGGCCAGTACAACGCGGCGGCCAACAGCGAGCCCACGGGCATGGAGCTGGGCAGCGCGGCCGTGCGGCTCTCTCCCGAGGGCGAGGCCGAGGTCGTCTGGGGCCGCAGGCTCGACCCGGCGCGGCTGGAGGTGTTGTCCATCCCGCTGCCGTCCTCGGGGCGGCGCTGGGGCGAGGTCGTGCTGCACGACGGCGTGCCGAACGGGGAGCGGGTCACCGCCGCCGGGCCGTCCTACCCGGTCTTCGACGAGATCGAGCTGTGGGCGCCCTCACCGGTCCCCACCTGGGTGGTGCTGCTGGAGGCCGCCACCGAGGCCGACCGGGACGCGCTGGAGCAGCTCGCCTCGGACGCCGGTTTCGCCGCCGAGGACTGGTCGTCCTCCGTGCGCCTGCTCTGCCGTGCCTGTTCCGAGAGCCGGATGGAGAGCGACGAGGGTGACGGTGAGCACCTCGATCCGCACGACCACAGCGAGCCGGGCCACCCGGGCCCCCTGGGGCACCGGACCGCCGGTGACCTCTGGGTTCCGGAGCGTGAGTGCGGGATAGCGGCCCCGGCGGGGCTGGTGCGGGGACTGCTGGACGGCTGGGTGGCGGACAGCCCGGACAGCCGTGAGTGGCGCGATCTGGAGGAAGTCTGCTGAGCGATGCCCGTAGGCTGTACGCGCACCGATCGCGGTGCGGTACTCACGGGTTTCAGGCTTGCAGGAAGGCGTACGGCGGACATGTCGCAGCAGGAGACGGACGAGCGGACCGGCGTGGACGACGAGGGCTTCCTCGTGGACACCGAGGACTGCGAGGCGCGTGAGGCGGCGTACCGCGAGCGCGGCACCTCCCGTCCGATCACGGTCGTGGGCAACCCGGTTCTGCACAAGGAGTGCAGCGACGTCACGGAGTTCGACGACGAGCTGGCCCGGTTGATCGACGACATGTTCGCGAGCCAGCGGACGGCCCAGGGCGTGGGGCTGGCGGCCAACCAGATCGGTGTGGACCGCAAGGTCTTCGTCTACGACTGCATGGACGACGACAACGTCCGGCACGTCGGGGTGATCTGCAACCCGGTGCTGGAGGACCTGGCTCCCGAGCAGCGCAACCTCGACGACTCCAACGAGGGCTGCCTGTCGGTCCCGGGGGCGTACGCGGCGCTCCCGCGCCCCGACTACGCGGTGGTGCGCGGTCAGGACGCCCGGGGCAACGCGGTGAAGGTGCGTGGCAGCGGGTACTTCGCGCGGTGCCTCCAGCACGAGACGGACCACCTGTACGGCTACCTCTACATCGACCGGCTGTCGAAGCGGGACCGCAAGGACGCGCTGAAGCAGATGGCGGAGGGCGAACCCCGCTACGAGGTCGTCCCCAACGACTGATCCCGGCCATTGTGGCGAAGGGGCCCCGCCGCCGGCGGGGCCCCTTCGCCATGTCGTGGGCGGCGGCCGGAGAGGGCGTGCTTTCCCTCGTGCTTTCCCTTCAACCCGCCCTTGGCAGGGCGTGGTTGACGCGCGTCGACCTGTCCGACAGGCTCACCCGTAAGCCCGCCCCCCACCTCATCGCGCAGGGAGACCCCGATGCTCAGACGTACCGCGCACCTCCTGCTCGGCCTTGTCATGACCATGGCTTTCGCGATAGGCGGGGCCGTGGTCACCGCCGGCACCGCGCAGGCCGACGGGTGTTACACCTGGACCCGCACCCTGTCGCCGGGCGCCACCGGCAACGACGTCACCCAGCTCCAGATCAGGGTGTCCGGCTACCCGGGATACAACGCCGTCCTGGCCGTCGACGGATCGTACGGTCCGGCCACCACCGCCGCCGTCAAGCGCTTCCAGTCCGCCTACGGCCTCGCCGCGGACGGGGTCGCGGGCCCGGCCACGCAGTCCAAGCTCTACGCGCTGCAGGACGACGACTGCACGCCGATCCACTTCACCTACCCCGAGCTCAACACCTGCAACAGCACCTGGGCCGGTGGGGCCGTGGCGGCCGGCACGGCCAAGGCGAACGCCCTGAGCAGCATGTGGAAGCTGGAGGCGCTGCGGCACGCGCTCGGCGACCAGTCCATCCGGGTCACCAGCGGCTTCCGCTCCACCTCCTGCAACGCGGCGGTCGGCGGAGCGACGAACAGCCGCCATCTCTACGGCGACGCCGTCGACCTGGGATCGGGACCGCACTCGCTGTGCACCATCGCGAAGCAGGCCCGCAACCACGGCTTCAACGGGATCCTCGGCCCCGGCTACGCCGGCCACAGTGACCACATCCACGTGAACCAGGGCCCCAGCCACTTCTGGTCCGCCTCCGGCTGCGGCATCTGAGGCGCTCCGGGGGCCGCCGGTCAGGCCGCCTCGGTCAGGCCGCCCGGCCCCCGGAACGTGCGGCGGTAGGCGTTCGGCGTCGTGCCCAGCGAGCGCACGAACTGGTGGCGCAGGGCGGCCGCGTTCCCGAAGCCCGTATGTCCCGCGATCGTGTCCATCGTCTCGTCCGACGTCTCCAGCAGGTGCTGCGCCAGCAGCACGCGCTGCCTGAGCAGCCAGCGGTACGGAGTGGTGCCCGTCTCCTGCTGGAAGCGGCGGGCGAAGGTCCGGGGCGACATGTGGGTCTGCACCGCCAGCTGCTCCACGGTCATCTCCTGGTCGAGGTGGCGCTCCATCCAGGCGAGCGTCTCGCCGACCGTGTCGCACCGCGTCCGGGGCAACGGCCGCTTGATGTACTGCGCCTGGCCGCCGTCCCGGTGCGGGGGGACCACCATGCGCCGGGCGATGGCGTTCGCCACGGCGGGGCCGTGCGCCTGCCGGACCAGGTGCAGGGCGGCGTCGATCCCGGCGGCCGTACCCGCCGAGGTGATGACCGGGCCGTCGTCCACGTAGAGCACGTCCGGCTCCACCCGTGCCTTCGGGAAGCGCCGGGCCAGCTCGTCGGCGTGACGCCAGTGGGTGGTGCACCGGCGGCCGTCGAGCAGCCCGGCGGCCCCCAGCACGTATGCACCGGAGCACACGCTCAGCACCCGCGCGCCCCGGGCGACGGCCCGGCGCAGGGCGTCGAGGACCTCCGCCGGGTACTCCCGCGCCATGAAGTGACTGCCCGCGGGCACGGCGACGAGGTCGGCCTCCTCCAGCCGCTCCAGCCCGTGGGGCGTGCTGATGGTGAATCCGGCGTGCGTCCGCAGGACCGGGCCCTCCGCCGAGACGACCGCGAAGTCGGTCACCGGCAGGCCCTCGTCCGAGCGGTCGAGCCCGAACACCTCGCACAGGACGCCGAGTTCGAAGGGATGGACCTCGTCGAGCAGCAGGGCGGCCACATTGTTCAGCATGGCGTCATTGTGGCAGTAATTCGAGGGTGCATGACAGTCCTGCCACTGCCCGAATTTCGTCGCGGGCACGACAGTAGAGCCATGAACACATTCCTGAGCTACCTGGTCACAGCCGCACTCATCGCCCTCGTCCTGCTGCCCGCGCTCGCCGGTCTCGCACGGGAGCGCCGGATCGACCACGAACTGCGGGAGGCGGACCTGCGGCGGCGGACGGCACCCCCGCAAAGGCGAGGCGCCGCGCGGCCGGTCACGGCCACGCGGCGCCCCCACCTCAGGTCGTGGGCCAGGGTCTAGAAGTCGTCGTCGAAACCGACGGACCCCTCCACCGCCACCTGGTAGGCGGACGGCCTGCGCTCGAAGAAGTTCGTCAGCTCCTGCACGCCCTGCAGCTCCATGAAGGAGAACGGGTTCTCCGAACCGTAGAGCGGCGGGAAGCCGAGCCGGGTGAGCCGCTGGTCGGCGACGCACTCCAGGTACTGGCGCATCGAATCGGTGTTCATGCCGGGCAGGCCCTCGCCGCACAGGTCACGGCCGAACTGAAGCTCCGCCTCCACCGCTTCCCGCAGCATGTCGGTGACCTGCTGCTGGAGCTCGTCGTCGAAGAGGTCCGGCTCCTCCTTGCGGACGGTGTCCACGACCTCGAACGCGAAGTTCATGTGCATCGTCTCGTCGCGGAACACCCAGTTGGTGCCCGTGGCGAGACCGTGCAGCAGACCGCGCGAGCGGAACCAGTAGACGTACGCGAAGGCGCCGTAGAAGAACAGCCCCTCGATGCACGCGGCGAAGCAGATCAGGTTCAGCAGGAAGCGGCGGCGGTCCGCCTTCGTCTCCAGCCGCTCGATCTTCTCGACCGAGTCCATCCACCTGAAGCAGAACTGCGCCTTCTCGCGGATCGAGGGGATCTCCTCGACCGCGTCGAACGCCGCCGCCCTGTCCGCCGGGTCGGGCAGATAGGTGTCGAGCAGCGTCAGATAGAACTGGACGTGCACGGCCTCCTCGAACAGCTGCCGCGACAGGTACAGGCGCGCCTCGGGCGAGTTGATGTGCTTGTACAGCGTCAGCACGAGGTTGTTCGAGACGATCGAGTCACCGGTCGCGAAGAACGCCACCAGCCGGCCGATCATGTGCTGCTCGCCGGGCGACAGCTTGGCGAGGTCGGCGACGTCGGAGTGGAGGTCCACCTCCTCGACCGTCCAGGTGTTCTTGATCGCGTCCCGGTAGCGCTCGTAGAAGTCCGGGTAGCGCATGGGGCGCAGGGTCAGCTCGAAGCCCGGGTCGAGGAGGTTCTTGCTCTCGGACGTACTCATTACTGGCAGGCCTCGCAGGACTCGGGGTTTTCGAGGGAGCAGGCGATCGCGTCAGCGTCGGGCGACGACGCCTGCTGTACGGGAATGGGGGCGGCGGCCGCGGCCTGCCCGGACGCCGCGCGGGCGATCCGGGTCGCCGGGCGCGAACGCAGGTAGTACGTCGTCTTCAGCCCCTGCTTCCAGGCGTACGCGTACATCGAGGAGAGCTTGCCGATCGTCGGCGTCTCCAGGAACAGGTTGAGCGACTGGCTCTGGTCGAGGAACGGCGTGCGCGCCGCCGCCATGTCGATCAGTCCACGCTGCGGGATCTCCCACGCCGTGCGGTACAGCGCCCGCACGTCCTGCGGGATCCACGCGAAGCCCTGCACGGAGCCGCTCGCCTCGCGCAGCGCCTCACGGGTCCGGGCGTCCCACACGCCGAGCCGCTTCAGCTCGTCCACGAGGTAGCCGTTGACCTGGAGGAACTCACCGCTGAGCGTCTCGCGCTTGAAGAGGTTGGAGACCTGCGGCTCGATGCACTCGTACACCCCGGCGATCGAGGCGATCGTCGCCGTCGGCGCGATGGCGAGCAGCAGGGAGTTGCGCATCCCGGTCTTCGCGACCCGGGCGCGCAGCGCGTCCCAGCGCTCCGGCCAGCTCAGCTCCGTGTCGTAGTGGTCGGGGTGCAGCACACCGCGGGCGGCGCGCGTCTCGGACCAGGCGGGAAGCGGGCCCGACCGCTCGGCCAGGTCGCAGGACGCCTCGTACGCGGCCAGCATGATCCGCTCGGAGATCTTCGTGGACAGGGCGCGGGCCTCGGGGGAGTCGAAGGGCAGCCGCAGCTGGAAGAAGACGTCCTGGAGGCCCATCGCGCCGAGACCCACCGGACGCCAGCGGGCGTTGGAGCGGCCGGCCTGCTCGGTCGGGTAGAAGTTGATGTCGACGACCCGGTCCAGGAACGTCACGGCGGTGCGCACGGTGGCGTCCAGCCGCTCCCAGTCGATGCCGCCGTCGGCCACGAACGCGCCCAGGTTGACCGAACCCAGGTTGCAGACGGCCGTCTCGCCGTCGTCGGTGACCTCGAGGATCTCGGTGCACAGGTTCGAGGAGTGCACGACCCGGCCCGGCTCGGCCGTCTGGTTGGCCGTGCGGTTGGAGGCGTCCTTGAAGGTCATCCAGCCCTGACCGGTCTGCGCGAGGGTACGCATCATCCGGCCGTACAGCTCACGCGCGGGCATCGACTTGCGGGCCAGGCCCTTGGCCTCGGCCGCGCGGTAGGCCGCGTCGAACTCGTCGCCCCACAGGTCGACCAGCTCGGGCACCTCGGCGGGGGAGAACAGCGACCACTCGGTGTCGGCGTCGACGCGGCGCATGAACTCGTCCGGGATCCAGTGCGCCAGGTTGAGGTTGTGCGTGCGCCGCTGGTCCTCGCCGGTGTTGTCGCGCAGCTCCAGGAACTCCTCGATGTCCGCGTGCCAGGTCTCCAGGTAGACGGCGGCGGCACCCTTGCGGCGGCCGCCCTGGTTGACCGCGGCGACCGAGGCGTCGAGCGTCTTGAGGAACGGCACGATCCCGTTGGAGTGGCCGTTCGTGCCGCGGATCAGCGAACCCCGGGCGCGGATGCGCGAGTACGAGAGGCCGATGCCGCCCGCGTGCTTCGAGAGGCGGGCCACCTGGTGGTAGCGGTCGTAGATCGAGTCGAGCTCGTCCAGCGGCGAGTCCAGCAGGTAGCAGGAGGACATCTGCGGGTGCCGGGTGCCGGAGTTGAAGAGGGTCGGCGAGGACGGCAGGTAGTCGAGGCGGCTCATCAGGCCGTACAGGGAGGCCACTTCGTCCAGGGCGCGCTGCGAGGTGTCCTCGGCCAGTCCGGCGGCCACGCGCAGCATGAAGTGCTGCGGGGTCTCGACGACCTGCCGGGTGAGCGGGTGGCGCAGCAGGTAGCGGCTGTGCAGCGTGCGCAGGCCGAAGTAGCCGAAGCGGTCGTCCGCCCCGTCGGCGAGCGAGCGTTCCACCAGCGCGTCCAGCGCGGCCGCGTGCAGCGCGACGAACTCCGCCGTGCGGTCCGCGATCAGGCCCTCGCGGTGCCCGACGGCGACCGACGAGGAGAAGGAGACCGCGCCTTCGCCCGCCGCCTCGTCCGCGATCGCGAGGGTGAGCAGCCGGGCGGCGAGCCGGGAGTACGCCGGGTCCTCCGAGATCAGACCCGCGGCGGCCTCGGTGGCCAGCGAGCGCAGCTCGGCCTCGTCCGCCCGCGCGCTCCGGCCGCGCAGCGCGGCGGCCGCGACCCGTCCGGGGTCGGTGTCGGGCAGATCGGCGGTCAGACCGGTCAGGGTCCGCAGCAGCGCGGTCCCGGGCGCGTCGGTCGTGAGGCTCTCGGATTCCGCGGCTGAAACCGGGTCTGCGGGCGCGATGGTCACTGGGGCTATCCCTCGCTCGGCTCGGGGCCTGCGGGAGCGGGGCAGCCGGGCACGGTCGCCCCCGGGGAGGGAGCACGGCGCGCACGGCGTCCACCGGCCTTCCGCGGGGCCCGGACGTCTCGGCATCCGGTTCGGTCGAGCCGGACGCACCGTCGGCAGGTCCTCGGACTCCGCGGTGCGCGAATGCACACCGATCACACCGTTGCGGGACAGTTCCGGATTCGCACCGGATTCCCCTGCGGCGACAGCGAGGTCGAGCATACATGTGGGGGCTGCCGATTGAGGCAGCCCCCACATGTAGTGTCGTGACGGGTCAAAAGGTCAGGCGGTACGTCAGCAGGGTGAAGCCGGGAAGCGGGCTCCAGTCCCGCTCAGGGGTCCGTACGAAGCCGAGCCGCGCGTAGATGCGGTGGGCGGACCCCATGGACGGCTGGGTCGACAGCACCACCCCGGACAGCCCCTCGGTGGCGCGTGCCCGCTCGACACAGGCCCGGACGAGCGCCTCGCCGGCACCGCGTCCGCGCGCCGCACGGGAGACGGCCAGCATCCGCAGTTCGGCCTCGTCCCCGCCCGCGATGTCGGTCCACGGGCTGCCCGGCGTGACGTAGGTGACACCTCCCAGCAGGAGGCCACCGGGGTCCACCGCCGCCAGCACGAGCGCCTCGGCGGCGCGGCGTCCGACGGCGCGGAGCTGTTCGACGTACTGATCGGCCGCGCCGAAGTCCAGCAGTCCGTCGTCGAGGTAGGCCCGGGTGGTGATCTCGCCCAGGGCCTCGTGCTCGCCGGCGCGGACCGGTCTGATCGAGACGTCCATGCGCGGAGTCTGCCTCAGACGGCGGCCCGGCGCACGTGCCTTTCGGGGAGCCGGCGAACCGGCCCCGCACACGGGCCCGTCCCGGCAGGGCGGACCCTGCCGGGACGGACGACGTCACGGGCTACAGGCGTTCCAGGGGCTCGGGCTCGCCTCCCGGCGCACCCACCGTGGCCGGCGGGAGCGTGACCTTGACGCCGGGCTCGCCGACGTCCGCGGTGTAGTCGGACGGCGAGGTCTCGTCGATACCCGCCGGGGCCTTCAGCGCGTTCAGGACGAAGGTCAGCACGACCACGACGACGATGTTCAGCACGATCGCGGTGAGACCGATGTAGCCGATCTCGCCGATGCCGGGGATCTCCTTCGAGGAGCCGCCGAAGTGCTTCTGCGTCGGGCTGGCGACGCCGTACGCGGCCACCGTGCCGTAGATCATGCCGACGGCCCAGCCTGCGATCAGGGCCCAGCGGTGGAACCACCGGGTGAACAGGCCGCCCACCAGCGCCGGCATGGTCTGGAGGATCCAGATCCCGCCGAGCAGCTGGAAGTTGATCGCGACCGTCTTGTCCATGGTGAGGACGAAGGCGAGCGCGCCCACCTTGACGAGCAGCGAGACCAGCTTGGAGACCTTGGTCTCCTGGGCCGGTGTCGCGTCGGGCTTGATGAAGTCCTTGTAGATGTTCCTGGTGAAGAGGTTCGCCGCGGCGATCGACATGATCGCGGCCGGCACCAGGGCGCCGATCCCGATCGCGGCGAAGGCCACACCCGCGAACCAGTCGGGGAACATGGTCTCGAACAGCTGGGGGATCGCCAGCTGCCCGTTGTCGACCTTGATCCCGGCCGCGATCGCCATGAACCCGAGCAGGGCGAGCAGGCCCAGCATCAGGGAGTACAGCGGCAGGATCGTGGTGTTGCGCCGGATCACCTCACGGCTGCGGCTGGAGAGCGTCGCCGTGATCGAGTGCGGGTACATGAAGAGCGCGAGCGCGGAGCCCAGTGCCAGCGTCGCGTAGCCCCACTGGCCCATCTCCCCGGGCACGAGCGCGCCCCTCGGTTTGCCCGTCGCCTCGTTGGTCTGGGCGAACGCCTCGCCGGCCTTCGCGAAGATGTCGTCGAAGCCGCCGAGTTTGATCGGGATGTAGATGATGGCCACCGCGATGACCAGGTAGATCAGGCCGTCCTTGACGAACGCGATGAGCGCGGGGGCCCGCAGTCCCGAGGAGTACGTGTACGCGGCGAGGACCGCGAACGCGATCAGCAGCGGCAGGTCCTTGACGAACCAGTGGGTGTTCTCGCCGCCGCCGACGCCCATGACGTCCAGCACGGCCTGGATGCCGACCAGCTGGAGCGCGATGTACGGCATGGTGGCGAGGATGCCCGTGAGGGCGACCGCCAGTGAGAGGCCCTTCGAGCCGAAGCGGCCGCGGACGAAGTCCGAGGTGGTGACGTACCCGTGCTTGTGCGACACCGACCACAGGCGGGGCAGGAAGGTGAAGATCAGCGGGTAGACGAGGATCGTGTACGGCACGGCGAAGAAGCCCGCCGCACCGGCCGCGTAGATCGCCGCGGGGACCGCGACGAAGGTGTACGCGGTGTACAGGTCGCCGCCGAGCAGGAACCAGGTGACCCAGGTGCCGAACGACCGGCCGCCCAGACCCCATTCGTCGAGGCTCGCCTCGTTCTCGGCCTTGCGCCAGCGCGCGGCCATGAATCCGATGACCGTGACGGCCAGGAAGAAGAAGATGAACACGGCGAGTGCGACGCCGTTCACGCCGTCCTTCATGCGGAAGCACCTCCCTTGCGGGCGCGCTGGTCACGCTGCCACAGCTTGTAGGCGACCATGGTGAGCGAGGTCGAGATGAGCACCCAGAGCATCTGGTACCAGTAGAAGAAGGGGATACCGATGAAGGTCGGGTTCACCTTGGCGTACGAGCCCACCCAGAGCATCGCCACGAACGGTGCGATCAGGCACAGCGCGATGACCACCCTCGCGGGTGTCACTGTTGGTGGTTTCGCCTCGGTTTTTTCTGACATCGGCAACTCCGTCCCCTCGCTGATCACCTGGTGTAATGCGCAGGAAATCTAGGCGAGGGTTCCGCCCAGCGTCACCCCCCGTCCGCATTGCGGTCCTGCAACGGTCCGGAAGACACCCGGAACGAGTGGATCCCCCCGCAGGTGTGCGAGGGGATCCGAGGCCGCCGGAAGGGGTCCGGGTCAGTCGGTGGGACGCTTCAGGCGGGCGACGAACTTGTACCGGTCGCCCCGGTAGACCGAGCGCACCCACTCCACCGGCTCGCCGTGCCCGTCGACCGAGTGCCGGGACAGCATGAGCATCGGCAGCCCGACGTCCGTGCCCAGCAGCCCGGCCTCGCGCGGCGTGGCGAGCGAGGTCTCGATGGTCTCCTCGGCCTCGGCGAGCCGGACGTCGTACACCTCGGCCAGCGCGGTGTAGAGCGACGTGTACTTCACCAGGGAACGGCGCAGCGCGGGGAAGCGCTTCGCCGAGAGGTGCGTGGTCTCGATCGCCATCGGCTCACCGCTGGCGAGCCGCAGCCGCTCGATCCGCAGCACCCGGCCCCCCGCGGTGATGTCCAGCAGCCCGGCGAGCGTGTCGTCCGCGGTCACATAGCCGATGTCCAGGAGCTGGGACGTGGGTTCGAGGCCCTGGGCGCGCATGTCCTCGGTGTACGAGGTGAGTTGCAGGGCCTGCGAGACCTTCGGCTTGGCGACGAAGGTCCCCTTGCCCTGGATGCGTTCCAGCCGGCCCTCGACGACGAGTTCCTGGAGCGCCTGGCGCACCGTGGTGCGGGAGGTGTCGAACTCGGCGGCCAGGGTCCTCTCGGGCGGCACGGGGGTGCCGGGCGGCATGGTGTCCGTCATCTCCAGGAGATGGCGCTTGAGCCTGTAGTACTTGGGGACGCGTGCCGTGCGCGTAGCCGCACCGGTCTCGCCCGTACTGCTGCCCCCGTCGGCACCCATGATCCGCCTTCCCGACTGCTGCGTTGCTGCCGTCACCGGCTCCTCCGTCTGTCGCGGCTCACATGGTGGCACGGTCCGGTCACGGGTCGTCGCCCTCCCTTAGGTGTCGGTCCTATAACGGACGCGAGTGCACTTCTTATACACCCTTGACACCCCTAAAGGTCTAGGCCAAGCTCCCGGTACTGGTCTAAACCATTAAAGACCAGGTCCCAGCCCCAGCAGAACTACTCGTGGGTGTCTTCGCGGTGGGCGGGGGGGTTGCAGCACCCTGAGGAGGGTTCAGCGTGAAGCGCAAGCTCATCGCGGCGATCGGCGTCGCGGGCATGATGGTCAGCATGGCGGCGTGTGGCTCCGACGACGGCGGCAGCGACAGCAGCGGCAAGAAGTCCGGTCCGGACAGCTACAAGGGACAGACCCTCACCGTCTGGGCCATGGACGGCTCGACGCCGGAGCAGTGGCAGAAGGATCTTACCGCCGCCTTCGAGAAGAAGACCGGCGCGAAGGTCAAGTTCGAGGTCCAGCAGTGGAACGGCATCCAGCAGAAGCTGACGACCGCCCTCTCCGAGGAGAACCCGCCGGACGTCTTCGAGATCGGCAACACCCAGACCGCGGCGTACGCCAAGACCGGCGGGCTCGCCGACCTCGGTGACCTCAAGTCGGAGATCGGCGGCGACTGGGCCGCCAACCTGAACGAGGCCGCCGTCGTGGACGGCAAGCAGTACGCCGCCCCGTGGTACTTCGCCAACCGCGTGGTCCTCTACAACAAGACGGTCTTCGCGGACGCGGGCGTCACCGAAACCCCCAAGACCCGCGACGAGTTCTTCGCGGCGCTCGACAAGATCAAGGCCAAGGGCAAGGCCGAGCCGCTCTACCTCCCCGGCCAGAACTGGTACTTCTTCGACGGCCTCACCATCGGCAAGGGTGCGGACCTCATCAAGAAGGACGGGGACAAGTGGGTCTCCAACCTCGCCGACCCGAAGATCGGCGAGGCGATGGACCTGTACAAGAAGTACCAGGCCTACTCCAAGGCCCCCAAGGACAAGGACGAGGCGACCCCGCAGCAGGCCGACGTCTTCGCCAAGGGCAAGACCGGCGCCTTCATCGGCATGGGCTGGGAGGCCGGCACGGCGATCGCGGCCAACCCGGCCATCGAGAAGGAGATCGGCTACTTCACCATCCCGGGTGAGACGGCCGACAAGCCCGAGGGCGTCTTCCTCGGCGGCTCCAACCTCGCCGTGGCCGAGGGCAGCGCGAAGCAGGACCTCGCCAAGGAGTTCCTGAAGCTCGCGCTCTCCGACCAGTTCGAGGGCCAGCTCGCCAAGCTGAACGGCGTCATCCCGAACAAGGAGTCGCTGAACACGAACCTGGCCGGCAACCCGGTCGCCGAGGCCGCCGCGCCGTCCGCCAAGGTCGGCGGCACCACGCCGCTGATCCCCGAGTGGGCCGCGGTCGAGAACGCCCCCAACCCGATCAAGACCTTCATGACGGCGGTCCTGAACGGCAAGTCGAACGCCGAGGCCGCCAAGCAGGTCGAGGCGGAGTTCAACAAGCGCCTCGCGCAGAAGCAGTAAGGCCGAACTGCCGGGGGACGGGTTCCGACACGGAGCCCGTCCCCCGGCAGTCGACGTGTGTCCCATGGTGCCGAGAAAGAGATGGCGAGCATGACCGTGCAGACCGAACGGCCGCCTTCAGGTCCGACGGACGTGGTGAAGGGGACCGGTGCAGCGCCGGGCAAGCCGGCGGCCCGTGGCAGATCCCGCGCGACGGCCCCGTACCTGCTGCTGTTGCCGCCGGTGGCCGTGACCCTGGTGTTCCTCGGCTGGCCGCTGATCGAGAACACCCTGCTGTCGTTCCAGAACCTCAACATGAGGCAGCTGATCCAGCACCTCACCGAGTGGAACGGGATCGACAACTACAAGGAGATCCTCGGCAGCGAGGAATTCTGGGACGTCACCGTCCGCTCGACCGTCTTCACGGCCGTCAACGTCGCCCTGACCATGGTCTTCGGCACGCTGATCGGGCTCCTGCTGGCCCGCCTCGGCAAGCGTATGCGCGTCGCGCTCCTCATCGGCCTGGTGCTCGCCTGGGCGATGCCCGTCGTGGCCTCGACCACCGTCTACCAGTGGCTCTTCGCCTCCCGGTTCGGTGTCGTCAACTGGGTCCTGGACAAGGCCGGCTTCCACTCGATGGCCGACTACAACTGGACCGGCGGCCAGTTCTCCACGTTCTTCGTCATCACCGTGCTCATCGTGTGGATGTCGATCCCGTTCGTCGCGATCAATCTCTACGCCGCGACGACGACGATCCCCAAGGAGCTCTACGAGGCCGCCTCGCTCGACGGCGCCGGCCCGTGGAAGAGCTTCACCTCGGTCACCATGCCGTTCCTCAAGCCGTTCCTCTTCGCGACGACGTTCCTGGAGGTCATCTGGATCTTCAAGGCGTTCGTCCAGGTCTTCGCGATCAACCAGGGCGGACCGGACCGGCTCACCGAGATCCTGCCGGTCTACGCCTACATCGAGGGTGTCGGGAACCAGCACTACGGCATGGGTTCGGCGATCGCGATGCTCACCATCGTGATCCTGCTCCTGCTGACGTCCTCCTACCTCCGGATCGTTCTCAAGCAAGAGGAGGACGAGCTGTGAAGCGCTCGGCTTCGTCACGGTTCAGCCGCATCTGGCCCAACGCCACGGCGGTCCTGCTGATCATCGGTTTCGTCTTCCCCGTGTACTGGATGTTCGCGACGGCCTTCAAGCCGACGCCGGACATCGTCGCGGACGACCCGGTCTGGTTCCCCACGAACTTCACGTTCGAGCACTTCCGGACCGCCGTCGACGCGGACAACTTCTGGACGATGGTCCGCAACTCCCTCACGGTCACGGTCCTCGCCGTGACGTTCTCCCTGATCCTCGCGCTGGCCGGCTCGTTCGCCCTGGCCCGGATGCGCTTCAAGGGACGCAAGGGATTCATCGTCGGCTTCATGGTCGCCCAGATGGCGCCCTGGGAAGTCATGGTCATCGCGATCTACTTCATCGTCCGCGACTCGGACATGCTCAACAGCCTGATCCCGCTGACGGTCTTCTACATGGTCATGGTCCTGCCCTTCACCCTCCTGACGCTGCGCGGCTTCGTCGCCGCGGTGCCCAGGGAGCTGGAGGAGTCGGCCATGGTGGACGGCTGCACCCGTCCGCAGGCGTTCGTCAAGGTGATCCTGCCGCTGCTCGCACCCGGCCTGATGTCCACGTCGATGTTCGGCTTCATCACCGCGTGGAACGAGTTCCCCCTGGTGCTCGTCCTGAACAAGCAGGCGGAGTCCCAGACCCTGCCGCTGTGGCTGTCGCAGTTCCAGACCCAGTTCGGCGACGACTGGGGCGCCACGATGGCCGCCTCCTCGATCTTCGCCGTCCCGATCCTCGTCCTCTTCGTCTTCCTGCAGCGCAAGGCCGTCAGCGGTCTGACCGATGGCGCAGTGAAGGGATAACCCGGCTGCCATGACCACCCTCGTATCCACCACGGACACCGTCACACGCGACGCGCTCGCCGTGCTCCAGCCCGGGTTCACCGGCACGAGCGCCCCGGACTGGCTCCTGCGCAGGGTCGGCGAAGGCCTGGCCTCCGTCGGGCTGTTCGGCCGGAACATCCACACACCCGAGCAGCTCGCCGCGCTCACCGCCCGGCTGCGGGCCGAACGGGACGACGTACTCGTCGCGATCGACGAGGAGGGCGGCGACGTCACCCGGCTCGAGGTCCGCGCCGGATCGTCGTTCCCCGGCAACCTCGCCCTCGGCGCCGTGGACGACGTGGACCTCACCCGTGCCGTCGCCCGCGAGCTCGGCCGACGGCTGGCCGAGTGCGGCGTCAACCTCAACTGGGCGCCGTCCGCCGACGTCAACTCCAATCCCGGTAACCCGGTCATCGGCGTACGGTCCTTCGGCGCAGACACCGCGCTCGTCGCCCGGCACACCGCCGCGTACGTCGAGGGACTCCAGTCCGCCGGCGTGGCCGCCTGCACCAAGCACTTCCCCGGGCACGGCGACACGGCGGTCGACTCGCACCACGCGCTGCCCCGCATCGACGTGGACCTGGACACGTTGCACGCCCGTGAGCTGGTGCCTTTCCGGGCCGCCATCGCGGCGGGTTCCCGGTCGGTCATGAGCGCGCACATCCTGCTCCCCGCACTCGACCCGACCCGGCCCGCCACCCTGAGCCCGCAGATCCTCACCGGACTCCTGCGCCAGGAACTGGGGTACGAGGGCCTGATCGTCACGGACGGCATGGAGATGGACGCCATCGCCGGTACGTACGGCATCGAGCGCGGCTCCGTCCTCGCGATCGCGGCGGGCGCCGACGCCATCTGCGTCGGCGGCGGGCTCGCCGACGAGGAGACCGTACTGAGGCTGCGCGACGCGCTCGTCACGGCGGTGCGGACGGGTGAACTGCCCGAGGAGCGGCTGGCCGACGCCGCCGCACGTGTACGGGCTCTCGCGTCCTGGACGCAGAGGGCCAGGGGGGCTGCCTCGGCGCCGGGCGCGGACACGCAGGAGGGGACCGCGCCCGGCACCGGAGCCGGCATCGGGCTGATCGCGGCCCGCCGCGCCGTGACGGTCACGGGCGCCGCCGAACCGCTGGACGCACCGCCCTACGTCGCCGCCCTCACCCCGGTCGCGAACATCGCGGTCGGCGAGGAGACCCCGTGGGGTGTCGCGGCGGAGCTGGCCCGGCTGCTGCCCGGCACCGCGACGGACACCTACGGCGGTGAGCACGGTTCACCCGCGGCCGAGGTGCTGCGGACGGCGGGGGAGCGGCGCGTGGTCGCCGTCGTCCGCGACGCCCACCGGCACGCGTGGATGGGCGAGGCGCTGGACACGCTGGTGGCGGCGCGCCCGGACACGATCGTGGTCGAGATGGGCCTGCCGGTGGCGCCGCCCCGGGGCGCGCTCCACATCGCCACCCACGGCGCCGCACGGGTGTGCGGGGTCGCGGCGGCGGAGACGATCACGGGTACCCGCGCCGGATAGCCCGCGGACCGCACGAGGGCCGGGCCACCGAAGACGGTGACCCGGCCCTCTCGCGTGCGGGGAGGTCCTACAGGCCCTGCCACCGCGGCTTCGCCGCGTAGGTGGCACGGAAGTAGTCCGCCAGCTTCAGCTTCGACGCGGCGGCCTCGTCGACCACCACCGTGGCGTGCGGGTGCAGCTGCAGGGCCGAGGCCGGCACGATCGAGGCCACCGGGCCCTCGACGGTGCGGGCCACCGCGTCGGCCTTGCCCTCGCCGGTGGCCAGCAGGATCGGGTGACGGGACTCCAGGATCGTGCCGATGCCCTGGGTGATGACGTGGTGGGGCACCTGGTCGATGTCGTCGTCGAAGAAGCGCGCGTTGTCGATCCGGGTCTGCTCGGTCAGCGTCTTGATGCGCGTGCGGGAGGCGAGCGACGAGCAGGGCTCGTTGAAGCCGATGTGCCCGTCGGTACCGATGCCGAGCAGCTGGAGGTCGACACCGCCCGCCTCGGCGAGCGCCCTGTCGTACGCCTCGCAGGCGGCCTGGACGTCCTCGGCCGTGCCGTCCGGGCCCATGAAGGACTTCTCGGACAGGCCCAGCGGCTCGACGACCTCGCGCAGGACGACCGAGCGGTAGGACTCGGGGTGGCCGGCCGGCAGCCCGACGTACTCGTCGAGCTGGCAGATGCGGGCACGCGAGGCGTCCACCGCGCCGGATCGGACCTTCGCCGCCAGGGCCTGGTAGACGGGCAGCGGGGTCGATCCGGTGGCAACGCCGAGAAGTGCGTCGGGCCTGCGGCTCAGCAGGGCGCCGATGGCCTCCGCGATGAGCTCGCCGCCTGCCGTGGCGTCCGGGACGATGACAACTTCCACGCTGTGCCTGCCGATCTGAAGAGTGGCGTCATGTGGTATAGACCAATCTCGGACCAATCTAGCAGAACGGGGCGGCCGGGAGGTGAACCGTCCGGCTTCGCGTCGATGACTGTCGCCCCGTCGGCGGACATCCGGCCCGCGCGCGCGGAATGCCCCCGGAAACACCCGCGGGCCGCGGCGCCGGGACGGGACCCTCAGCCCGTCCGGCACCGCAGCCCGGAGCTTCCTGGCCGGCGGTGTGCGGTGCCTCCGGCCATGTGGGGCACCGGCGCAGTCAGGGCAGAGAGCGCCGGGTACCCCGGTCCGCCCTCCTGTGCGGGGAGAGCGGAGGTCTTGTCGCGTACGGATCATGTCCTGTGCATGGCGTCCGCACCTCGCATTGTGGACTAGACCAATAGGCCCTGTCCATCCGTGAGGACGGACATTCTCCGCGGCCCGTCCCCCCGCCCAGTGTCACGCATCGGCGGCCCGATCGGTTCGGAACCTCGTCATCCGCGCGGGTACGCTCGCACACGTGCCCTCCATGAACGACCTCGTCCACCAGCACACAGCCCTGAGTGACACCGACCTCGAGTGGCTCCATCTGCTGGTCTCGGAGTGGCAGCTGCTCTCCGACCTGTCCTTCGCCGACCTCGTCCTGTGGGTGCCCACCCGCGACGGGACCCGCTATGTGTCCGTGGCGCAGATGCGGCCCAACACCGGCCCCACCTCCTACCAGGACGACATGGTCGGGCACCTGGTGCCGCGCGGCCGCCGCCCGCTGCTGGACGCCGCCCTGGACGAGGGCCGGATCGTGCGGGAGGGCGACCCCGAGTGGCGGGAGGAGGTGCCCGTACGGGTCGAGTCGATCCCCGTACGGCGCGAGGGCCGGATCCTCGGGGTGATCGCCCGCAACACCAACCTGCTCACCGTGCGGACCCCCTCCCGGCTGGAGCTCACCTACCTCCAGTCCGCGTCCGACCTGGCCCAGATGATCGCCGCCGGCACCTTCCCCTTCCCCGGCCAGCAGGTCGACATGGACGCCTCGCCACGCGTGGGGGACGGACTGATCAGGCTCGACGCGGACGGCGTGGTCCAGTACGCCAGCCCGAACGGCCTCTCGGCGTACCACCGGCTCGGTCTGGCATCGGACCTCGTCGGCCACCACCTGGGCGCGACGACCGCCGAACTCGCGCCGTCGCGCGGCCCGGTCGACGAGGCCCTGGTCAAGGTGGCGAGCGGATACGCCCCCAGGGAGTTCGAGGTGGAGGGCGCCGGCGGGGTCATCCAGCTGCGGGCCATCCCGCTGAAGCCCAAGGGTGTGCGCATCGGTTCGCTGGTGCTCCTGCGCGACGTCACGGAACTCCGGCGCCGCGAGCGGGAATTGATCACGAAGGACGCCACCATCCGGGAGATCCACCACCGGGTGAAGAACAACCTCCAGACGGTGGCCGCCCTGTTGCGCCTCCAGGCGCGCCGGATGGACTCCGAGCGGGGCCGCGAGGCGCTCAACGAGGCGGTGCGGCGCGTCGGCTCGATCGCGATCGTCCATGAGACGCTGTCCCAGAACCTGGACGAGCGGGTGCAGTTCGACGAGATCGCCGACCGCGTGATCGCCATGGTCGCCGAGATCTCGCCCGGAAAGGTGACCTGCCGACGATCGGGCCGCTTCGGGATTCTCGACGCCGAGGTGGCGACGCCGCTGTCGATGGTGCTGACCGAGGTGCTGCAGAACGCACTGGAACACGCGTTCACCGTGGCCGAGCAGGGCACGGTCGAGGTCTCCGCGGTGCGCGGCGGGTCACCCTCCGAGGGCCGGCTGCTGATCACCGTCACGGACGACGGACGTGGGCTGCCCGAGGGATTCGACCCGCAGCGCGCCGGGAACCTGGGTCTCCAGATCGTGCGGACGCTGGTCGAGGGCGAGTTGGGCGGCACGTTCGGCATGGTCCCCGCGCCGGAGCGTGGCACCCAGGTGGTCCTGGACGTCCCCGTCCGGAACGACAAGTAGCGGCGCGGCCGTCACCGCACAGCAGTGGGCCCGGACCGTGGTGACGGTCCGGGCCCACTGCGTGGTGCTCACGGTGCGATGCGCTTCGGGGGTACTGCGCGCTGCGACTCGAAGGCGGGGCTGTGCGTACGCTCTGTACGCGCCGCCGGGCTGAGGCTCGTCGTGCGGGGGGCGTCGGTCAGGCGCTGGCGTTACGCGCCCGGTTGCGAGCGGCGCGGCGCTTCATTGCGCGGCGCTCGTCCTCGCTGAGGCCACCCCAGACGCCGGAGTCCTGACCGGACTCGAGCGCCCACTGCAGGCACTGCTCCATGACGGGGCAGCGACGGCAGACGGCCTTGGCTTCCTCGATCTGCAGCAGCGCAGGACCGGTGTTGCCGATGGGGAAGAACAGCTCGGGGTCTTCCTCACGACAAACGGCGTTGTGACGCCAGTCCATGGCTGCTACCTCTCCTTGGTATTACATGCTGGTGCTTGTGAATGTGAACGCTTTCACGAATCCCCCCGCGGCCGAAGGTCCGACGTCCAGAAGAACTGGATGTGGTCCTGTTGTGGTGAGGAGGGGTTCTGGCTCTCAGTGGAGGCCGATGTTGCGGGCCGTCCCGATCGCCATGTAGAGATTCCCAAACCTCGGCGACGGATACAACCCCTTCTGGAAAGTTTTTTTTGATTCCTCGGTGTCGACTAGGTCACAGCCGTACTTCTAAGGGGTGGGGGCCAGCCCAAACGTTCGAGTTAAAGGACTTTCGCCCCTTCCACTCACACAATCACACGCAGTGCACGGCGAACGCCTGTGAACGTCACGCTCGTACGCAGTCCGAGGTGGTCACCGTCCATCTGGAAGGGCAGCGGGACCTTTGAATGCAAGGTGAAGTCCGTGAGGTCATGCATGGAGACGGCGTGCTTACCGTGTGGACCCTTTTCGGGACTGGAAGTGAGCAACTGGGTGGCGTACCGGGTAACGGCAGGCGTCGAAAGACGCTTCAGGCCGAGGATGTCCAGGGCGGTGTCGAACGAGGCCCTCGGGGACGCGTATATCGGGCGGTTTCCCAGGTAGGTCCAGGGTGCGGTGTTGCAGATTATCGACAGCGCGAGGTCCGTGACCGGGTCCTGGCCGGGCACCTCCAGGGTGATCTGGCCGCTGCGCCGGTGCGGCTCGTCCAGGAACTGCTTCAGGACCTGCCGCACGTACAGCGCGTGGGTCGAGCGTTTGCCCAGCTCGCGCTTCTGTTCGACCCGTCCGATGACGCCCGCGTCGAACCCGAGGCCCGCGCAGAAGGTGAACCAGCGGCCCGGGACCGCCTCGTCCGCACTGCCCGGGGTGCCGGCCGCGAGGCCGAGGCCCACCGTGCGCTCGCTGCGGGCGGCCAGGGCGTCCAGGATCGCGCCGGTCGCCTCCACGGCGTCGTTGGGGATGCCCAGGGCGCGGGCGAACACATTGGTGGAACCGCCGGGCACCACCGCGAGACTCGGCAGGCCCTCGGGGTCGGGACCGTGGTGGAGCAGGCCGTTGACCACCTCGTTGACCGTGCCGTCGCCGCCCAGGGCGACCACCAGATCGACGTCGTCGGAGTCCGCGGCCCGTCGCCCCAGGTCCCGGGCGTGCCCCCGGTACTCCGTGGTCACGGTCTCGATCTTCATCTCGCTCGCGAGGGCGTGGATCAGCACGTCACGCGTCCGCGCACTGGTAGTGGTGGCAGCTGGGTTGACCACGAGAAGTGCGCGCATGCAGGCCAGGGTACCCACCACGCCGTACGGCCCCGAAGCCGCGCTCCACCGGGTCCGCGTACGGTCACCGAGCGTGACGGCGCGGGAATCGCCGCGGCCCCGGCTTCACGGTCCGATGCCCGGGATGTCAGTCTGAAAGACGTGAGCACTCAGCAGAACATCCCCCCGTCGTCGCCCCCGGCCGGCCCGGAGAAGCCCGCCCGGATCGCGCTCGTGGCCGCGCTCTGCGGTCTGGAGGCCGCCGCGCTCGTCGTCGGCGGGATCTACATGCTGGTCATGGGCCTGCTCGGCCGCCCCGACAGCCCGCAGCAGGCCGAGACGGGAGGGCTGACGCTGATCGTGCTCGGTCTCATCCCGCTCCTCGCCGCCCGGGGTCTGCTGAGGCGGCGCAGCTGGAGCCGGGGACCCGCGCTCATCACCCAGCTCATGGCGCTGCCGGTGGCCTGGACCCTGCTGAGGGCGCAGGGCGCGCTGATCCCGGCCGGGATCGCCCTCTCCGTGGTCGCGGTGACCGCGCTCGTGCTGCTGCTCGCCCCGGCGACCACCAAGGCCCTGGGGATCCGGGTGCAGCGGACGACGCCCGACGCCTGAGCCCTCGCGCGGCGACCCCACGGGGCCGCCGCGTCCGGCCTCCGGCTCTCGCTACTCCTCGACGAGCAGCCGCTCGCGCAGCTGCGCGAGCGTGCGTGCCAGGAGGCGCGAGACGTGCATCTGGGAGATGCCGACCTCCTGGGCGATCTGCGACTGGGTCATGTTGCCGAAGAAGCGCAGCAGCAGGATCCGCTTCTCGCGCGGCGGGAGGTCCTCCAGGAGCGGCTTGAGCGACTCGCGGTACTCCACGCCCTCCAGGGCCTCGTCCTCGGAGCCCAGGGTGTCCGCCACGGCCGGCGACTCGTCGTCCGTGTCGGGCACGTCCAGCGACAGGGTGCTGTACGCGTTGGCGGACTCCAGCCCTTCCAGCACCTCCTCCTCGGAGATGCC